>NZ_JBPBWC010000003.1:0-413672 GCF_050954125.1 Halomicrococcus pelagicus | reverse complement strand
CACGCAACACACCGCTCCGCCGAAAATTGGTTGCAAACGCTCGCCTTCGCATGGAATCAGCTAATCTGAACAGTGCCCAACTGGTTGGGGAAAATTATTTTTTGCTAACCTGTCGTGGAGGTGGCGGGGGAAATAGAGATGAAGCACACACGACGACGGATACTTCGAATCGTCGGTGCGAGCGGACTGACCGCTCTCGGTGGGGTAGCGAGCGCAGACGACACGACCACAGCCGATGGAGAAGCGGCCCGCGTCCGAATCGTCCACGCCGTTCCGGACGCGCCAGCAGTCGACGTGTTCGTGGACGGGAACCGCGTTCTGGAAGGCGTCGAGTTCAAGGCCGTGAGCGACTACCTCGAACTCGAACCCGGCCAACACACCTTCGAGGTCGCGCCCGCGGGAGAAGGTCGGGAGAGCGCAATTCTCGAACAGCAAGCCACCCTCGAATCGAACACCGACTACACGGTTGCGGCGGGCGGCAGACTCGACAGTCCCGAGGCGTTCGTATTCGTGGACGAGAACGAAGCGCCGTCGGCGGACCAGGTTCGCCTGCGAGCGGTTCACCTCTCGCCCGACGCGCCGGCCGTCGACGTCGCCGCGGACGGGAACGTACTCCTCGAAGGACTCGAGTTCGGCAACGCCAGCGACTACGTCGACGTTCCCGCCGGGTCGTACTCCATCGAAGTTCGTCCCGCCGGGACGGAGGAAGCCGTCGCGACGTTCGACGCGACGCTCGACGGCGGCACCGTCGTCTCGGCGTTCGCCGTCGGTCTCCTGGAAGCGAGCGACGACGCCCAGGCGTTCGACCTCGTGACGGCGGTCGACGCGAGCGGCGAGGAGACGACGACCATGACGACCACGACGTAGCGACCCAAGTCGAGCGGAGCGACATCGCACTCGTTTTCGTTTCGGTACGTAGCGAACGCGGACGTCCTCGTCGACGTCGTCACGGAGCGTCTCCCTCGCGGAGTTGCGCCGCGACACGGTTCCGGACCCCGTTCGACGGGGACGTTCGAACGGTCGAATGAAACCCCGGCTACATATAACTAAATTAACTATCTCATTTCATAATCAGCATCAGCTCACGAGAACCGATAATGAGCGTTCTAGTCCTCTTCTAGGGGTTCAACTCGGTCTCATAATTGGCCTGAATCCCCGGGACAAAGATGTGGGGGATAGCTGGAAGACGGAACTAGGAATGAGAACGTGGTCTGCTCAGAATGTCTGAAAGTGGCGAAAATCAGCGGACGATGCTATGAGGGTGCTAAGGACAACGATACGCTTCGCAAGAATTCTGTTCATAGAGCCATTCAAATCTTCATAATCGGATTCGGTCTGGCGATTTCTAAGGCCATGACGGATCAAATCTGTGCGCTGTACTCTCAGTACAAACCGATAGCCGTAACCGGATTCACTCAAAGCAACTTCCCTCTCCAAGCAAGATCTCTTCCATATCCCTTCACTTTCGTCCATAGTCGTTCGCTGAACCAATCACACCCCGTTCTTCCGGGGGAAATACTGATTATGAACACCCAACAACTTACGCTCACCACCGGATATGGTCGTTAGACGTTGGAGTGGCCGTAATTCCGATTATGATTCATCCATCGCGATGGCACGTTGACATCCTCCCCGCCCTAAAGGGCGGGGCTGTCTCCTCGCACTTCCGTAACGATGGTTTCCAGTCAAAGAACCATGTAACGGGGATGAATATCCAGGGATCTCTATACCGGCTTACGGTTACAGACTTTAGCGTGATTATGGCTGGTCGAAATGGGAAGTTCCAGTGGATCAGCATTAACAATGTCCTCTAGCGGCTGTTAAAATAACACACTAATTTCGCGTAGGTGCAGAAGACAGTAGGATTCTGATGACGACGACGAACGACGGTGTGACGATCTGGGTGTGGTACGCGTGATCAGTCGAGACGACCTGGACTGTGCTCAGCTGGTCCTCGCGGCGGCCGCCGTGGTCGCGGTCGCGCTCGCTCCGGTCGTGTTCGCCTACCTCAGTTGGGATGTCACGCCGACGTGCGAGCGACCGGCGACTGCGACGCGCCGGTCGAGAGCGCCGAGCGCGTCCTCGGCAGGGCGGTCCACGACGCCGCCGACGGGATTCCGTCGAGCTACCGGTGGGGGTCGCGGTCGGCTGCGGTGTCCACGGTTCGGTCGCGGATAGCCGACGACGTGGAGACGCTGGAGACCTCACGAGTCGAGGAGGGGACCGTGTATCGAGTCGGCTACAACCGGTCGGTGGCCCGAGCGTGGGCGAACCGGCGGTGTCCGAGCGGTCCGGACCGGCAGTTCGGCGCGTGCGAGGCCGACCGGGGCGTCGTCGTCCAGAACCGCGGCGGCGAGACGCACGTGCTCGCCGTGACGTTTGACGTGCACGTGACGACCGACCGCGGCGAGTACGACGCGACGGTGGCAATCACATCGTAGCAGTCGTCTCCTCCCTGGACGTCGCCGGGAGGAGAGGCGCGGCCCCGTCCCAGACGAAGTGCACAGCGACGACCGAAACGTTCCCTGACACTGACCAGGAACCAACCATCCACCTCTCATTTTTCAAGAGAAGTTCGTGAATCTCAGATATATTGTCCCATTTCTGTAGGCTTTTCAACATACTCAAGCCGGATGCGGTGTATAGTGAGAGAGACGAGTGTCGGCCGTCTCCGTGAACACCGGAGAGCGTGCCACACCACCGTCGGAGTCGGTTCCATGTCGAACTCTCCAAGCCTCGTCTTCCAACTCGACCAGCAACTCCCCGACCCCGACTCTCGGGTATTGCTATCGACATTCCTGCTCGTCGTGCTCGTGTTCGTCGTGTGGGTGCTCTGGAGGATCGCACCGCGACTAAAACGGCAGTTCAACTCGCGCTTCGTGGACGTCTTCCTCCTCACGACGAGTGGACTCGCCGCGATTCTCGTCGGACAGTGGGCACTCGCGCTCTGGACGGACCCCACCGCTCCCGCCCCGAGGGTCGACGTCTTCTCGAAACTCACGGCAGCAGGAGCCCGCATTGCGATCACGTTTGGTCTCCTCGTGGCGGCCTACGTCGGAGCGGGGATGTCCATCCGTATCATCGACCGATTCGTTACGCAAAGCAGGCAGATCACTCGCCATCAGGGAGAGGTCTTCGCCCGAGTTGCGGAGGTCAGCATCTACCTCCTCTCGGGGTTGCTACTGCTGGGCGTGTGGCGAGTGGACGTTCGCGCGTTCCTCATCGGGGCCGGATTCCTCGGTATCATCATCGGACTGGCAGCGAACGAAACCCTGAGCGCGCTGATAGCAGGATTCACGCTGATGTTCTCGCGGCCGTTCGAGATCGGCGACTGGATACAGGTTCCGATCGGGGAAAACGAAGCCGGGGAAGGCATCGTCACCGACATCACGCTGTTCACCACGCGAATCGAGACGTTTTCGGGCGAGTACGTCATCCTCCCGAACGACGAGGTGAGTTCGAACTCGATCACGAACTACGGGCGGAAGGGGCGACTTCGGCTCGAAGTCGAGGTCGGCATCGACTACTCGACCGACCCCTACCGGGCGATGTCGGTCGCGGAACGGGAGATGGCGGACGTTCCCGACGTTCTGGAGGTACCCCGGCCCCGGTCCGTTCTGACGGGGTTCGACGAGTCCGCCGTCGTCCTCGAACTCAGGTTCTGGATCGACCGTCCGAGCAGTCGCCGGAAGTGGCGCGCCATCACCGAGGTTATCGCGGCCGTCCAGACCGCCTACGACCGGGAGGGAATCAAGATACCGTTCCCCCAGCGAGAGGTCTCGACGCGCGACGAGACCGGCGGTTTTCGCGTCGTCGACGGTCGAGAGCAGGACGGTCGACTCGAACGAAGAAAGTGAGATCCGGTCCGGGGAGTCCGTGGGAGAGACGTCGTAGGTGGACGTGGGAAATATTGGGGGAACTATCCAAACACATATGCCACCGGCGTCACTGTACGCGAACGATGGCGACGGCAGATACGTGCTCGGACGCGACGCCGACGGACGCGGTCGACGACGTTCGCACCGAAATACGACGGACGAAACGATGCGAACTCGCCGAAGCGACGCGGAAACTGAAACGGGACGGACTCACCGAAGAACAGCGCCGCATCGTCGCGGCGCTGGCGGACGCGATAACGACCGAGGTCACCGCCGATGCAGTCGAGGCGCTCCAGACGGCGGCCGACCGTGGCGACGTCGAGACGGTTGCCATCGGACGGTCCCTCCTGAGCCGTGACGGGCGTTCGGACGAAGGCCAACTTTGAAATGCAGAAAACGACCAATTCAATCCAATGAAGCGGAAAAATAAGTTCCTCTTCGGGGGAGTCGGGATACTCGTCTTGCTGCTCGTTCTGGGGGTGACGACGATGAACGCGACGACGACGTTCGTCACGCCGGCCGAGGCCGAGAGCGGCACGTACGACGGCGAGTGGGTGAACCTGGAGGGCCAGGTCACGGACCTGCAGCGGGCGAACGGTCGGATAACCTTCCAAGTCACGGAGAACGACAGTTCGGTGCCGGTCGTGTACGAGGGACCGATGCCGGAGACGATGCAGAACGGGCGCATCGTCGTCGCGAAGGGTGCTCTCCGCGACGGGAAACTGAAGGCTCAGGACCTCTCCGTGCGCGCCCACGAGGGCGAAGAGCGCCCGGAGAAGTCGAAGTGATCCGGCAGGGACCGCCGGTGACCGCTACGACGGCGGCCGCGGTGTGGCATCGCAGGGCGGAGCGCGACGGTAACGGAGCAACCGATACGGCTCGAAGCGACAAATGGCACTCATCGACGTCGACGACCTGACGAAACGATTCGGCCACGTCACCGCCCTCCGAGACGTGAGCTTTCGCGTCGCGGACGGCGAGCGCGTCGGCCTGTTCGGACCGAACGGCGCGGGCAAGACGACCCTGCTTCGCATCCTGTCGACGCTGTCGACGCCGACCGACGGGCGGGTGCTCGTCGACGGCGAGGAACTGACGCCCGACCGGACGGCCGTCAGGCGGCGCCTCGGCGTGCTCTCTCACGACACGATGCTCTACGACGGACTGACGGCGCGCGAGAACCTTCGACTGCACGCGAGCCTCCACGGCGTCGACGAGGACCGATGCGAACGACTGCTCGAACTGGTCGGCCTCTCGGCCCACGGGAGCAGCGATCCGAGCCGGTTCTCCCACGGCATGCGCAAGCGACTGTCGCTCGCTCGGGCGCTCCTGCACGAGCCGGAGGTCCTGCTGCTCGACGAACCGTACTCCGGTCTCGACCGGCGGTCGATGGCCGACTTCGGGGACCTCCTCGACGCCGTCGGCGTGGAGACGGTCGTGATGGCGACCCACGATCTCGAACGCGGGTTCGAACACTGCGACCGCGCGCTCGTCCTCGACGGCGGGGTCGTCGAGCGCGACGTCGGCCTGGCCGACCTCGACGCGCCGTCGGAGTTCCTGGACTGCTATCGAGCCGCCATCGGATTGAGGGGCCGGTGACGATGCGGACGTTCCTGCGGGTCGCCTACGAGATCGCCCGGAAGGACCTGGTGCTGGAAGTTCGCTCGAAGCGCGTCCTCAACACCGCCGTCGTGTTCGCGCTGCTGGTCGTCGTCGTCTTCGCGTTCGGGTTCGCCCAGTCGTTCGTCGACCTCGGCACGGTCGGCAGCGGCGCACTCTGGATCGCCTTCGTCTTCGCCGGGACATTCGGCGTCGTGCAGGGCGCGGCCGTCGAGGACGAGGACGGCGCGCTCGACGGCCTGCTGCTCGCCCCGGTCGACCGGTCGGCCGTCTACGTCGGCAAGGTCGCGAGTTCGACCGTGTTCGTCACGGGGGTCGCGCTCCTCACGCTCGCGTTCGTCGGCGTCTTCCTCGATTACTCTCCGACCGTCGCGACGCTCCCGGCGCTCGTCGGCGTCGTCGTCGCCGCGTCGTTCGGGTTCTCCGCCGCCGGCGTCGTCCTCGCACTGCTGACCGTGAAGTCCCGGATTCGAGAGCTGTTACTCCCGATGTTGCTCGTCCCGCTCGTCGTCCCCGTGCTACTCGCCGGCATCTCGCTCACGCGACGCCTCGGAACCGCCGAACCGCTCGCGTCGTGGGTCGTGCTGTTGCTCGCCTACGACGGCGTCCTCTTTCTCGCCGGGTTCGCGACGTTCGACTACGTCGTCGAGGGATAGAAGAGCGGTCGAAACGCAGCGGCCAAACGATTTCGACGGGAGCGACCGTCGACGGCCACTATCGCGTCAGAGTGCCCGGTAGGCGAGGATGCCGCCGATGACGATGCTCAGGAACGACAGTGCGAGCACGCTGACCGGGAAGTCGGAGCCGCCGCCGTCCTGGGCCGGCTGGTTCGCCGACGTGCCGGGGGACTTCTTCGCGTCTTTCGGAACGTGGACGCGAATCCGGTCACCGGCGTCGAGGGGCTCGCCGTTCGTCAGCATCGGGATGGGTGACTGTCCCCGTCGGAGGTTCGACGAGTGCCGTACCTGCGAGGCGTTGTAACCGCGGAGGACGACGGCGACGTTGTCCGTGTCGTGTTCGACCGTCTTCTGTATCGTCCGATTGTCGATGCGATACGCGACGCCGATGCGGGTCGTGTCGTTCGCGGCGACTGTCGCGTTGACGACGACGCCGTCGCCGCGGCGTGTGAACTGCGTCTGCTTGTCGCGGAACATCGCGCCGGTCGGCGTCGCGCCGTCCGGAAGCGTGACGTGGACCGGGCCGACGAACGGGCGGTCGCCGGTATTGTTCAGCGTGAGCGTCTCGACGACGCGCAGTCCGGAGCTGTTGTTCCGGGGCGCGACCTGCATCACGCGGCTCGCGGGATTACCGCCGGAGACGGAGAGCACCGAATCGTTCGCCGTCGGTTCGCGCTGTACGAACCGGACGTCGGACGCGTTCCCGGTCGTGATCGTCTTCCTGTACGGGACGCCGGCACGATGCATCCGTATCGTGTAGGTCGTGTTCGGCTTCAGCGGTCCGACGTCGAACGTCCCGTTCTCGGAGGTGTTCACCTGTCCGACCGGTGGCCCGGTCGGACTCGTCACCAGCAAGCGGGCGTTCGGCACGGCCGATCCGTTCTCGGTCACGACGCGACCGGAGATGGACGCCCCCAGTTCGAAGGCGACGCCCGACGTGGTGTTCGTCAGCACGTAGTGCGAGAAACCGCCGTGCTGGAGGCGAACGTAGTACAGCGGTGCCTTCGTGACGTTGTCGGCGGTGAACGACCCGTCGGAGACCGTGGTGTTCACCGACGGTCCCGCCCGGCGGTAGTTCTCGTCCAGTGGCGTCACCGTCACGGTGTCGCCGTTCGCGGTGCCGTTGGCGACCGTCGCCGTTCCCGAAACCGATACCGTATCGTTCGCTGCCCCGGTCGCGAGCGGAAGCACCGAGAGGCAGGCGAGCAGTACGACGAGCGAGAGTGCGAAGCGTTTCATACGTTTGAAATCGTCAGTCGGACGTCGAGGTGTCGTTCTGTGGTGCGGTCGCGGACGACCGGAGCGATTCGGCGGCGAGACCGTGGTCCGGGTCGAACAGGAGGACCAGAAACATGCCGACGAGGAGGAGCGCGACGCCCGCACGGATGGGCGTCATCAGCGGGATGCGCTTGACGGTCAGCGACGCGGTACCGTCGTTGAGCGCGGCGATGACGTACGTGTCGTGGGTGAGTCCACGGTCGATGAGTACGTCGCGGACCTGCATTCCGCCCTGCTTGACGTAGCGGCGCTGGCCGGCGTTCCCGGCGGCGACGAGTTCGTCGTTCCGGTAGACGCGCAGGTTCACCGACTTCTTCTCGACGCGCGTCAGGTCGAGCGTCGAGGGGGGGTTCGAGACCGGGCCGACGTGCTCGACGTCCGTTAGCACGACGACGTCGGTCTGGGGAACGTAGTTCCACATGACCGCGCCCTTCGCCACTATCTCCTGGCCCTTCGAGAGGTCGGCAGCCGACCGGTTCTGGCCGGTCAACCCGACCCACACTCCGGAGCCGTCGAGTTGCGCCACGGTCGCACGCGGCCCGCGTCTGATTTCCGTGACCGTCCCGTGAATCGTCTCGACGCTCCCGTTCAGCGACTGCCCTTTCGACTCGACCTCCCGGGTCGACAGCGCGCTCTGCCGGGGGTCGGGGTTCTTCGGAAGCGTGCTCTCGCTGTAGCCGACTGCCTGGACCGCATACTCCGATCCCTGCACCTGCTTTACGCTCGACCCCTGGCGTGCGTCCTGAATGATGACCGACGACTGGGCCGTGAAGAGGTACGTGAACGCCAGCGAGACGACCAGTATCGCGACGCCGACGTGGACGAACGTGATGCCGACCTCCTTCAACTGGAACCGACGCGGCGTGCCGGGAATCCGGTCGAGAGCGCGCTTGACGACGGCGATGCAGACGTAGAGCACCGGCGGTACGACCGAGAGCGCGCTCGCGTTACCGACGATGCGGTAGACGAGCGCGTCCGACGCCGACACGGACGCGAGTCGCCAGGCCGGGGTCGGAACGACGAACGCTGCTGCGACGGTGGCGACCGAGAACACGCCGAGGGCGGTGAGACTCCGCTTGCGTCCTTCGACGTCGAAGTCCATGTAGAACCCGAGCAGCAGCATCGCGACGACCACCACCGGATAACTCCACAGGTTGTAGTACTTGGGGTTGACCTCGACCTCGATGCCGGTCGCGAGGTCGCGCAGCAGCGGGAACGTCAGCCCCCAGATGGAGACGAACGCGAGCGTCCCGAGCGCGAGGACGGCGAGGTGGAGCAGGTTCGTCCTGGTGAGCCAGTCGCCGTCACCTGCGGGTTCGCCGTCCAGGGTGAACCAGTACGCGAGCGGAACGAAGACGCCCAGCGCGGCCGTCACCCCCATCAGAACGAGCAGCGACGCGCCGATTCCGCCGTCGGCGAACGAGTGGACGCTCCGGAAGACGCCGCTCCGGACGACCGACGTGGTGTAGATGGCGAGCGCGAACACCGTCGACGTCATCGCGGGCGCGAGAACCGTGTAGTTGCGTCCGGGACGGTAGTTCGTGACCGCGTGGAGCGTCGCCGTGAGGAACAGCCAGGGGACGAGAATGGCGGTCTCGACCGGGTCCCACGCCCAGATGCCGCCCCACCCGAGCACGGTGTACGACCAGAGCGCACCGAGCGCGACGGCCGCCGTCAGGAAGAGCCAGCTGACCCGTAGCCAGCGGAGCACGCTCCCGTACCAGTTCTCGAACAGTCCGTCCCGGCCGGAAAGCAGCGAGACGAAGTGCGCCGACCCGATCGCGAACGGCACAGTCAACAGCGCGTACGCGACGAACATGACCGGTGGATGGATGGCCATGTACGGGTCGACCAGCAGCGGGTTGAGACCGCGGCCGGCGGTGGGGGTGAACCCGGCAGCGGCCTGCGGGAACGAGTCGGCGACGGTGTCGAACGGGCTCTGGACGACGAGCATCACCCCGAAGTACGCGACGATGCTCAGCGTGATGCCCTGGACGAGCTTCCGGTCTCGGCCGGCGAGACCCCTGACGCGCGTGGCCCAGAAGGCGACGGTCGAGGCCAGCGTCGCCCACAGCAGCACCGACCCCTCGTTTCCGGCGTACACGCCCGTGATTCGGTAGAGCAGCGGCAGGTAGTCCGCCGTGTTGTTCCAGACGTAGGCGTTCGAGTAGTCGGTCGTGACGAACTGGTAGGTGAGATACGAGAGCGCCGTCGCCAGCAGGGCCGCGGTCGCCCCCACGAGTGCGGGGACGTAGTCGACGAACCGTTCCTCGTCGCGCACGTAGTCGCGGCCGAGCAGGACTGTCGCAGCGACGCTCGTCCCGAGCGCGAGCAACACGACGACGTGTCCCGGCGTCATCCGTCGTACCTCCGCTGGGCGCGCTGGAGATACTCGACGAACGCCTTCTTTTCCGCGTAACCGTTTATTTCGACGAGAGTCTCGCCGTCCGGCGTCACCGCGACGTGCTGCGGCGGATAGTTGGCGTCGTACCGTTGCTGGAGACGCGTCGCCGCCGGACTGCTGTCGTCGAGGTTCACCGCGACGAGGACGAACTCGTCGAGGTCATCGCGCACCGCGGCGTCCGAGTAGACCTTCTGGTTGTAGTCCTCGCAGTACGTACACCAGGTCGTCCAGAAGTAGATCAGCATCGGCTTGTCCTGCCGTTCGGCTATCTGCTGCGCCTCCGTGACGTTGGTGTGCCACTCGGTGCCGCCGTGATAGGAGTACGACTGGTCACTCAGAAGCGGTGCGGCGTTCATCGAGAAGTAGCCGATACCCAGGAGTGACGCCAGAAAGAGCAGTGTGAGGACCTTCCGGGGTGTCATTCGACTACGCAGTGGTCGCATCCCCGGCGGGTTAAGTATTGCGTGTTCTTGGAGAGAGCCACCACAATCGATGACGGTTCTCTTGCGGGAGGCACGACGAGAATGAACGCTTCTGGTCGTTCAAAGAAACGAATTCCGTGACCACTCCGGTCAGACTTCGACGTATTACGACAGGTAATCTAGATTAGTAAAAATATAGTTAAGAACGTTTAATACCCCCGCAGATATAACCGGAGAACACAATACTGTACATGGCCACGGAAGTGATACGAGAGGGTCGTTCGGGCAAGCGACTGTCGTCGCATCGTCGGTGGGATACCCCATGAGACGGAAAGCGACAGCTGCGCTGGCGCTCGTCTTCGTACTCGCCGGCTGTGCCGCTCCGCTCATGTATCCGGCGGACGACAGCCAGCAGGGCGAACTCAAACTGCCCGGCGACTGGTCGGGCTACGAGTGGATAGACGAGAACCTGCGCGAGGGCAAGTCGGCGGACGACCTCCGATACAAGAACGAGACGGCCGGGGACGGCGCTGCGTTCGTTCCCAAGAAGATGAACAACTCGACGCTCCCGGAGAACGAAAACCGGCGCGAACTCATCAAGTACGGGCAAACGCTGTTCGCGAACACCTCCGGCGAGATACCGAACATGACCGGATCGAGCAGGATGTCCTGTGCGCACTGCCACGGTGGCGGTTCGGCGCCGACCACGCAGGGAATGGTCGGCCAGGACATCGACATGATTCCCCTCGTCGGGACCGCCGCCGGATATCCCGAGTGGACGGGCCGGACGAGCCGGATGCGCGACACGCGCCAGCGCATCCAGGGCTGTTTCCTCCGGAGCATGAACACAGAGCCGGAGAACATCCCCGAGTACGACAGCCGTGAAATCCAGGCGATGGAGTCGTACCTCGTCTGGCTGGCGAAGGGGACGCCGATGCAGAAGGTCCCCTACTGGCGGCACATCCGCAAGCCCGAGGGCGACGAGCAGGTGCCCGTGCCCAACATCAACCCCGTGCGCGGCGCGAAGCTCTACCTGGAGAACTGCGCGTCCTGCCACGGAAAGGACGGGCAGGGCAAGAAGGGACAGTACCCGCCGCTGTGGGGTCCAGAATCGTACAACGACGGTGCCGGTATGGGCCGGGTGTACACGTCCGCCGGCTTCATCCGCGAGGCGATGCCGTACGGGTCGCCGCACCAGCTGACCAACTGGCGGGACGTCCAGGACATCGCGGGGTACGTCAACGCGCACAAGCGGCCACACCTCGACCGCCAGAACAAGGACTGGTCGAAGGACGGACCGCCGGACGAGGCGGTCTACTACGACCGCGTTCAGGAGCGGTTCGGCTACGATATCAACCCGATGTCGAAGAAGCTCATCGCGGCCGGACTGCCGATCGGCACCCAGCCGATCAGCAAGAGCGACATCCCCGACAACGTCGACCGCTACGACGAACCGATGCGGAACGTGTCGGTGAACACCGACCTCCCGACGAACAGGTCGGACTACCATCCGTACGAGAACTCGGGGAACGCGACGAACGGAACCGCCAACGACACGCAGAGTGACGTCGACGCCGCGTTCGTGCGCGACGAGCCTGCGTGGACGCGTTCCGACCGGACGTCGTAACGCGAACCGCGAACCCTGCTTTCGCCGAGAGTAGACGATGGCTGGCACACCGAGTACGGTCGCAGTGTTCGTCGCAGGAGTGCTGACTATCCTGACACCCTGCTGTCTGCCGATGATTCCGCCGATGCTCGCCGGAAGCGTCGGCCACCGGCTGCGACCCGCCGCCATCGTCCTCGGGAGCATCGGTTCGTTCACCGCGCTCGGGGTCGCGACTGGCGTCGTCGGCGGACTCACGCCCGCGACGCTCCGCGGCCCGCTGATGGTGCTGCTGATCGCCTTCGGGGCGGTCATGGCCGACGACGACATCCACGCGGTGTACTCGAAGTACGCGTCGAGGGTCGCGGGCAAGGCGTCCGAAGCGACCACCATCGTCGACGAGGACGACCACCCCATCGCCAGTGCGTTCCTGCTCGGACTGCTCCTGGGCGTCGTCTGGCTTCCCTGCGTCGGTCCGATACTCGGGGCCGTGCTGGCGTACGTCGGGACGACCGGGAGCGTCGCCCGGAGCGCGTCGCTGCTTTTCGTCTACGGACTGGGGTTCTCGCTCCCGCTACTCGGCGTCGCCTACGGGAGCAAGCGTGGCGGGCGGGCGCTCGTCGACGCCGCAATGCGGAACCGGCGACCCGAACTGCTCCGGAAGGTGGCCGGATACGCGCTCGTCGCGACCGGCGTGGCGTTGCTCTTCGAACTCGACAAGGCGGCGATGTCGTTGCTCGTCTGACCGCCGTGAACGGAAGAGATTAGGAGTCGGAGTTCAATCCCTTGCATAGATTAGGGATATGCGCACAATATCGTCCGGACTGGGAGGCCTCGTCCGAATTCTCCATCGGGTCATGTGGAGCGGCGTCGTCCGGTGGGGAACGCTCGTCGCCGGCATCGCTTCCATCGTGCTCGTCTTCGGGTACGCTTCCAGCACGATGTACGGCATCGAACACGGTGCGAACCGTATCGCCTACTGGCACATCTCGCTCGCCTGGACGGCCGCGGTCGCGCTCGGCACGACGTTCCTCGGGAGCGTCCTCTTCCTCCGGTACGACGGGCGGTTCTGGAACCGGCTCGCTCACAGCTCCGGCGAGATAGGGTTCCTGTTCGCCACGCTGACGCTCGTCACCGGCAGCATCTGGGGGAAGGTCATCTGGAACTCGTGGTGGGAGTGGAGCGACGTTCGACTCGTCACCTTCCTCGTCGTCTGGCTCGTCTACGCGGGGTATCTCGTCGTCTACTCCTCGACGGAGAACAGCAGCGACGAGAAGTACGCCGCCGTCTACGGCGTCCTCGGGTTCGTAACCGTTCCCATCTCGTACACCGCGACGCGGCTGTGGACGCCGACGTTCCACGAGACGACGCTCGGAAACGAGGGCGTGAGCGCGAACATCGACCCGCTGACGCTCGTCGTCACCATCGTCGCGGTGACGCTCCTGTACGCCTCCCTGATGGGCGTCCGTATCAAGCTACACGAGATAGAGGACAAAGTACTTCGGACGAAGACTCGTAACGGGAGATGAGCATGGAACCCCTACTCGTCGCCGGATACGGCATCGTCTTTCTCGCGATATTCGGCTACGTCGTCCGGCTACAGCGTCGACTCACCTCGCTCGAAGACCAGCTACACGACCTCCAGCAGTAATCGAACGCCTGCCCGCAGTTCCAGACGTAACCGGCGGACGCCGGTCGACGCCGGCGCACGTCGACCGGAACTCGTTCGGCGAGACATAACGGCCATCAACGGCGAAGGAAGTGACAGCTATCGGTTGGAATCGGACGTTTCGAAGGCGATTCCTCGTTCCGCCTCGATGCTTTCTGCGAGGCCGATGCGACGGAGCAGTACGGAAGACGTACATCCGGCACAGTTTCGGGAAAACTCCGTCCCGGCGACCGCAGGCCGCGTATAACAAAACGGAACGTCCGAAAACGACGTGGTGAAACCATGTGTCCGGCGACAGACGTCCCTTCGAGCGAACCGTCGAACCCGAAATCGGACGCGACGGGGACGAGCCCCGACGGTCAGGACCGTCGGTCACCGGAGGCGGAGTTGCTCCGGGTCGGGATACTCCTTCCCGGCGAGACGGTACCGGCCTGGATGAAGCGAGCCATCGAGCGGATGGTCGCGGAGGCGGACGTCGAGGTCGCGTACCTCGTCGTCAACGACGCCGCAGGTCCCGACGACCTGAGCGACCTCCTCGCACGGTCGCTCTCGGACGAGTTCCGCGAGTACCTCTCGTGCGGGCTCGACAGGCTTCGCTCGTACCCGCTCTGGTCGCTGACGGGGGTCGTCCGGCAGTTCGGCCCCGTCCCAGAGTACCGGAAACCGAAGCGGATAGAGACCATCGACGGTCTCTCGGACGCCGACCGCATCCGATGCAGGCCGATTCCGGCGAACGGGTTCGGTAACCGCCTTCCGGACGATGTCGCCGAGACGGTCGGGACGAACACGGACGTCGTCGTTCGGTTCGGGTTCGGCGTGCTGAAGGGGGAGTTTCTGGAGATGCCGACCCACGGCGTGTTGAGCTTCCACCGAGGGGACCTCGAATCCTACCGCGGCCAGCCAGGCGGCCTCTGGGAGTTTCTCCACGATGACCCGACGGCCGGAGTCACCCTCCAGCGAATCGGTGAGACGCTCGACGCCGGCGAAGTCGTCGTCGAGACCGTTGTCGACATCTCCGACGCACACACCTGGCGCGAGGTCGAGCGCCGCCAGATAGCCGCGTGCCAGGAGATGCTCGCAAACGGCATCGTGTCGCTTCGGGACCCGGCGCACGACCCGACGACGCCGGACTCGCTCGGTTCCCTGTACACGATACCGACCGGGCTCGACGTCCTCCGCTACGTGGGTAAGACCGCCGTCGGGAGGCTCCGCACCCTGTACGCGCTGGACGACGTCCGGGGGAACCCGCAGTCCGAGCGGAGTCCGGGGTGACGCGAGGGGGACGCGACGACGGCACGTCCCCCTCGGACGGCCCAGTCCCCTTTTGTCCGTGGCACACCATGACAGGCTATGAAGCGGCGACGTTTCCTCCAGTCCGTAGTCGCCGGGACCGCGACGGGGTTGGCCGGCTGTAGCCAGTCGACCACGCCCGCCGACCAAGCGACGAACGCCACCGGAACGGCGTCGACGGCGAACGGAACGACGTCGACGACCGGGGGCGGAGGCCTACCGGGCGAGGTCGGCCTCGAGACGCTCGCCAGCGGCCTCGGAGCGCCCACCGACGTCGCGTTCGCGCCCGAGGCCGACCGGCGCTACGTCGCCGAACAGAACGGTCGACTGTCCGTCCACGGGTCGGACGGCCTCCGCGACGCGCCGTTCCTCGACCTGCGCGACACCGTCGAGGTCGGCAGCGAGAAAGGGCTGCTGGGCGTCGCGCTCCACCCCGACTTCGCCGAGAACCGCCGACTGTTCGTCCGGTACAGCGCGCCGCGACGGCAGGGAACCCCGTCGAGCTACAGCCACACGTTCGTCCTGGCGGAGTTCGAGGCGACCGCCGACGGACGGCGGGTCAGGCGCGACTCCGAGCGGACCGTCCTGGAGATACCCGAACCGCAGGCCAACCACAACGCGGGCTCCGTCCTGTTCGGCCCGGACGGCTACCTCTACGTCGGCGTCGGCGACGGCGGCGCCGGCGGGGACCAGGGCGCGGGCCACGTCCAGGACTGGTACGACGCCGTCGACGGGGGGAACGGCCAGGACGTGACCGAGAACCTTCTCGGGAGCGTCCTCCGCATCGACGTGGATAGCCGGGACGGCGACCGGCCGTACGGCATCCCGGACGACAACCCGCTCGTCGGCGGACCCGGCCGCGACGAACAGTACGCGTGGGGGTTGCGCAACCCCTGGCGGATGTCGTTCGACGGGGCGGACTTCTTCGTCGCCGACGTCGGCCAGCGCCGATACGAGGAGGTGAATCTCGTCGAGAAGGGCGGCAACTACGGCTGGAACGTCCGCGAGGGCGCGCACTGTTATCAGGCGGAGAACTGCCCCGACGCGACGCCGAAGAGCGTTCGCGGCGGCGAACCGCTGGTCGACCCCGTCGTCGAGTACGCCCACTCCGGCGACCCCGGCGGCGTGTCGGTCATCGGCGGCCACGTCTACCGCGGCTCGACGCTCCCCGGACTGCGCGGAGCGTACGTCTTCGGTGACCTGCGGGCCAAGGGACGACTGTTCGTCGCGACGCGTTCCGAGAACCGTCCGTGGCCGATTCGGGTCGTCGAGGTGGCCGGCGACGGCCTCGACCGCATCCTCTCGTTCGGCCGCGACGACGCCGGAGAGCTGTACGTCCTCAGGACCGCCGGCGGTGACGGGAGACTCCACCGGGTCGTCCCCGCCGGGTGACGTGCCGTCTGCGTTCGCCCGCGCTCGTCGCGGACGGTCGTGCGATCGGGAGCTACCGCCGCTGTGGTCGCAGGATGCCGGCGATGCGGCCGACGAACGAGTCCGTCGCGCCGGCCTCGTCGGTGACCTGGAACTCCCGCTGGAGCCTGCCGTCCGACAGGCTCAGGACGGTCAACTCCTCGTCGGCGAGTAGCGTCCCGACGTCGTCGCCGACTATCTCGCCGGACGTGGTGACCAGCGTCGCCCGCGCGTCGAGGGCCGCCGCGGTCTCGCGGAGTTGCCTGACGTCGGCTTCCGTCGGCCGCTCGTGGACGCCGGCGACGACCCGGTCGTCGAGTAATTCGTCTTTCGCGTAGACGTGGACGGGAACGTCCTCGCCCGCTCCGTCCGTCACCGTCGCGTCTATCTCCGTGTCGAGCGAGCGCTCCTCGAATATCTCGGCGACGCGCTGGCGCGCCGTCTGCTGTTCGTCGACCCAGCGAGCGCCGCGTTCGCTGAGGTAGTACTGGTACAGCACCTGTTCGATGGTCTCTCGGGGCGGGAACGCGTGTCGACACTCCCGGCACCGAAGCCGGTGTTCCGGCATCTCGAACACCGTAGCGCAGTTCTCACAGACGTTGGCCGGGTCCATTTCGAGGTTCTCCAGCGACTCCAGACTGGCGTCGCAGTTCGGACAGGTGACGGCGTTCCCGTCCGCGAACTGCTCGCGGACGCCCTCGAAGCCACACGTCGGGTGGCGGTACTTCTCGGTCTGTATCGTGTGTGGGGACTCACAGGACGGACAGACGGTCGTGTACCGCATCCCCTCCGTCTCACACTGGGGGCAGACGTACACTTTCTCCTGGAAATCGCTTACGAGAAGGTCGTGGTCCGCAAGTTCCTCCAGCACCTCGATGACCGGCCCGTCGCTACGGTCGAGTCGTCGCTGTGCGTCCGGGTAGACGACGGTTCCCGTCTCCTCGTCTATCGTCGGTCGAAGTTCCTCGAGCGAGTCCTCCGAGAGGGCAGTGAGTAGTCGTAGCTTGCCCGGTGAAACCATAGTGTATCCTCTCTGGTGCCACCTATTTAACAATCGTCCAAATTGAAACCGTTATTATCTAAACGTCCAACAATTTATGGAGAGGTGGGTCGAAGGGAGTCTAGGGTTACTCCATCGACCAGCGGACGACGCGTCGCTCGCCCGACGCCGAGTACGTCAGTTCGACGCTCACGCCGAGCGACGAGGCGGCCTCTTCCGGCACCTCGAACGCGACCGTCTGCTTGGCACTCGCGCCCGCCTCGACCGACGAGGAGCGGTACTGCTTCCACGCCGACCGGGACGACGAGACGAGTTCGTAACTGCCGTCAGAAGTCTGGACGGAAGACATCGCATCGTCCGGCAGGCTTTGGGCCGACTGCCCGGAGTTCTTGGTGGTGAACTGCACGACCAGGAACTTGTTGCCGTCGGACGACGTCTGTTTCTCTCCGCCCTGTTCGTACGAGTCGGTGACCTGTGCGTCCGTGACGGCCGTCCGAAGGCCGTTCTGCAGGTCGACGTACTGCTTGTACGAGACGCTCTGGACGCTCGTCGTCGACGTCGTTTCGGTGGTCGTCTCCGACTGGTCCGTTCCGGTCGTCGTGGTTTCCGCCTCCGTCGTCGTGCCACTGGCCGACGTCGTCGCGTTCGTCGCCGTCGTCTCGGTCCCCGACGTTTCGGTCGTAGTCGTCGTGGAGTCCGATTCGTTGGAACAGCCGGCGAGAAGCGTCCCCGCTCCGACCGCAATCCCGGCGATGAACTTGCGTCGTTTCATGGCGTACCAGGGGAGTTCGACCCCGCCCATTTTTTAGTTACGGCCGCTTTCAATCCATTTAGGTCTAAGATTGACATATTATTTCTGTAATTGTTGGAATGTTTGACGTCCGTTGGCGAGGTTACGTGATGGTGACGGTGACCTCGGCGGTGTCCGTCGCGCCGTCCGCGTCTTCCACTTCGAGCGTCACCGTGAACTCCCCGCACGCCGACGGGGTGAACGTCGTCTTCCGTCCGGTCCGTCCGAACACCCCGTCGCCGGTAAGGTCCCACCGGTAGTTCGCGATGTCGCCGTCCGGGTCCTCGGAGGCGGACGCGTCGAAGGTTATCGTCGTGTCGCCGTCGATGGGTTCGTCGCCGACCTCGCTCGGCGTCGTCCGGATGCGAGCGACGGGCGGTTCGTTCGGTTCTTCCTTGCCGTCGTTTCCGTCTTGTCCGCCATCGTCACCGTTTCCGTCGTCGCCACCGCCACCGTCGCCGCCACCGCCGGTCGACGTGAACAGTTCGTCCTCGACGAGCTGGCGGGTGAGTTGCTGGTGCCACTCGATCCGCTGGCTTTCCGAGGTGTCGAGGGAGGTGACCTCCGTGAGATACGCCGTGGCGTTCGCGTCCCGCGCCGCTTTGTGAACGAGCAGGCTAGAGGGTTCCGAACCGGGCGAACCGAACGGTGCGACGGAGAACTCGTACTGCTCGCGCGAGACGTGGTTCTCGTTCAAGTACTCCGCCGCTGCCGGCGCTTCCTTCTCCGCTTCGTCGTCCCACGAGCGGAAAATGACCTGTCCGACACCGCCGATCATGTCGCCGTCCCAGATGCCGATCGACGAGTGGAGGTCGAGGACGACGTCCGGCTGGTACTCCTCGACGACGCCCCAGATGGCCCGTGCGAGCTCGGTTTGGGGCTCCGAACCGACCGGGAACTGTCGGTTCAGGTCGTACCCGTCGTCCGTACTTCGCTGGTCCGCCTCGACCGCGGCGGCGTTCGCTCGGGGAATCGTCACCAGCGTCCCCCGCTGGATGTCCCAGCGAGCTACCTTCTCTGCGGCGAGATAGCCGGCCTGTTCGTTGCCGTGTATCCCGCCAACGACGAACACTGTCGGGCCGGATTCGGCAGCGGACGTCACGCGTACCGTCGTCTCGCGGTCGGTTCCGCTCAGAAGGGTGAAGGAGTTGCGGGTCAGGTCAGCGCTGTCGTTGTCGGCGCTCGTCGCCGCCGTGCCGAGTCCGAGAAGTCCAGCGCCGCCAACGGTCGTCAGGAACGTACGTCGTGTGGCAGTCATGGTTCCCAGGCGCATGGTCAGAGCCACCACGTATTTCTTTTTGGATTTTGCTCGAAAATAGATGGTAGAAAAACAAGAATTTAAAACTAAAGCGTCGGGATAGTTTCAAAGCGTGAACCCTACGCCGTTATTTTAATTTTACTGTGATGAAAGACGATAGAACGAGCGCCGTCGGGGTGTGACGACGTGTACAGTCCGACGGACAGTTCTGTCTGCCGGAGCACCTGTTCGGTCGTCCGCGCCGTACTACCCTCGCCATCGACCCGGCAGCTGGACGAACTCGTCTCCCCCGCAAGCGTCGCCGAAATCGCAGAGCGTCGGCAGTCGACTCGGTTACGCAATCGAAACGGAACCGCCGGACGTTACAGGGGAAGTTCGCCGCCTCGCGGAACCGTCCCCGAGCCGACAGCAGCGAGACGCTTCGGACCGTCGCCGACGAACTCCGGGTGAGTCAAACGACCGTTTCATATTACTGAAAACATTTACCAGCCCAGACCGCACCGTCGTCCATGCGCCGTCGCACGCTGCTCACCGCCATCGCCGCGGGGTCGTTCTCGCTGGCCGGTTGTCTCGCCGCCTCCCCCGGGACCCCCGACCCGACGACTCGACGACCACCACTTCGACGACCGCAGGGTCGACGACCGACGTGGTCACCGAACGGCCGCCGCCCCAGTCGCTGGGCGAGTCGTTCGAGACCCACGACGGCCGGTCGGTCACGGTCCACGACGCGTGGGTCCAGCGGTCGGTCGTCCGGGTGGGGACGCACACCGACGTCGCCGTGATTCCCGACCGACAGTTCGTCGTTGCGGACGTGTCGGTCGTCAGAGAGGCTGGAACTACCGACGGCGGCCGCTCGCGTCGGCTGGACCGCCAGTTCCAGGTGTCGCTCGACGGGACCGACTATCCTCGCGACGAACACGTCCGCTGGGTCGCCGACCGCGACCGCGACCCGGCCGGGTACCTGCTCGGGTTCCCGGTGCCGGTCAAGCAGTTCGAGCACGTCGCAGTCGCCTGGCAGGACGGCGACACTCCCCGGCTCCGCTGGCCGCTCGACGCCGACGTCCGCGAACGGATAGCCCGCGCACCCGCCTTCGAGGTCCGGGGGTTCGAGGTGCCGGACGCCGTGGAGCGCGAGGAGGCGTTCGAGGCGACGCTGACGGTCGCTAACGTCGGCGACCGGGACGGCGACTTCCTCGCCGAACTCGGCTCGACCGACATCTCCGACACGCCGGAACTGTCGGTCGAGGTGCCGGCGGGCGAGACCGTCACGCACCGCGAGCGCGTCGACCCCTACATACTCGAGGGCTCGTCGGAGCTGACACTGGTGCTCGACTGGGGGAGCGACCGGCAGGAGCGCACAGTCGCCGTCGAGAACTGACTACAGTTCGAACTCCCGGTCGCTTCGCTCGCGCCGCACCCGGTCGGCGTCGACCGACTCGTCGTCCATGAGCTCCTGCAGCCGGCGCTCGTACTCCAGTTCGCCGATGTCGCCCTCGACGTACCGCTGCTTGAGGTCGTCGATGCGGTCCTCCGTCGTCGGCGCGACGCGGTCGGAGAGACCGACGGACCGCGCCTTCGGAGACGCGCGCTCGACCGTCTCCGCGAGCCGCGCCAGCCGGTCGTTCCGCGGGAGCGACGCTCGCCGAACCGCCGTCACCGCCAGCGCGACGGCCAGCACGCCCGCGACCATGGCGTCGAGCAGCCCCGCGACGATGTACGGTGCGGCCGCGTCGAGCAGGACGAACAACAGCGGCGCGCCGCCGGCGGAATCGCCCAGCGCCGACAGCGCCGCGAGCAGACCGAACGCGGCGATGCCGACCAGCAGGACGACCGAGACCACCAGTCCAGCGACTAACGCCTTGACTTTGGTGTCGCCGAGTAGTCCCATCACCGGACGTTGGGCGGGCGTCAACTTGAATCTCCGCTCCGCGAGACGACCGGACGGGCGCGTCCGGGAGACGTCGGGTCGCTACGCTCGTCTTTCGAGCCCATCGGCGCTCAGTCGTGCCGGAAACGCCGGAAGACGCGGTTCGTCTTCCGAGCTTCAGGCACTCTCTTTTCGGTCAGTCGTGCCTGAAGCACCGACTACCCGTGAACACCATCGCTATGTCGTGCTCGTCGGCGGCGTCGATGACGTCCTCGTCGTTGACCGAACCGCCGGGCTGGACGACGGCCTCGATGCCGGCCTCGGCGGCGGCCTCGATGGCGTCCGGGAACGGAAAGAAGGCGTCGCTGGCCATCACCGCGCCGTCGGCGTCCTTGCCCTCGGCGTCGCGTTCGGCCTTCATCTTCGCTATCTCGACGGCGTCCACGCGGCTGACCTGGCCCGCGCCGACGCCCACCGTCTCGGTGCCGTCGGCGAACAGGATGGCGTTCGACTTGACGTGCTTGATGGTCTGCCAGGCGAACAGCAGGGATTCGTACTGGTCGTCGGTCGGCGTCCGGTCGGTGACGACTTCGAGGTCCTCGCGGGTCGGCGCTTGCCGGTCGCGCTCCTGGACGAGTCGACCGCCGACGAGGTCCTTCTCCGTGGTCCGCTCCGTCACCTCGCCGAGGTCGCCGTCCGTGTGGAGGTCGAGGACGCGGAGGTTGTCCTTCTCGAAGAGGGCGTCGAGCGCGTCGTCAGTGTAGCCCGGCGCGACGACGACCTCCTTGAACGAGTCGGCGACCCGCTCGGCGGTGGCCGCGTCGCACTCCCGGTTGAGGGCGACGATGCCGCCGAACGCGCTCTTCGGGTCGGTCGCGAGCGCGCGGTCGTAGGCGTCGGCCAGCGTGTCGGCCGTGGCGCAGCCGGCGGGGTTCGTGTGCTTGATGACCGCGGCGGCCGGGCGGTCGAACTCCTTGACGAGATTCAGCGCGGCGTCGGCGTCGTTGTAGTTGTTGTACCCCATCCCCTTCGCGCCCGCGTTCAACTGGTCGGCGCGGACCACGTTCGCCTCCTCGCAAGTCGCGTCGGCGTACAGCGCGGCGTCCTGGTGGGGGTTCTCGCCGTACCGCAGGTCGGCCGCGCGGTCGGCCGTCTCGACCCGGCGCTCCGGGAACGGTCCGCCCTCGTCGCCCTCGACGCGGACCGCGCTCGCGTCGTCCGCGACGTCGACGCGGCCCTCCGCGAACCAATTCACCGCGCGCGGGTAGGCCCTGAACTCGCCCTCGTGGAGCACGCGCTCTTTCAGCGAGTCGCGGTCGTCCCCCTCGTACACCGGAACCGGTTCCTGGGTGACGACGGGGCCGCTGTCGACCTTCTCGGGGTCGACCTCGCCCGACTCGTCGGTGGCGTCCGTGACGACGTGGACGGTACAACCGGTCACGTCCACGCCCGCGTCGAGCGCGTCGCCCCAGGCGTCCGTTCCCGGGAACGACGGGAGCAGGGAGGGGTGGACGTTCAGCGTCGTCGGCACCGCGTCGAGAAACTCGTCCGTCAGGATGCGCATGTACCCGTCGAGACAGACGAGGTCGAACTCGTGGGCGTCGAGCGCGTCGAGCACCCGGCGCTCGTGCTCGCGGCGCGCGTCGTCGCCGAGTTCGACGACCTCGGTCGGAACGCCGCGCTCCTCGGCTTTCTCCAAGACCGGCGCGTCCGGGTCGGTGGTCAGCACGACCGCGAGTTCCGCCCCGCCCGGCGCGAGGTCGTCGAGGTGGAGGAGGTTTCGACCACGGTTCCCGGCCATGCCAGCGATTCGTGTCATAGTCGAACCGGCGCGCGCCGGACCAAAAGACGTTGTGGTTGGTCGCCAGCCTATATCCACGAACGTGCACATAAACGAATCGTCTGTCCCGTTTCGTCGCTCGAGGTATCCACGTCCGTGCCGTTTCAGGGTCAGCGCGGGACGCGCGCCGGGCGGTCGAGCAGATTGGCGTCGAAAATCCGTCGCACCTTTACCCGCGACGGCCTACTCCTGGGTATGACCGACGAATCGTCCGGGTGGGTCAGCCTCTTCTCGGGCGGCAAGGACTCCTCGTGGGCGCTGTACCGCGCGCTCGAATCGGGACTCCCCGTCGAGCGCCTGCTCACCGTCCACCCCGAGGGCGACTCCTACATGTACCACGTGCCGGCGACCGACCTGGCCGCGCTCGCGGCCGAGAGCGTCGGCGTCCCGCTCGTCGAGGTCGAACCGGACGACTTCGCGGCCGGCGACGCGGACGACGCCGGCGCGCAGGGCGACCGGGAACTCGCTGTCCTCGAAGACGCGCTGACGGACCTCGGTTTCGACGTGACCGGCGTCACCGCCGGCGCGGTCGAGAGCGAGTTCCAGACTAGCCGCATCGAGGCGATGTGCGAGCGCCTCGACGCCGACCTGTTCGCCCCCCTCTGGCGGGAGGACCCCGGCGAACTCGCCCGCGCCATGCTCGACGCCGGCTTCGAGATACGGATCATCGCCGTGGCCGCCTACGGCCTCGACGAGTCGTGGCTCGGCCGCACCCTCGACGCCGACGCGCTCGCCGACCTCGAAGCGCTCAACGACGAGTACGGCGTCCACGTTCTCGGCGAGGGCGGCGAGTTCGAGACGCTGGTGACGGACGGCCCGCACATGGACCGACCCATCGAACTGGAGTACGAGACCGAGTGGGACGGTACTCGCGGAACGATCCGGGTCGAGGACGCCTGGCTCGTGTAGCTCCCCGGGACGCCAGGCCCGGTACCGCGAGCGAACGAAACGGCGCGGTGACGATAGCGGTTGGACGCCGCCACCCGAACGGGTCGGCGTCGCCTGCCACAATCTTTCTCCCCGTACCGCCCCTTCGAACGAATCCATGGATATCGCAGAGCGCCTCCGGGCGGACGACCGCCTGGAGCCGGTTTCCCGGACCGAGGTGATGCAGTACTGGCTGGCGAACGAGGTCGAGGTCGAGTCGGACGCGCCCGACCCCGACGACCTGCCGACGGAACCGGGTCTCCGCGAGGAACTCGTCGACCGCAAACCCATCGCCGCCCGCGTGTTCGGGGCCGAGGAGGCGGAGTGGTACCTGACCGAGCTGTCGGTAGACGAACTGCGCGACCTGCAGGTCGTCGTCGGACCGGAGAGCGAGGGCTGGCGAGCGTTCGCCGACGACGGGCGGATAGGGGCCGTGGCGAAGCGCATCATCGAGGCCGACGACGCGACCGAGTTCGACGCGAAAGCCGAGGAGGACTTCGAGGAGGTCGCGTCGCTGGCCGACGACATCGAGGCGTCGGGGACGAACGGCCGCCTCGTCGTGGTGGAGGAGGGCGACGACCCCGCCTACGTCGCCGACGGCAACCACCGCGCCGTCGCGCAGGTCCTGTCGCTGTTGCGCGACGAAGCGAAGAACGGCGAGACGGACGAAAAGCGGGAGGTTTACTTCGGCGTCAGACCGGGCGCTACTGCCCGTTCGTAATCTGGGTGTGTGCGCCGATGAGCGCACCCGAGAGGTCCATGTTCTCGATGTGGGTCTTCTCGTCGATGATCGAGTTGCGAACCTCGCAGTCCCGGATGGTCGCCCCGGGGAAGATGACGGCGTTGTTGACGCTGGCGTTCAGCAGTTCCGCGTCGTCCATGACGTGGACGTTCTCGCCGACCGTGGCGTTGTCCAGGGTCGCGCTGTCGGCGACGTGGGACTCGCCGTCGAGATACCACGCGACCGCGTCGAGATAGCTCTCGGGCGTCCCGATGTCGAACCACGCCTCCTCGAACGTGTAGGCGTACACCGGTTTGTGGGACTGGAGCCACTGGACGAACCAGCCGGGTTCGTCGGGGTTGTTCCCCCCGGAGAGGTACTCCTCCAGCATGGGGAGCGTATCCTGGGTGAAGGCGTAGCAGGCGATAGACACCAGCGTGGAGTTGGGGTCGTCGGGCTTCTCCTGGAAGTCGACGACCTGCTCGCCGTCGAGTTCGACGAGCCCGTAGGATTTGGCGAGCTCGCGGCTCCCCACGTCGTAGGCGGCGAGGCCGGACGCCCCGTTGCGCTCGAAGAAGTCGATGAAGTCGCCGACGTCGAAGCTGATGAGGTTGTCGCCGGCGATGACGACGAGGTCGTCGTCGACGTTCTCCCGGTCGACGAGCTGGGCGAGTGCGCCGACGACGCCGAACTTCTCGTCCTCCTCGGACGTGTCCTCGATGGACAGCGTCGGCTTCTCGAACGGACTGTCCGCGAGGTGCCGCTCGAAATCCTCGGCAAATCGTTCGTTGGTGCTGACGAACACTTCGTCGACGCGTTCGTCTTCCTCGAGGTCGGCGAAGATGCGGTCTATAACCGTGGTCTCGCCGATGGGGAGGAACATCTTTGGCCGATTCTTCGTGATCGGCCACAGTCGCGTCGCGTATCCGCCTGCGAGGACGACGGCTTTCATGCCCGGAGGGTGAACCCCCGGCGATAAGTTCTTTTTCATCCTCGGACCGCAGTAGGATAGTGAGGGCCTGATATGTCACTTTTCGTCGTTTTGGGTCGGTGAGGCGAGGGGGTTCGACCCACCCCCGGACGCCGCCGGAAGGTCGCGAACGGTCGGGCGCGTCGAGAGCGCTCGTCCTACCCGTGGCGGCGTCCCCGCGTCGACCGACGCGGTCGCGGCCGGCGAACGGACAGAAGCCAGACCTATAGGCGCCGTCGTCGTGTAGGACGAACTGGAGGTACAGATGTCACCTTTCCAGTCGGGAGCGCGGCTCCCGGCACGCGACGCGGTCGCATCGTGCGGTGGGGGACGGGCGACGAACCGGGCACGTTCGCGGGCGGCGACCGCCGCGAGCGCGTGCGACGGTGACCGGGACGGCTCCGAGGGATGACCGGCCGCCGCGTCGCGGTACTGCTCGCGCTCGCGCTCGTGTCGCCCGGCATGGCGGCCCTCGCAACGGCCCCCGGCCCGGATGCGGCCGCCGTCCAGGGGACGACGACCGAATCGGCCGGGCAGACCGCCGCGCAACCCGATGTCCAGTTCCGGCTGGTTTCGACCGCCTCGAACGTGCCCGTCGACGGGTCCGGCAACCTCTCGCTGACGTTCGTCAACGCCGGCGACGCCGTCACGAACGCCAGCGTCTTCGTCGAATCGCCCAACGACAGCGTCCGGTTCGGCCCCGCCCGGAACGCCACCCGCCTCGTCGGTCCCTGGGAGAGTGGCGAGCGACGGACAGTGAAGTTCGGCCTCGTCGCCGAGGAGTTCGCCGAGACGCGGAGCTACCCGTTCCGTGCCGTCGTCGCCTACACCGCGGCCAACGGCTCCCGGGTGCGGACGAGGCCGTTCACGTTCGGCGTCCGGCCGTCGGAGCGCATCCTGCTCGACCGCTTCGAGGTCACCGCCATCTCCTCGACCGTTCAGGCGGGCGAGACGGGAACCATCTCCGTCACCGTCGAGAACACGGGCGCCGACGTTGACGACGCCGTCGTCACCCTGCAGTCGCGGAGCAGCAGCATCCGATTCGGGCGGCGGCGAAACGCTACCCGGTTCGTCGGGGAGTGGCCGTCGAACGAGGACGTGACGTTCGAGTTCAAGGCGACGGCGAGCAACGACACCGTCGTCGCGAGCTACCCGTTCAGTATCGACGTCTCCTACAGCGAGGACGGGACGCGCAACCGGACGCGACTCGAAACGTTCGGGGTGATTCCGGACCCGGAGCAGTCGTTCGCGCTCGGGAACGTGACCAGCACGCTCAGGGTCGACGACGAGGGACGAGTGACCGGCACGGTCTTCAACGCCGGGCCCGGTCCGGCGCGCGAGGCCGTCCTGGTCCTCCGGGCGCGGACGGCCAGCGTCCGTCCCGAGGAGACGAGATATCCGCTCGGGACGATTCCCGCCGGCGAGCGACGGTCGTTCCGGTTCGACGCGGACGTGAGCAACGCCACGAGCGCGGGGCCGCGCGAGTTCGCGTTCCGAGTGGTCTACCGCGACGAGGAGGGCCGGCGGACGGCGAGCGACCCCCTCCTGGCGACGGTCCGCGTCGGGGGGGAGCGCGAACCGTTCGTCGTCGAACCGGTCGCGTCGTCGTTCACCGTCGACGAGAGCGGGACGCTGCGCGTCGAAATCACCAACGACGCCGGCCGACGGCTGTCGAACGTGACGGCGCGACTCCGGGTCGCCGAACCGCTGACCAGCGACGACCCGAGCGCGTACGTCGGCGCGCTCTCGCCCGGCGAGTCGAGGGGTGCCGCGTTCGAACTGACCGTCGAGGAGGAGGCCATCCCGGGGCGACAGCCGGCGACCGTGGTGCTCACCTACGAGACGCCGGACGGCGAGCGCCGCGTCGCCGGACCCTACCAGGTCGCCGTGCGAGTGAAACGGGAGCAGGGACCGGGTTTCCCGGTCGTCGCGACGGTGGCCGTCGTCGCCGCGTTGTTCGCGGGCGCAGGCTGGTGGTGGTGGCGCGGGCGGTAGTCAGACGTCCGTGCGCTCGAACAGTTCCGCGCTGGCGATCAGCAGGAGGACGGTGGCGGCGACGAGCACGGCGAGATCGCTCCACGCCACCTCCCCCTCCGTCAGTATCGCGCCGACGTCGTAGTAGCGGGTGAAGGCGACGTCGCCGACCCACTCGTAGTCGGTGTCGAAGGTGAGCGAGTCGACGAGGTACATCCCGAACACGCTCCCGATGGCGGCCGTCTGCGCTCGTCGCGCCGAGTCGAAGACGACCGACGCGACCATCCCGACGGACGCACAGGCGAGGAGGTAGCCCATGGAGTAGGCGTGGAGTGCGAACAGGTCCACCGGGTCGATGTACTCGCCGATGTAGTCGACGCCGACGTAGACGGCGACGTAGCTGAACACGTTGACGGCGACCATGCTCGGGACGAGCGCGAAGAACTTCCCGACGACGAGTCGCGACCGACTGACGGGGTGGGCCAGCACCAGTTCGAGGGTCCCGTTCTCCACCTCGCTCGCGACGCTCGACGCCGCGGCGTACGCGTAGTAGACGCCGAGCACGAGCAGCCACGTCAGCTGGTAGAACTGCGAGGCCATGTAGCCGTCGATGGTGGTGATGGTCGTGACGTTCCCGACGAAGGCCCGCCGTGTCTCCTCGGGCAGGCTCTCGATGTAGGCGTCCAGGTCGATGCCGGCGCTCTCTATCGAGGGGAACAGGGCGACGTAGAGCGCGATGAGCAGGACCAGCGCGCCCGTCAGGACGAGCGTCCCCCGGACGCGCTTGCCGACCTCGAACCGCGTTATCTCGAACACGTCACCGCTCCCGGCCACCCTCCGGAGCGGCCTCCTCGCGGGGACGCGCGGTCGGTTCGGTCTCGCGGTCCACGTCCTCGTCGTAGAACTCGATGAAGACGTCCTCCAGCGACGTCTCCCGGATCACCACGTCCTCGATAGTGTACCGGTCCATGACGTCCACCAGCCCGTCGAAGTCGTGGCCGGTCACGACCAGCCGGTAGTAACCGTCCTCGTCTCGGCTGGCGCTCGCCACGCCCGCGAAGCGGAGGTCGTCGGGGGCCGGCGACTCGACCAAGTCGAGGCGGACGACCTTCCCGCTCTTCTCGAGCAGGGCGTCTATCTGCTCCAGCGCGACGAGCCGACCGTCGCGGATGATACACACCCGGTCGCAGAGCTTGCGCACCTCGCTCAGGATGTGAGTCGAGAAGAAGACGGTGACGCCCCGCCGCCGCTCCGCTTCGAGGAACTCGTAGACGGCGTTCTGCGCCAGCGGGTCCAGCCCGGCGGTCGGTTCGTCCATCACGACGAGGTCGGGGTCGTGCATGAACGCCTGGACCAGCGCGAGCTTCTGCTTGTTCCCCCGCGAGTACGCCTTCACCTTCCGGTCGCGGGGGATGGGGAACCGCTCAAGCAGTTCCTCGCGGCGCTCGTCGCCCGAGAGCGACCCGAAGTAGTCGAGCAGTCGCTCGCCGGTCGTGTCTCCGTAGAAGCCGGCGTCGCCGGGAACGTACCCGACGTTCTGCCGCGCCGCCATGGCGGCGTCGCGGTCGGTCACGTCGCTCCCGAGTATCTTCGCCGTCCCGCGCGTCGGTTTCAGCAGTCCGAGCAGCGCCCGGATGGCCGTCGACTTGCCTGCGCCGTTCGGCCCGAGGAAGCCGAATATCTCCCCCGTCTCGACCGCGAACGTCAGGTCCTCGACCCCCCGGACGTCGCCGTAGTACTTCGTCAGGTCCTCGACGGCGATGGCGTTCTCGACGGTCGTCGAATCCGTCGTCACACGGGGACGGAGACGCCGGGAACGAACTTAACCGTTCCCCGGCGACGCGTCCGACCCGGGGCCGTCGGCGGGGTCGCCCGAACGAGGCGACGGCGTCGACGCCGGAACGTCCTACTATTCTATTCACCGATAAAGGGTGTGAATTTTTAAACCATGGCGCGACCAGTGACAGGTAATGGTCGAGGCGTTCGCGGTAGCGAGCGGGAAAGGCGGCACGGGCAAGACGACCAGCACGCTCGCGCTCGGCATGGCGCTGGCCGAGGAGTACGACGTGACAGTCGTCGACGCCGACACCGGGATGGCCAACCTGCTGTTCCACACCGGCCTGGCCGACGCGAAGACGACGCTCCACGACCTCCTCGTCGAGGGGAGCGACGCGGCGGTCGAGGACGCGGTCTACGAACGGTTCGGGCTCTCGGTCGTCCCCTGCGGAACCAGTCTCGGTGCGTTCGAGCGCGCCGACGCCGAGCGCCTCCGCGACGTGGTCGCCGACCTCGCCGCCGACGCAGACGTCCTGCTGCTGGACTCGCCGGCGGCGCTCGGGAGCAAGAGCGCCGTCCTGCCGGTCGTGCTCGTCGACCGCGTGGTCGTCGTCCTCCAGCCGACGATACCCTCCGTGAGCGACGGGCTGAAAGTCCAGGAGTACGCCCACTCCTACGGCACCGGCACCGCGGGCGTCCTGTTCAACAAGGTCCACGAGTCCGAGAACGTGGACGCCATCGCCGAGAAGTGCGAGCGCTACTTCGACGGCCCGACGCTCGGGACGGTCCCGGACGCCGACGCCGCGCGCGGCCCGGCAGGCGGGCGAACCGTTGCTCGCCCACGCGCCGGACAGCGCCCCGGCGCGGGCCTACCGGGACGCGGCCGCCGCGCTTGACGTGCGCGACGGGGAATCGAACGAGGTCGCCGAGCGATTCCGCAGCGCCGTCATCCCCGATTCGCCATGAACCTGGCCGGCGGACCGACGCTCCCGCGCGGAACGCTCGTCCGTTCGCGCGTGGTCGACGACCCGAGCACCGCGCTCGCCGACGCGCTCGACCGCGAACTGACGGGGTACGCCGTGTTCGAACCGAGCGACGCGCTGTTGCTCGGCGCCGACGGCAGCGGCGTCCTCACCTTCGAGGCGGGGGTTCCGGTGCTGGCCTACCACACCGGGACGGACCGGGCCGGCGGCGCTCTCCGACTTCGCCGTCCCCGGTCCGTACAGCGTCGACCTCTACGAGTCGGCCCCGACCGACCTCGACGGCATCCACGACACGCCCGAACTCCGGGTACCGCCCGGGATGCCCGCCGACCGCCTCGGCGGCGACGGCGACCTGGCCGCGCGAACGCGGAGCGCCGCGCCGTCCGACCGCGGCGAGACGGTCGCCGGAACCGACGAGAAGAGCGCGTCGTCCGGCGCGGTCGAGGCGTTCCTGGAGGACGAGGAACGCATCGCGTCCATCCGGGAGGAGGCCCGCGAACAGGCCGAGCGGCGGGCCGAGGAGTGGGGGCTGGAAGAGCAGTTACGGTAGCGGTCCGCAGACGCCGGGGTGGTCTCGACCGCGTCAGAGTCGGCGGTCGAGATAGCGACTCGCGCCGAGAAGTGCGATGCCGGCGACGGCGGCGACGACGGCGACGACGGCGATCGTGACACCGGTCCCGGAAGGTGCGAAGGGACTCCGGCCACCGGCGGCCACATACCACTGGACGGCGTCGAGACCCGCGAGTCCGAAGCAGAAGTACCCGACCGTCACCGCGGTCGCCAACGCGCCGGTGCCGAGTCCGAGGAGCGACGCTACGTCCTCGACCGCCAGCAGGTCGCGTGCCCGCCGCCTCGACAGCGTCGACTTCCGTCGAAGGAGGACGGCCGCGACCGCGAGGTGACCGAGCGCCGCGAGCAGTTCGACGCCGACGGCGAACGCGCCGACGAGGGCGATGAGGGGCGACCCGGTCAGCGGGCTCCCGTCGACGAACAGCGCCGCGACCGGGCCCGGGTAGGCCAGCGCGATAGGTGCGACGAGCGAGAGAGCGAGGAAGAGCCCTCCCTGCCAGGCGAGCTTTCGGGGTATCGGCTGCTTGAAGTAGCTGAACCGTCGGACGCGAAGCTGTTCGTACTTCGAGTCCGCTAGTATTGCGCGGGCGATGCGGTCGTCGATCTGGTCGGTGCTCCCGTTCATTGCTCCTTTCCGAAGCCGTGGCTTGCTCTGCGTTCTCAGTTCGGGAATATACCGTTGTCGGAAGGTAACGGAACCCTTCCTACGGAAAACGACAGGATACGCGCCGGGTTATCCTCGAGGAACCTCACGGTTCGATTCGCCGACGAACGCCCCGCCGCGGTTTCGACACGCCGTCGAAACAGTCCGAGAAATGTGAGATTGAAAACACCGCTTCTCCGCTCCTCGAAACGCGTCGACAGGAATCGGCGGGAAATGCGGTCGCGACGCGCGGCGTTACCCGACCCTCACCGGCGGCCGGTCGCGTCGCGGTCGGGGCGCCGGAGTTCCGACTCCGATAGCCTGAAGCGTCCGGCATCTGTTCAGCAAGGTATGAACTACCACGAGGCGGCTAACTTCCTCTTCGACCTGCGGCGGTTCCGCCCGAAGCCCGGGACGGACTCGACCGCCAGCCTCCTCGCACACCTCGACGACCCTCACGAAACCGTAGACTTCGTACAGGTCGCCGGGTCGAACGGGAAGGGAAGCACGGCGCGGATGACCGAACAGGTGCTCCGGGAGGCGGGGCTGTCCGTCGGACTGTACACCTCGCCGCACCTGGACGACGTTCGCGAGCGAGTCACGGTCGACGGGCGACGGATGCGAAAGGAAGCCCTGGTGTCGTTCGTCGAGGCGGCGCAGGACTACCTCGAAGAGCGGGCGGTTCGCGGCGAGTCGCCGACGTTCTTCGAGACGATGACGGCGATGGCGCTGTGGTACTTCGGCCGCGAGGACGTGGACGTCGCGGTCCTGGAGGTCGGTATCGGCGGAAAGTTCGACGCGACGAGCGTCGTCGACCCGGTGGCGTCGGCGGTGACGAGCGTCACCCTCGAACACACCGGCGTCATCGGCGAGACCATCGAGGAGATTGCACGCGACAAGGCCCACGTCGCGCCGGCGGACCGACCGCTGGTCACCGGCGCGACCGGGGACGCGCTGGCGGCCGTCGAGGACCAGGCCGGCGACGTGCTGACGGTCGGCGGGTCGGGCGACGAGTCGGCGGCTGTGCGGGCGGCCTACGAGGGACGGACGAACCACACCGAGGCCGCCGTCTCGCTCGACGGGCCCGACTGGACCGTCGAGACGCCCATCCCGCTGCTCGGCGAGCACCAGGCGCGCAACGCCGGCATCGCGGCGGTGCTCGCCCGGCAGGTGACCGCGGCGAGCGGGATGGACGCGACCCCCGTCGACGAGGCGACGGTGGCGCGCGGGCTCCGGAAGGCGTCCTGGCCGGGGCGGTTCGAGGTGATGGGCACCGACCCGCTCGTGGCGCTCGACGGCGCGCACAACCCCGGAGCGTGCGAGGCGCTCGCGGGGACGCTCGCGGAGTTCGACTACGACGACCTCCACCTCGTGTTCGGGGCGATGCACGACAAGGACCTGGAGGGGATGCTTTCGGCGCTCCCGACGCCGGACCGCGCCGTCGCCTGCGAACCCGACCTCGACCGGGCGGAGGACGAGGCGGTCGTCGCCCGGGCGTTCGAGGACCGGGACGTCGAGCGCGTGGCGCGGGTGAGTTCGGTCGAGGGCGCGCTCGACGACGCGCTCGACGACGCCGGCCCGGACGACTTCGTCCTCGTCACGGGGTCGCTGTTCGCCGTCGCGGAGGCGCGGGCGCGCTGGACGCGCGCGGAGATTCCCAAGCGCGTCGCCGACCTCGACGACGCCCGCGAGGCGCTGGAAGGCACACACGTCACCGACCCCGGCGTCTGGCGGATGCGCGGCAAGGCGGTCCACCGGGTGCTGAAGACGCGCGTGCAGCGCCGGCAGGCCCAGTACCTGAAAGAGGAGATGCTCTCGCTCGGCGGGGAGTGCGCCCAGTCGGGCCTGAACGACCAGGACGAGGAGCGCATCGACGTCCTGTTGATGGGGACGCTCTCGCAGTTCAAACGCCTGGCCGAGAAACTGGAGGGCCAGCCCTACGGCCTCTCGGTGTTCGCGGAGGAACTCCGGTCGTCGCTCGGCATCCAGCGTTCGCCGGACGAGCGGGGCTATCCGTGGGAGGGTCGCACCGCCGTCATGGGCATCCTGAACGTCACGCCCGACAGCTTCCACGACGGCGGCGAGTACGAACTCCGCGAGGACGCCGTCGCCCGCGCCGAGGAGATGGTCGACGCCGGCGCGGACATCGTCGACGTGGGCGGCGAGAGCACGCGCCCCGGCGCGGACGAGATATCCGTCGAGGAGGAGAAGTCCCGCGTGGTGCCGGTCATCGAGGACATCGCCGACGTGGACGCCATGCTCTCCATCGACACCAGGAAGGCCGAGGTCGCCCGCGCCGCCCTCGAAGCGGGCGCGGACATCGTCAACGACGTGACCGGACTGGCGGACCCCGAGATGCGGTTCGTCGCCGCCGAGCACGACGCCCCGCTGGTCGTGATGCACAGCATCGACGCGCCGGTCGACCCCGACAACGAGGTCGCGTACGACGACGTGGTCGAGGACGTCGTCGCGGAACTGGAGGAGCAGGTCCTGCTCGCGGAGAAGGCGGGGCTGGACCGCGAGCAGATAATCGTCGACCCGGGCCTCGGCTTCGGCAAGAGCGCCGTCGAGAGCTTCGAGTTGCTCGGTCGGACCGACGAACTCCACGGTCTGGACTGCCCGGTGCTCGTCGGCCACTCCCACAAGTCGATGTTCGGCCTGGTCGGGCGAGCGGCGGGCGAGCGTGGGTCGGCGACGGTGGCCGGAACCGCCATCGCGGCCGAACGCGGAGCCGACATCGTCCGCGTCCACGACGTGAAGGAGAACGTCGCCGCGGTCCGCGCCGTGGAGGCGGCGGGGTCGCCCGAGTCGTTCGCCGACGAGCGCGGCGGGTGAGCCGGACCGGCATCCCTTTGTCGCGCGACCGACTACGCCGCGGCATGAGCGGTCCGCTGCGGTCGTTGCTGGGCGAGTTGGAGGACGGAGCCGTCGCGCTGTTCGTCGACGGCCCGAACGTCCTCCGCGAGGAGTTCGACGTCGACCTCGACGACGTCCGGGACGCGAGCGAGGAGCTGGGTCGGCTCGCCGTCGCACGGCTCTACCTCGACGAGCACGCGACGCCGGGACTCATCCAGGCCGCCGAAGCGCGGGGGTTCGAGGTGGTCGTGACCAGCGGCGACGTGGACGTGAAACTCGCCGTCGACGCGACGGAGGTCGCGCTGGACGGCCGCGTGGGCGCGCTCGCCATCGCGTCCCGCGACACCGACTTCAAGCCGGTACTGGAGAAGGCGGCACGGAACGGCGTCCACACGGTCGCCATCGCGCCGGGCGAACACGGGCGTTCGGACGCGCTGCGGAACGCGGCCCACGACGCGGTCGTGCTCGAAGAGTAGCGTTTTCGGGGCCGGACTTCCTCTACTCGCACATGGACGACCTCGGCACGCCGGTACTGGACGACCACATGCATCTCGACCCCGAGCACGGGCGCGGCATCGAGGCGGTGAAGGACTTCGCGCGCAGCGGCGGCACCCACCTCCTCGTCGTCAACAAGCCCTCGTGGCTGCTCGGCGTCGAAGTCGAATCCGGCGAGGACTTCCGCGAGGTGTTCGACGCCACCGTCGACGCGGTCGAGCGCGCGAGCGAGGTTCTCGACGGACGGGCGTGGCCCGTCCTCGGCGTTCACCCCGGACTGATATCGAAGCTCGTCGACGACCGGGGGTACGACCCCGCGGAGGCCCGCGACCTGATGCGGGCCGGCCTGGCGGAGGCCGCGGAGTACGTCGCCGACGGTCCCGGCGTGGCGCTCAAGACCGGTCGCCCGCACTACGACGTGTCCGAGGCCGTGTGGGACGCCTCCAACGCGGTCCTGCGGCGCGGGCTCGAACTCGGCGCCGAGACGGGGTGTGCCGTCCAGTTGCACACCGAGGCCAGCGAGGACCTTACCGAGGTCGCGGAGTGGGCCGAGGACGCCGGTCTCCCCGCCGAGCGCGTGGTGAAACACTACGCCGGCGGGCGACTGGCGGGACCGACCCCGAGCGTGATGAGCGAGAAGGAGAGGCTGGAAATCGCCGCCGAGGCGGGCGAACCGTTCCTGATGGAGACGGACTTCGTCGACGACCCCGACCGCCCCGGCGCGGTCATGGGGCCGAAGACGGTCCCGCGCCGCGTCCGCTGGATGCAGGAGGAGGGGTACGACGACGCGGTCCGGAACGCCCACGTCGAGACACCCGAGCGCGTCTACGGCCTGAGCACGGAGACGTCTCTCTCGCGGTAGCCGGACCGATGGGACCGCTCCGCCGGACGCCGTGACCGCTCGACCGCCGGACCGCTCATCGGGGCACTTTTTTCGCTGCGAAGGAATCGGACGATATGACCCTCGACCCGGTGCATTTCGACGGCATCGCAGAGCTGGCCGACAGGGTGGACTACGAGGGCGAGGAGCGCGACCACCGGGAACTCGCGGAGACCGTCTGGAACGACTTCCTCGACCCCCTGGTCGACGCGAACGGCACGCGGATTCTGGAACCGCTCGACGACCTGCGGCGGCGCTGCGTCGACGTCGAGGACGTGGCGCTCGAAGCCGACCGGTTCCCGACGATGCACGGCCTCGACTCGGGCAGCATCAACCCGAAGGTGTTCAAGAACGGACTCGTGGTCGACGTGGCCCACGCCGCCATGAGTGCGACGCCCTCCGACCTCGACCTCCACGACTCCCGGACCGTCGTCAAGGCGGTCCACACGAACGACACCTCCCGCGACTTCGACACGGAGTGGGAACGATACGGCGACGGCGAGGCCAGCGAGCGCCGCATCGTCCACGCGCCGCGCTGCGACCAGTACGAGGAGGACGTGGTTCACGCGCTCGCGCTCTACGTCGCCGAGAGTCGGCACGCGCTCGAACACGCCGACGACGTGGCCGACTTCCTCCTGCTCGACGGTCCCATCTACCCGAAGGGGCTGCTGCGCTGGCGCGACCGCGGGACGGAACTCCCCGCGCTGTTCGACGACTCGGCCACCGTCCACGCCGTCCTCGACAACTACGTCCGACTGGTCGAGCGGTTCGTCGAGCGCGACGTGCCGCTCGCCGGGTTCGTCAAGAACATATCCGCGAAAGCGGTCGTCCGGGCGCTCCGGGACAAGGAGATGCTCGCACCGTGGGCCCACGACGCCGGCTTCTTCTCGCAGGTGCTCGAACGCCGCGAGCGCGTCGGCGACGAGTACGAGCGCGTCACCGACGACCTGACGCTGACGAACTGGTTCCGCTCGCGGGCCGGGTCCGACGCGTTCTTCGGCAGCAGCGAAGCCGACCGGTACCTCGACCGCGACCTGGACCGCGACCGGTACGACGTCACGTTCTGCATGGTGTACGACCCGCGGCGCGACCTGGTGTACAAGATCGAAGCGCCGCACGCGTTCACCCGCGACGAAGCGTGTCGGCGGAAGATAGAGCGCCAGGTGCTGAAGGCCATCGCCGTCGAGCGCGGCCCGCCGACGGTCATCGCGAAGGCCGACGAACTCGCCCGCATCAGCCACGACAGCACGCGCTCGTTGCTGGACCGGTTCGAGGAGTCGTTCGACAGCGAACTGGACGAGAACTACAACGCCGTCCGCTGGGGACGGGACTACTGAAGTTCGGCCTTCTCGACCGTGACGTCGACGTCGTCGGCGTCGATGCCGATACGGAGAAACTGGGTGCGGACGTGCTCGCGGGCCGCCGTCAGCGCCTGGTCGCGCGTGTCGAACCCCCGCGGCATCGGCGACTCGAAGGCGACGTTGACCTCCTCGCCCTTGACCATCTGGGCGGTCCCCCCGCTCTCGACCTCGTAGAACTCGTCGCAGACCCACACGTACGGGGCGTCCTCGTCCGGCGCACCCTTGAACGAGGGCGCGCGCTCGCCGCGCTCGTACAGCGTCCCCGTCAGGGTGGTGCCCCCTGCCTCGCCGCGAATGAGCAACATGCCATTTCGTACGCGCCGACACAATAAAAGGAGCGTGGAGCGTCCGACGCCCCGACCGACACTCCGCGGAACGAGGGCGGCGAACCCCGGCGACCGACCGCGGATTCGCAGGTTATAACGGGGACAACGGCGTGCCACAGTCCATGATGCCCTCCAGCAGGTCCGGACTCGTCGTCGGACTCGCGCTCGCAGTCGTCCTCGCGGGAGTCGTCTCCGGCGTCACCGCCGGCGCACGCGACGTGACGGATGCTCTCGACGACGGCACCGGCGCGGCGGTCGACGACGCGAGCGCCGACCGCGCCGTGACCCCGACGCGCATCGACTCCTGCACGACCATCGGCGAGCCCGGCCGGTACGTCCTCGCCGGCGACGTGAACGGCAACCCACCCCTCTCGAGCGCCTGCATCGAGGTCGCGGCGAGCGACGTGACCCTCGACGGACGCGGGCACGCCGTCGACGGCAACGGCGTCAGCGACACGACCGGCGTCCTTGTCGCCAACGTCTCGAACGTGACCGTTCGGAACCTCCGGGTCACCGACTGGAACCGCGGCGTCTACGTGCGCGACGCGTCGGACGTGACGGTGCGGGGCGTGACCGCCGTCGAGAACGCCATCGGCGTCGACGTCCGGAACGCCGACGCGCGCGTGGTCGGCGTTAGGGCCGAGAGGAACCTGCACGGCGTCGCGCTCGCCGACCCCGGCGACGACGTCCTCCGGCGGACCGAGACGCGCGGAAACCACGTCGTCGGCGTTTACGCGCCGTTCGGCGTCGAGGCGTTCGGCGTCGGGGTCTCGCTCGGACCGCCGCTGGACGCCGACGGCGACGGTCGGTACGAGGACCTGACCGGGAACGGCCGGGTCGGGGTCTGGGACGTCGCCGCGCTCCCCGCGGTCGTGACTACCCACTACCTCGGCGCGAACGCGGTGACCGCCGACCAGCGACTGGGACTGGATTTCGACGACGACGGCAACCTGGACTACGGCGACGTACTGGCGTACGCCGGACTCGAACGCTGACGGTCAGACGCGGCGTTTCACTTCGGCGGCCCAGTCGGGCCACTCGCGGCGCTGTTCGCCCTCGAAGGTCTCCTCGCCGGACATCGACTTGATGGCGCGGGCGTCGTCGGTGCTCCAGACCGCGCCGTCCTCGTGGAACACGCCGTTGAGGATGCCCCTGCGACGCTGGCCGAGCATGTACGCCGGCTTGAGCATGAGCGACCAGAAGAAGTTGCCGACCCCGGTCTCCCGGATGAGCGGGGCGAGCGAGGAGTAGTTCGGGCCGCGCTGCAGTACCGGGACCTCCCGCCAGGCGAAGTCCACCACCCGTTGCCACTCCGAGAGCCAGACCGGCGTGTCGGTGCTCTCCCGGAGGTCGACGGCCTGCTGGAGTACGTCCCGGAAGGTGGCCTGCGAGCCCGCGAAGTTGTAGTGGAACTGGACGACGTCGATGCCCCAGTCGTAGTACTCGGCGGCGTTGGCGAGGCTGGTCGCGCCGATGGTGAGCGGGATGCGACCGCGCTCCTGACGGGTGACCTCGAACATCGCGCGAGCGAACCGCTTCTTCCAGTCGCGCCAGCCGGGTTCGTTCATCACCTCGATGGCGAGCAGGCGGTCGTCGTCGCGGTGGCGGTCCATCACCCAGCGCACGAACCGACGGGGACCGTCCCACCGGTCGCGGTTCTTCATCACCACCATGCGCGGCGAGAAGACCGAGGGAGCCGTCCACGGGTCCGTGTCGTGGAGGTTCTTCGGAATCGGCGGCCGGCCGACGCCCTCGAAGATGCCGAGCACGACGCGGATGTCGTGGTCGTCGGCCGTCTTCAGGAAGTGGTCGAGCGCCCGCCCCACCTCTTCCGGGTCGCGATTCCACGCTTCGTAGTTCAGCCACACTCGCACGGCGTTGAGGTTCAGTCGGTCGGCGAACCGCAGGTCACGCTCGGTGACGCCGGGTTCGTAAGTGCCCCACATCTGGTAGGTGTTGAACGCCCGCGCCGGGAGGTACATCGCGCCGCGCACGTCGACCGGCGGAGGATCCATACCGGCACCGATGCAACCGCCGAGCACCGACGCGCCAGTCGCACAGGCGGCGAGAAACCGTCGTCTCGAACTGCGCCGAACCATTCACAGACACGAACACCTGAACCGACGTGTACCTAACGGTTGGTCCAACGGTCGCGCCGACGGAGCCGTGGCCAGAACTGGTAAGACCCCCTTTCGAACAGGTCCGAATCTCCATACAACTGTTTGCAACGGTCTGGAACGTATTTAGACCCCGTCTAGAAAATTCAACTATTCTTCCCATTTATGGTAGACTCTCCACCCCGGAAAACCTTCAATGGGACGAAACGAGACACGACGACAGTTCCTCCGCCTCACCGGCGGTGCAGCACTGTTCGGATTCACCGGCACGGCGAGCGCAAACGACGCGACCGACCCGGTGTCGACCGCACCGGTACCCGGCGAACCCGGACAGTTCACGTACGCGACCATGGGTGAAGGGTCGAACCCGACCGCGACGCTGTACGGCAACTTCAAGTGCCCGTACACGAAGGAGTTCGTGCTCGGCAACCTCGAAGCGGTCGTCGAGGAGTTCGTCGAACCGGGCAAACTCGACCTCCGTTACCGGGCGCTGGCGTACGAGCCGCCGGGACAGTCCTCGCACGGTTCGTCGTACTACTACATCTCCGACAGCGACCCGCGCATCTCCGAGTGCGCGATGGGCGCGTGGGACCTCGCCCCCGACGACTACTGGGCGTTCTTCCGCGACATGTTCGAGAGTCAGGTGTCCGGAACGGTCACGTACGACGAGATGCGCTCCCGGATGAACGACTCCGACGTCGACCATCGCTGGGGCGCCATCTCGCGGGCGAAGGACAGCGACTACGAGGATCCGGTCTACCAGACCCGGTACGCCGCCGGCGACGTCGGCGTCACGTTCACGCCGACGCTCGCGCTCGACGGCGCGACCACCGCACCACGGCACCCAGGAGCTTTTGGACTGGATCGCCGGCCATCTACCCGAAGACGGTACCGGAACGACCAGCAGCTCGCTCGGCGAGTCCGGGACGAGGACCGTCCGACAGGACCCCGCCTGGGAGTGGCACGACCAGTCGCTGTCGCAGTCGTACGACGCGCCGGTCGTGATAGCGAAGTCGACCACCTACGACGGACCGGACCCGGTCCACGTCCGCCTGCGCTCGGTCGCTGACGACCACTTCGGGTTCCGCCTCGACGAGTGGGCGTACGAGGACGGTACCCACACCAGCGAGCGACTGGGGCACGTCGCCCTTGAGGAGGGAACGCACTCGCTCGACGGACCCGCGGCGGAGGTGGGTCGCATCACGACCGACCACCGGTTCACCTACGTCGACTTCGACCAGGCGTTCGGCTCGACCCCCGTCGTCTTCAGCCAGCCCCAGACCCGGCGCGGCGGGGACGGGGTCGTCAGCCGCCATCGGTGGGTGTCCACCGACGGCGTCGGCGTCCGCGTCCAGGAGCGGGAGGCCGGCGGTTGGCACACCGAGGAGTCCGTCGGCTATCTCGCCGTCGAACCGGGACGGGGAACGCTCGACGGCGCACCGTTCGAGGTCGGGCGAACCGGCTGGCAGGTGACCGACGACTGGCACGAGATATCCTTCGACGGCGACTACGCCGACCCGCAGTTCGTCGCGGACATCCAGACGTACAACGGCCCGGACACCGCCACCGTGCGCTACCGTAACCTCTCCAGCGACGGCGTCGAGGTCCACGTCGACGAGGAGCGCAGCGACGACGACGAGACGAACCACTGGTCCGCGGAGCGCGTGGGCTACCTCGTCTTCGAGGGCGCGTAACGCGACGACCGTCGAGGGCGACCAGCGCCTCGCCGGCGACGCGACCGGTCCGTCGCGGCCCTTAGACGGTCCTTAATAGCTGCAGGCGTCGACCTCTTCCGAGCGCGTGCCGACGAGCGCGACGGTTCCGTAGGGAACGGCGTCGGTTCCAGCCAACAGCTTCCGGGTCGTTAACTGCCTCATAGTTAGGCGGGAAGCGCTCGTAGGAAGAGAGGAGATGCCCGAGCAGCAGACCGAACCTCGCGTCGTGGGGTACTACCGCGGCGGCCGGTTCGAACTTCGCGCCGAGGACTCCGTCCGCGCATGGATAAGCGCCGAAGATCCGGTCGACGTGATACGATAGTCCGGGATGGCCGCCGAATCGTCCTGGACTCGCTTTCACCGTCGCTGCAGGCGACGGTCGTCGCCAGAGTTCACTGAAGGTCGCCTCGCGGGCACTTTCTGAACGCACGTTCTCCGACGAGAACTCGCCGCGAAGACGGAGTACGCGCATCCGGCGGGTGTTCGGACCGCTGCGAAACGTTTTCCATCCCTTACACGTCAGTCGTCGTATGCCTCCGTTCGCCGGAGTCGTGAACGCGCTCACGTCGCTGTCCGCTTTCGCCCTCGTCGGTCGAGCCATCGCGAGACTCCTCCAGAGTCCGGAGGAAAAGCACCGCGAGCTTGTGCCGGCGTGGGAACGCCGGGCGACGACGGTCGCCGGCGTCCCGTTGTTGCTGGTCGGACTCTCGACGATGACGGACGGTCCGCTCGCCGTCCCGTACGACCCGCTGACGTTCACCCCCCTGGGAGTCGTCTTGCTCGTCTATCCCGACTTCACGCCGTCCGCGCTGGACTGAACGGCCGCTCGATTCTGTGCCGGCCGGTATCGTCACGCCGAAAGCGCCGACCCGCACCGGAGGGTCCGGCGAAACCGCTCAGATAGTGTCGAGGACGCCGAGGACGCGCTCCTCGTTCTCCCGGCCGGGATCGTGCTCGCTGCCGTCCCGGTCGCTCTCCCGGTAGTCGGCGACGGAGCGCGCCATCGCCTCGCGGAGGGGCGTCGACTCCCAGCCCAGCGAGGCGAGTTTGTTCGTGTCGAGGACGTGCGGGTACTCGCGGTAGAGCACGTAGTCGTCCGTCGAGATGTCGCCTGCGGACAGTTCCCGGTCGCTGGCGGTGACCACCTCGACGTCGGTGTCCAGCGCGTCGGCGATGACCTCGACCATCTCGCCGAGCGTCACGAGGCGGCGGTCGCCGACGTTGTACGCCTCGCCGGGCGTCCCCTCCTCGGCGACGAAGCGGAGCGCGCTCGCCACGTCCTCGACGTAGGCGCGGTGCCAGACGTTGGTCCCGTCGCCCGGCACGAGGACGCGGTCGTAGTTCGCCACGCGGTCGATCCAGAAGTCCAGGCGCTCGGTGTAGTCGTGGGGGCCGTAGACGATGCAGGGGCGGACGCTCATCGCGTTCACGCCGTCGCCGGACCGCGACCGCTCCGACCCTCCGCCGGACCCCCGACTCCCCCGCCCCGCGGCGGCGAAGACGGCGCGGTCGCCCTCCGCCTTGCGAGCGCCGTACGACTCCTGAGAGTCGTCGGTGGCCTGTTCGGTCGTGCAGTCTCGAAGCTCCGTCTCGTCCTCCCGCTTCGGAATCTCCTCCGCGCCGTAGGCGGCCCCGCTGGAGATGTAGACGTAGGCGTCGACGTCGGAGAATATCTCCGTGGCGGCCCGCACGTCTTTCGGCTTGTACGCCACGCAGTCGAAGACGGCGTCGGGGTCGACTTCGTCGCGGGCCAGCTCCAGGGCGGAGTCGTTCGTCCGGTCGCCCTCGACGCGAGCGACGCGGTCGTCGTCCGCGAACGGGTCGTCGTGGTTCCCGCGGTTGAAGGTGGTCACGTCGTAGCCGTGGTCGAGCAGTTCGGAGACGAGATGGCGGCCGATGAACCGCGTGCCGCCGACGACGAGTGCGGTGTCCATGCCGAATCGGTTGCGTTGCGGAGCGGAAAACGATACCGGAGGCGGCGAAGCGGCGCGTACCGGCGGAACGGTCCGGCGCGGGGACGCCCGTGTCGGAACGGCCGACAGAACGTTTACCCCAAAGGAGCGAGTACTCCGGTACTATGCAAGTGCGCGAAGCACGAACCGAAGACCTCGCCGGGATTCAGGACGTCGCCGCCCGGTCGCTCACCGCGTCGTACTCCCACGTCCTCGACGAGGACGTCATCGAACACGCCGTCGAGGAGTGGTACGCCGAGGACCGCCTGGAGTCCGAACTCCAGAGCCAGGGGACGCTATTCCTCGTAGCAATGGAGGGCGGCGACGTCGTCGGGTTCTCCCAGAGCGAGGTGCTGCCGGAGGTTCCCGAGGCGAACGTCCTCTGGCTACACGTCGACCCCGACCACCGCGACAGCGGCGTCGCGACGACGCTGCTCGGGCGCACCCAGGAGGAACTCGAGGAGCGCGGCAACGAGACGCTGTCGGGCTACGTGCTCGCCGACAACGAGGACGGCGTCGAGTTCTACGAGAGCCACGGCTTCAGGAAGGTCGGCGAGCGGACCGCCAAAATCGCCGGCGAGGAGTTCGACGAGAATGTCTACGCCAGGACCGAGGAGGCCGAGATTCTGGAAACCCGGGAGTTCGACGGGAAGACCCTCTACATCAACCGCGCCGAGAGCAGTCGCGGGTCGAAGGGACCGTTCTTCGTCACGTTCAGCGACGAGGCCTGCGAGAACCGCTACGGCTACTTCTGTGCGAACTGCGAGAGCGTCGACAACGCGATGGACAGCATGGAGCGCATCCACTGCAACGAGTGCGGCAACAAGCGCAAGGCCGCCCGCTGGGACGCTTCGTACCTCTGACATCCCGGTCGACCGCCGGTCAGCCGTCGGTGGTCGTCCCGGCCGCCGTAACCCGGAACGGCGCGACGCAGCGAATCGCGTCACCGGCGAGCGAGACGCTGACGGTCAGCGCGCACAGTCCGGCGTCCAGGCCGAGCGCCGGGACCGTGTACGCGTCGCTGGTCGTTTGTCTACTCTCGGTCGTTCGTCCGCTCTCGGTCGCGTTTCCACTGCCGGTTGAGGAAACGCGGTCGGGGAGAGTACCGAACACGAGTCGCCAGTCGAACTCCCCGTCCGGACGAAGCGCCTTCGAGTCGGCGCTGCGAACCAGCGGCGCGACGCGGGTCCAGTCGCCGTCTTCGCGGCGTTCGAGCGTCGGCTGCGGGTTGAACGTCACCTCGTCGTCGGTACGGTTCGTCAGCGTGAATCGGAGCACCGTCTGCCGTCCCTCGGTCACGGTCCAGCGGCCGGGGTCGAGGAGCGCCGGCGGGTCGTCGGCAGTGTGGGCGCATATCGTCCGGTCGGCGTCGTCGAACGTCGGACACGGGGCGTCGATCGGCGTTCCGTTCCCGAACACGTCAGAACAGCCGGCGAGCGACGCGATTCCGGTGCTGGCCAGCGCGAGGTAGGTTCGTCGGTTCACGCCGAGGTTGGTCCCGGCTTCCGGTATAAATCTCCGCCCGCCGTCAGTCGGCCCCGCCGGCGAGCGGGGGAACGTCCGACGGCTCGGCGACCGCGTCCGGCAGCGACGTGCGAACGTCCTCGCGGCCGTCCTCGGTGACGGCCCGCTCGTACGCCTCGGGCATCACCGTCACGAACTGCGAGAGGGCGGTCTCCCAGTTCGCGAGCAGTTCCTCGGCCTTCTCGCTGTCCGTGTACGCGGCGTGGTTCTCGACGAGGCGGCGCAGCACGCGCTCGTCGCGCTCGCTCACGTCGCGCACCGACACCATCCCGGGGTTGGCCCGGTCGGCGAAGTCGCCGCTCTCGTCGAGGACGTACGCCACGCCGCCGCTCATCCCGGCCGCGAAGTTCTGGCCCGTCTCGCCGAGGACGGCGACGACGCCGCCGGTCATGTACTCGCAGCCGTGGTCGCCGACGCCCTCGACGACCGCCGTAACGCCGCTATTGCGGACGGCGAAGCGCTCGCCCGCGACGCCGTTGACGTACGCCTCGCCCTGGGTCGCACCGTAGAGGGCGACGTTGCCGACGAGCGTGTTCTCGTCGGCGGCGTACGGCGCTTCGTCGGGCGTGCGGACGACCACGCGACCGCCCGACAGTCCCTTGCCGACGTAGTCGTTGGCCGCGCCGTCAAGGTGCATAGAGACGCCGGACGCGAGGAACGCGCCGAAGCTCTGGCCGGCGGTCCCCTCGAACCGACAGGTGACGGTGCCGTCCGGGAGTCCGTCGCCGCCGTGGCGCTTCGATATCTCTCCGGAGAGCATCGCGCCGACCGACCGGTCCTCGTTCGAGATGGTGCGGTCGAGTTCGACCGGCACGCCGTCCGCCAGGGCGGGTTCGGCGTCGGCGAGCAGGTCGCGGTCGAGGTGGTCGCCGATGTCGTGGTCCTGCTCGCGAATCTTCGTGCGCGCGGTCGACGCCGCGTGCCCGCCTGCATCGCCGGCCGATTCGCTCGCGGCCGTCTCGGGGTCCGCTAGAACGGCCGAGAGGTCGAGGTCCCGGGCCTTCGGGTGGTCGGTGTCGCGCTGGTCAAGGACGTCCACCCGGCCGACCATCTCCTCGACCGTCTCGAAGCCGAGGTCGGCCATTATCTCCCGGAGTTCGGTCGCGATGAACTGCATGTAGTTGACGACGTGTTCCGGTTCGCCGGGGAACCGGCTGCGGAGGTCCTCGTCCTGGGTGGCGATGCCGACCGGACAGGTGTTCTCGTGGCACTGGCGGGCCATCACGCAACCGCTGGTGACGAGGCTGGCGGTGCCGAAGACGAACTCCTCCCCGCCGAGCAGCGCGGCGACCGCCACGTCGCGGCCGGTCTTCAAGCCGCCGTCGACGCTCACCCGGATGCGCGAGCGCAGGCCGGTCTGGCGCAGCATCTGGTTCGCCTCGGCCAGCCCGAGTTCCCACGGGAGGCCGGCGTGCTTGATGGAGGTGCGCGGACTCGCGCCCGTCCCGCCGGAGTGGCCCGAGACGTGGACCACGTCGGCGTTGGCCTTGGCGACGCCCGCCGCGATGGTGCCGATGCCGGCCTCCGAGACGAGTTTGACGTTCACGTCGGCGTCCTCGTTCGCCACCTTGAGGTCGTGAACGAGCTGTTTCAGGTCCTCGATGCTGTAGATGTCGTGCTGGGGCGGCGGCGAGATGAGACCGACGCCGGGCGTCGCGTAGCGCACGTCGGCTATCATCTCGTTCACCTTGCTCCCCGGGAGGTGGCCGCCCTCGCCGGGTTTCGACCCCTGGGCCATCTTTATCTGAATCTCGTCGGCCGACGCGAGGTACTCGCTGGTGACGCCGAACCGACCGCTGGCGACCTGCTTGACCGAACACTCCCGGTCGGTGCCGAACCGCTCCGGCGGTTCCCCGCCCTCGCCGGTGTTGGCCTTCCCGCCCGTGCGGGCCATCGCCTCCGCGTTGTTCTCGTGGGCCTCCGGGGAGAGCGACCCGAGGCTCATCGCGGCCGTCGAGAACCGCTCGACGATGTCGGAGACGGGTTCTACGTCCTCGACCGGAATCGACTCGCGGTCCTCGGCGTCGAATTCGAGCAGGCCGCGCAGGGTCTGGAGCCGTCCCTCCTGGTCGTTGACCTGCTCGGCGAACTCCGCGTACTGCTCCGGGTCGTCCCGCCGGACCGCGCTCTGGAGCGCGCCCACAGTGCTCGGATTCCACTGGTGGTGGATGCCGTTCGAGCGGTGTTCGAACTCGCCGCGACGCTCGACGTCGGGGTCGTCGAACGCCGCCTCGTGGCGCTCCCGGAGGTCGGCCTCTATCTCCTCGACGCCGACGCCCTCCGTGCGGTTCTCGGTCCCCTCGAAGTACTCCGCGACGAAGTCGGAGTCGAGGCCGACCGCCTCGAACACCTGCGCCCCCTGGTAGCTCTCGACGGTCGAGATGCCCATCTTGGCCATCGTCTTCAGCAGGCCGTCCTCCAGCGCCGAGACGTACGCCGCGACCGCCGCCTCGGCGTCCGCGCCGTCGGGGCCGGCCACGAGGTCGGCGATGGACTGGTAGGCGAGGTAGGGGTTCACCGCGCCCGCGCCGTAGCCGACGAGGGTCGCGAGGTGGTGGACGGTCCGCGGGTCACCCGACTCCACGACGAGGCCGGTCCGGGCGCGGAGACCGCGACGGACGAGGTCGTGGTGGACCGCGCCGGTCGCCAGCAAACTCGGAATCGGCACGCGCTCCTCGCCGGCCGCCCGGTCCGAGAGGACGACCAGGTCTGCACCGCCCTCGACCGCCGCGCGGGCGTCGGCGCGCAGTCGCTCGACCGCGTCTTCGAGCGCGGTGGCGGGGTCGAAGGTCGCGTCGACCGTCTCGCTCCGGAGCGCCTCGCCGTCGCCGTCGAGGTTCCGGATGGCGGCCGTCTCGGCGTCCGACAGCACGGGCGAGTCGGCGACCAGTTGCCGGGCGTGGGCGGGCGACTCGTCGAGGAGGTTACGCTGCGGTCCGAGCCGACTCTCGAGGCTCGTCACGAGTTCCTCCCTGATGTAGTCCAGCGGCGGGTTCGTCACCTGCGCGAACAGTTGCTTGAAGTACGAGAACAGCGGCCGGTTGAAGTCGGACAGTACCGACAGCGGCGTGTCGTCGCCCATCGAGCCGACGGGGTCCTTGCCCGCGGTCGCCATCGGCTCCAGCAGTTCGTCGAGTTCGTCGCGGCTGTAGCCGTAGAGCGCCTGGTGGGCGCGCAGCGACTCGACCCGGTTCCGGGGTGCGACGTCGGCCGCGGCGTCCGGCAGGTCGTCGAGTTCGACCTGCTCGGCGTCGACCCACTCGGCGTACCGCTCGTCCGTGAGGTCGGCGAACACCTCCTCGTCCGGTACGATGCGGCCTTGCTCGGGGTCGGCGAGAAACAGCTGGCCGGGTTCGAGCCGGCCGCGCTCGGCGACGGTCCCGGGGTCGTGGTCGAGCGCTCCCGCCTCGCTGGCCATCACGAGCCGGCCGTCGGTCGTCACGTCGTACCGGCACGGGCGCAACCCGTTGCGGTCGAGCACCGCGCCGACGCGCTCGCCGTCGGTCGCGACGACCAGCGCGGGGCCGTCCCAGGGTTCGACCAGCGAGGCGTGGAAGTCGTACCACGCCTCGCGGTCGTCGCTCACGTCGCGTCCGCGCCACGCCTCCGGGACGAGCATCCGGAGCGCGTGGGGCAACTCGCGACCGTCCTCGACCAGCAGTTCGATCACGTCGTCGAGGACGGCCGTGTCGCTCCCGTCGGCGGTCGTGACCGGGGTGAGCCTGTCCACGTCGAAGCGGTCACTGTCGAGGTCGCTCTCCCGGGCCGCCATCCAGTTGGCGTTCCCCTGGATGGTGTTTATCTCGCCGTTGTGGACGACGTTGCGGTACGGATGCGCAAGATGCCACGCTCCGAGCGTGTTCGTCGAGAAGCGAGCGTGGACCAGCGCGAACGCCGACCCGAGGCGGTCGTCCGTGAGGTCCGGGTAGTAGTCGGCCAGCTGGTCGCCTTTCAGGAGCCCCTTGTAGACGAGGGTCTGGCGGTCGAGCGAGCAGACGTAGAAGCGGTCGGCGGCGGCCTCGTCCACGTCCGCGTCCGGGTCGGCCGCGCGCTCGTCGACCGCCCGCTCGACCGCGCGCCGGCCGACGTACAGCGAGCGGTCGAACTCGTCGGTCGACTGCCCCGCCGCCGGGCGGACGAAACACTGGTAGACGGCCGGCTCGGACGCAACCGCGGTCGCGCCGAGCCCCTCGTCGTCCGTGGGTACCTCGCGCCAGTGGAAGAGGTCGAGGCCCTCCTCGGCCAGCGCGTCCTCGACGAGAGTCCGACATTCGTCGCGCGCGGCGGCGTCCTGCGGAAGAAAGAGCTGGCCGACGGCGTACTCGGCCGGGAGGTCTCGGTCGAGTTCGGCGTCGAAGAACGCGCGCGGTTGCCGGAGAAGGACGCCCGCACCGTCACCGGTGTTCTGCTCCGCGCCGGTGGTGCCGCGGTGTTCGAGGTTCGCAAGTAGTTCGAGTGCGTCGGCGACGACGCCGTGACCCCCGTCACCGTCGAGGTCCATCACGACGCCGACGCCGCAGTTTGACCGCTGGTCGGTCGGGTCGGCGAGAGTCGACTGCGTCATGTGCGGACGGATGGCGAACCGATACAAGAGGCTACTCCTGAAGGACCAAGGGTATGTTATTGTCAAATATACCCCCTTATATAGTGAACGAACGGTGACAGTATGGCAAAAATTTTCGAAATACAGAATCGTATCCGGAGAAAAAAGTTCGTTCTTCCCCTTTATTCGAGATAAGAAGATGAACGGTCACCGAGAAGTCGTAGCGGTTACGCGCCTTCGATGAGCGCTTCCAAGTCGTTTTCGTCGTAGTTGACGAGTAGGCGCTCCTCGTCTTTGAACGTCTCCAGCACCACCCGCGTCGAGGAGTGGTCGACGCCCTCGATGTCGACGATGCGGTTGACGTACTCCTGGAGGTGGTCGTGGTCGCGGAGGTGCGAGACGAGCGTGAACGACTGCTCCCCGAGCACGAAGTACACCGTCCGCACGCCCGACACGTCGCAGAGTCGCTCGCCGAGTTCGTCGTACTCGGACTCGTAATCGCACCGTATCTCGGTGATGGCCGTCAGTTCGAGGCCGAGTTCGTCGGCGTCCAGTTTCGAGACGGTGCCCGAGACGATGCCCTGCTTTCGGTACTTGTCGAGGCGATAGTACACCGTCGAGGTGCTGATGCCGAGCTCCTCGCTCACCTCGTCGACGTCGATGTCGCCGTCCCTGTCCAGCCAGCGAAGGATATCGAAATCTTTCTCGTCGAGATTGACTTCGGCCATGTCTCCTCTACCTCACCCGCGTATCTAAAACGTTTCTAACATTTCGGTTTTTGATAAACTCTGGCGCCGACGATGCCGCCGATTCGATTGCACTCAGGCGGAACTCCCCGTCCACGAGTCCTCGTTCGTGCGCCCGAAGCCGCGGACGCCGGTTCCGTAAACTCGGAGACCCCGGTTTCTGAACGCCCCGAATCGGAGGTAATCGGAAGATTGACAGAACGAACGGCATCCGGGTCTCGGTGTACGTGGTTCGTACGGGCCAGAGCGAACCCCGCTGTGAGAAACGCACCGTCGCGAAAGAGCGGTCGTGGACTCAGTACGACTTCGCGAAGTACGCGGTCTCTTCGGCCGCGTCGCCACAGACCGCACACTCCTCGCCGATGGGTTCCTCGTCGCGGTCCAGCGGGAGCATCACGATTTCGGCGGCGATCTCGTCCTTGACGACCGTCTCGCAGGCCTCGTCGCCGCACCACGGCGTCTTGACGTAGCCGCCGTGCTGGCCGATGGTGCCGAGAATCTGGGAAACCTCGTAGGCTTCGCGGACGTTCTCCTCTAAGTTCTCCTCCGCGGCCTCGTACAGTTTGTCGAAGACGGCGTCGAAGTGGTCGCGGGTGGTCTCGACGATGTCGACGCGCTCCTCGGTGACGCTCTCGCCGTCGGGACGGTGGACGACGGTGACCTCGTCGTCCTCGACCTCGTTCGGGCCGATCTCGAACCGCACGGGGACGCCCTTGAGCTCCCACTCGTTGAACTTGAAGCCGGGGTTGCGCTCGTCGCGGTCGTCGAGTTCGACGCGGATGCCGGCCTCCTCCAGGTCGTCCGCGACACCCTCGGCGTACGACAGCACCTCCTCCCGGTTCTCCTCGTTCCAGATGGGGACGATGACGACCTGTTCGGGCGCGATGGTGGGCGGACAGACGAACCCCTGGTCGTCGCTGTGGGTCATGATGAGCGCGCCGAGCGCGCGCCACGACAGCCCCCACGAGGTCGTGTGGGCGACCCGCTCGTCCTCGTTCTCGTCGGTGAAGACGAGGTCGTACGCCTCCGCGAACCCCTGGCCGAGATAGTGGCTCGTCGCGCTCTGGACGGACTTGCCGTCGGGCATCAGCGCCTCCACCGTCGTCGTCGTGTGCGCGCCGGGGAACTTGTCGTGTGCCGGCTTGCGCCCGCGCATGACTGGCACCGCGAGCACCTCCTCCATGACGCGTTCGTACTGGCCGAGACGGGTCATCGTCTCGTCCCACGCCTCTTCCTCGGTCTCGTGTGCGGTGTGGCCCTCCTGCCAGAGGAACTCCTTCGTCCGGAAGAACGGCTTCGTCTCCGTCGCCTCCCAGCGGACGACGCTACACCACTGGTTCAACCGCATGGGCAGGTCGCGGTGGCTGCGGACCCACTTGCTCATGAACGGCGTGATGATGCTCTCGCTCGTGGGCCGGAAGGCGAGTCGCTCGTCGAGTTCGTCGTGGCCGCCGTGGGTGACCCACGCCACCTCGGGGTCGAACCCCTCGACGATGTCGCTCTCGCGTTCGAGGTAGCTCTCGGGGATGAGCGCCGGGAAGTAGGCGTTCTGCGACCCGGTGTCCTTGAACCACGAGTCGAGGTGGTCCTGGAGGCCCTCCCACAGCGCGTACCCCCGGGGCCGAGTGACGATGAACCCGCCCATCGGCGCGTAGTCGGCGAGTTCCGCTTTCTTCACCACTTCGGCGTACCACTCGCCGGGACTGTACTCCTTGCGCTCGGTTATCCCGAGTTCCTGTTCGTCGTCGCTCATACTCGATGGTCAGTCACGAGAATAATAAACCCGCCGTGTTCGACGCTGACGGGACGGCGCTAGAGGACGCGACGAGGGGCCGGCGACGGACGGTCGTCGCGTCAGAGTGCCACACCGAACGTCAGTTCGTGGTCGACCATCTCTTCGCCGTCGGCGTCGAAGCGAAACGTCCCCTCAAACGTCTCGCCCTCGAACAGGTGAGGGAGCCAGAGTCGGTCGTCGTCCCACATCTCGTCGTACGGAACGTCGTCGAACGCGAACCACTCGGGGTCCGCCTCGGGCGTCTCCGTCGGCGTCCCCTCGAGAGTCGTACGCGCGGAAGACGTGAACGTGCATCCGAGGGTCGTCGCCGAAGACGAACCGGAACTCGCCGACCTTCTCCGGGCCCCGGACCGTCACGCCCACCTCCTCTTCGACCTCCCGGACGACGCACTCGCGGGGCGTCTCGCCCGCCTCCAGCTTGCCGCCGGGACCGACGTACTTCCCGTCGCCGAGACCGCGCTTCTTGTGGATGAGCAGGACGCGTTCGTCCTCGATGGGGTAACAGAGCGTCGCGTGTTGCACGGGCGCTCGCTCGAACCCTTGCCGAATAGACTTATCGAATTACCTGGAATTGATGGGGACGCGGTGCGCGGTCGAACTCGATGATAGCAGTCGCTCCGGACTACTGCTCCGACTGCGGTGGCGAACTGGCGACCGTCGAGTTCGAAGGGAGGGACCGGGACCACTGTCCGTCTTGCGACCGTACGTGGTGGCGACAGTCGGTACCGACGACGAGCGTGACGGTCCGCGAGGACGACCGCGTGCTGTTGATTCGGCGCGCCGGAGGCCGGGACGCAGGTCGCTGGGACCTCCCGGCTGGCCATCCGGAGTACGACGAACCAGCACGCGAGGCCGCCGCCCGCGAACTCGCCGAGGAGACGGGACTCGTCGCGGACCCCGCCGACCTGGAACTCGTCGGAACGGTCATGTCGGAAGGTCCGCGGGCGAACCGTCGCTCGATAAACTACCGCGTCGACCGCGCCGCGACCGAGGGCGAGGCGACGGCCGATTCCGACGCCGCGGACGCCCGGTTCGTGCCCGTCGAGTCGGTCCGGTCGGAGGCGATAGACTTTCGGCGGTTGGGACGACGCAGACTTCGAGACGCGGCGATACTGGACTAGCCCCGCCGCGTCGGGACCGGTCCGGGCGACGGTGACCGGCCTACTCGACCGAGAACGGACTCTGCTCCTCGCGCCAGTCCCACCCCGGAAGCCGGGTCTGGAACCCCGCGGCGAGCGCGGCCTCCAGGTCGTCGACGCCCGCCGGTTCCGCCGCCTCGCGGTCCGGTGCGGTCTCGGCGTCGGGGTGGTGGCCAACATCCGCGTAGTGGAAGGTGGCCTCGCCGAGCAGGCGCAGGGGCTGGTTGCCGGCGAGCATCCCGGCGAGTTCGCGGCCGAGGAGTTCGTCGACCACGAAGCCGGGGTAGTCGTCCTCGACGTCCAGGTCCCTGAGGAGGCCGACCAGCGCCGCGACGTTGACGGCGAGGTCGCCGTCGGCGAAGACGGCGTCGACCTCCTCGCGATACGCGGCCTCGGTGACGGCGTCGACGTCGACGTCGAACGTCTCGCCGAGGTCGGCGCGGACGCGGTTGATGAGCGTCACCACCTCGGTTCGGTCGCGGACCCAGTCGCGCTCGTCGGCGACGGCGTCGGGCGAGAGGTTCATGGGGGAACCGACGGTCACGGTTGATTTAGGGATTTTGAGAAAGCTTTTATAACCGCACCGTCTACGTTCTGCTAAGCGGGTTTTCCTCCGTCTCCCCATACACTTCCGGGGAGGACACCACGCGCTTCGCGCGCAATCCCGCGGAAAACCGAGACAATCTATGCTGTGCTGTATTGTCAGTCGTAGTGGTCACGGTGATAGGCCGTTGCACGGTGCAGTGGTCGACCGCTGGCTGCGACGACTCGATGGGCGTCGGACGACACCCTCCAGCACACGCTGTCCGAACGGACGAAGTGGACCTTTCTCACCATGAGCCAAGTAGAACAACAACTCGAGGACCTCAAAGAAGAGATCACGAGCGAGTTACCGAGCGACATCTCAGTGTCGGACGTCAAGTACGAAGGCCCGGAACTGGTCGTCTACACGCGCGACCCGAAGAAGTTCGCGCGCAACGGCGACCTCATCCGGAAGTTGGCGAGCCAGCTTCGCAAGCGCATCACCGTGCGTCCGGACCCGGACGTGCTCTCGCGCCCCGACGACGCGCGGGAGGAGATTATGGACGTCGTCCCGGAAGAGGCCGGCGTGACCGACCTGGACTTCCACGCCGACACCGGCGAAGTCGTCGTCGAGGCCGAGAAGCCCGGGATGGTCATCGGGAAGCACGGGTCGACGCTGCGCGAGATAACCCAGCAGGTCGGCTGGACGCCCGAAGTCGTTCGCACGCCACCCATCGAATCGTCGACGGTGTCGAACGTGCGCAACTTCCTGAAACAGGAGCGCGAGGAGCGACGCACCATCCTCGAGAAGGTGGGTCGCCAGATACACCGCGAGGAGATGAGCGACGAGGAGTGGGTTCGCATCACGACGCTCGGCTGCTGTCGCGAGGTCGGACGCGCGAGCTTCATCCTCTCGACGCCCGAGACGCGCATCCTCATCGACTGCGGTGACAAACCCGGCTCCGACGACGTGCCGTACCTCCAGGTCGAGGAGGCGCTCGGGGCGGGGCCGAGCACCATCGACGCCGTCGTGCTCACCCACGCCCACCTCGACCACAGCGCGCTCATCCCCCTCCTGTTCAAGTACGGCTACGACGGCCCCATCTACACGACCGAGCCGACCCGCGACCTGATGGGACTGCTGCAACTGGACTACCTCGACGTCGCGGCGAAAGAGGGTCGCACCCCGCCGTACGACAGCGAGATGGTCCGGGAGGCCATCAAGCACACCATCCCGCTCGAGTACGGCGACGTGACCGACATCGCGCCGGACGTGAAGCTCACGTTCCACAACGCAGGCCACATCCTCGGCTCCGCCGTCTCGCACTTCCACATCGGTGACGGCCTGTACAACGTCGCGTTCTCCGGCGACATCCACTACACCGACACGCGACTGTTCAACGGCGCGGTCAACGACTTCCCGCGCGTCGAGACGCTCGTCCTCGAATCCACGTACGGCGGTCGCAACGACTACCAGACCGACCAGGAGGACAGCGAGCGCCACCTGAAGAAGGTCATCAACGAGACGTACGAGGAGGGCGGCAAGGTCGTCATCCCGTCGTTCGCGGTCGGCCGGTCCCAGGAGATGATGCTCGTCCTCGAAGAGGCGATGCGCAGCGGCGACATCCCGACGATGCCCGTCCACCTGGACGGGATGATCTGGGAGGCGACGGCCATCCACACGACGTATCCCGAGTACCTGCGCGACGAACTCCGGGACCGCATCTTCCACGAGGACGAGAACCCCTTCCTCGCGCCCCAGTTCAACCACATCGACGGCGGCGAGGAGGAGCGCCAGGACGTCGCCGACGGCGACCAGTGCATCGTGCTCTCCACGTCTGGCATGGTCACCGGCGGCCCCATCATGTCCTGGCTCGAACATCTCGGCAGCGACCCGGACAACACGATGGTGTTCGTCGGGTACCAGGCCCAGGGGACGCTCGGCCGCCGCATCCAGAACGGCTGGGACGAGATTCCGCTGAACGGCCGCAGCCGCGGGAAGACGCTCTCGCTCAACATGGACGTCGAGACCGTGGACGGCTTCTCCGGCCACGCCGACCGCCAGGGGCTGATGAACTTCGTGAAGACGATGAACCCGCGCCCCGAGAAGGTGCTCTGCGTCCACGGCGACGAGTCCGCGACCCAGGACCTCTCCTCGTCGCTGTACCACGAACACAACATCCGCACGTTCGCGCCGAAGAACCTCGAGACGTTCCGCTTCAAGTGAACGCCCTCGCGCGGCGTCGACGCGCCGCGCTCTCCCTCTCACCCGCCGTCTCGACCATCAGTGCTCCACGAACTCGACGAGCACGCCGCCCGTCGACTTCGGATGCAGGAAGGCCACGTCGTGGCCCCACGCGCCGGGTCGGGGCTCGTCGTCGACGAGTTCGACGCCGCGTTCCCGAACGGTTTCGAGCGCGCCCTCTACGTCCTCGGTCCGGAGCGCGACGTGGTGGACGCCGGGCCCGTTCCGGTCGAGATACCGCGCGATTGTCCCGTCCTCCATCGGTTCGAGCAGTTCGAAGTAGCCCCCGTCGAACGCAAGGAAGACGACGCGCATGCCGTCGAACTCCTCCTCGTGGGCGACCGGTGCGTCGAAGAGTTCGCCGTACAGATCCGCCAGTTCCGCGGCGTCGTCGGTGGCGACGCCGACGTGGTCGAGCTGCATATCCGAGCCGACGGCCGCTCCGACAATAGTTCTCCTGAAACCGTCGCGCGTCGCTCGCGGAGGCGTCGGCCGCCCCCGGAGGCCGACGCGACCAACCGGGGAGCTATTACGTCGGGGCAACGTGAGCCGTCCCACTGTGACGCCGACAGAACTCCGTTCGGACATCCCGGCGCTGGAGCGGACGACGTATCTGAACACCGGCGCGAGCGGACCGAGTCCGACGCGCGTGGTGGACGCGGTCGAGTCGTGTCTGGAGTATCAGGAGTACGACGCGCCCGCGGGCGAGGGGATGTACTCCGCGGCGTTCGACGCGTTCGACCGGACGCGCGAGGCGGTCGCGGACCACCTCGGTGCGACCGCCGAGGAGATCGCGCTCACCCAGAGCACCACCGACGGCATCAACCGCATCGCCGCCGCGCTCGACTGGGAACCGGGCGACGCGGTCGTCCGAACCGACCTCGAACACTCCTCGGGCATCCTACCGTGGAAGCGCCTCGCTCGACACGACGTTCGGGTCGAGGTGGTCGAGACCGAGGGCGGTCGCCTCGACGTCGACGCGATGCGGGAGGCGGTCGAGGGCGCGAAGCTCGTCTGTCTGAGTTCGCTGACCTGGACGCACGGGACGCTGCTCCCGGTCACCGACGTCGTCGACGTCGCACACGACGCCGGCGCGCTCGTGCTCGTGGACGCGGTCCAGTGCCCCGGCCAGATGGCGGTCGACGTGACCGACTGGGGAGCGGACTTCGTCGCCGGCGCGGGCCACAAGTGGCTGCTCGGACCGTTCGGCGCCGGATTCCTCCACGTGGCCGAGGGCGCGGAGCGTCACCTCGAACCCGCACACGTCGGCTACCGGAGCGTCGAGGACCCCAACGCCGAGGAGTACGCCTACGAACCCGGCGCCCACCGCCTCGAAGTGGGGACCGTCTCGCCCGCGCCGTACGCCGGCCTCCGGGAGGCCATCGACGTCGTCGAAGAGCTCGGCTACGACACCATCGAGGGCCGCATCGAGCGGTTGACGGACCAGCTCAAGGAGGGCATCGCCGCGGCCGGGGACGCTCGCCTGCTGAGTCCCCGCGAGTACGAGTCCGGACTGGTGACGTTCGAAGTCGACGACCCGGAGGCGTTCGTCGAACGCGCCGACGAGGCGGGGATCACGATTCGCGCGCTGCCGTATCCCGAGGGGGCCGTGCGAGCGTCCGTTCACGTCTTCAACGCCGAGCGGGACGTCGACGAGTTGCTGGCTTTGCTCTGAGCGACTGCTATCGGCGCGATGGCCGCCCGCTAACATCTCTGTTACGTGGTTGTGTCGGCGTCACATAGCGTACAAGCGGTTCCGGAGCGAACCGACTAGCGCAATGAGAGCACTCTCCGGAGTCGATACGAGAACGGTCGCATCGCACGCCGATTCCGTCACCGGCGCGCGGGGGTGGGCGTAACGATGACCGCCGAGCGAACGCGCGTCCTCGTCGCGGGCGCGACCGGAAATCAGGGCGGCGCGGTCGTGGACAACCTGCTCGCGTCCGATACGGAGTTCGACGTTCGCGGACTGACCCGCGACGCCGACGGCGACGCGGCGCGGGCACTCGCCGACCGCGGCGTGACGATGGTCGAGGGCGACCTGAACGACCAGGAGTCGTTCCGGTCCCACGTCGCGGACGCCGACGCGGTGTTCGCGGTGACGAACTTCTGGACGCAGGGCTACGACGCACAGGTCCGTCAGGGCAAGAACCTCGCCCAGGTCGCCGACGAGGAGGGCGTCGACCACTTCGTCTACAGCGGCGTCGGAAGCCACGAACGCGACACCAGCATTCCGCACTTCGACTCGGCCTGGGAGATCGAACGGCACGCCCAGGACCTCGACCTTCCGATGACGGTCCTCCAGCCCGTGTTCTTCTTCCAGAACTTCGAGGCCTTCGCGGAGGACGTCGTGGAGGACGGGACCGTCGCCCTCCCGCTGGAGGAGGGCGTCTCGCTCCAGATGGTCGACGTGGACGACGTCGGACGCGCCGCGGCGGCCGCCTTCGAGAACCCCAACGAGTTCGTCGGCGAACGGTTCGAACTCGCGGGCGACGAGAAGACGCTGGCCGAGACGGCCGACGTGCTGTCGGAGGTCACCGGCGTCGACGTGGAGCCGTACCACGTCCCCATCGAGGACGCCTACGACGACTTCGGCGAGGAGTTCACCGTCATGTGTGAGTGGTTCAACGAGGTCGGCTACGACGCCGACGTCGACGCGCTCGAGGAGACGTTCGGCTTCGAGTTCACGACGCTGGAGGAGTACCTCCGCGAGCACGGCTGGGAGGACAAAGAGGGCATGGCGTCGATTCCGGGGTGGGTCAAGGCACTCTAGTACGACCACCGTTTTCGGTGGCGACCCGACCGATTCCGCCGGGCCAGACCGTCGCGCGAAAAGACTGATTGACCTCCTCGCCGCACACCCTGCATGGACACCGACCGACAGCTGTACGAGAGCCAGGCAACGGGGTGGCGAGCCGGGGTGTACGACGACGTTCGCGCGACGTTCCACGCGCCCGTGGTCAACTGAATCTTCCGGACGCTGATGGCCAACGACCCGGAACTCACCCGGTACCTGTGGGGCAGGTGAAGCCGACGTTCACGACGCGCGCGTTCGGGCAGTACTCCGTCGCGTACCGGGACGCAGTCCTCTCGGCGGTCGAGAGCGGCGACCGGGACCTGCCCCGCTATCGGCGCGCCGAACTCGGTCTCGAACCCGCCGAGTTCCGGGAACTCGCCGGGCAGGCGGAGACCTTCGACGTCGTCGCGCCGCGCCTCGCGGTGCTGTTCGAGGTCGTCGACCGGTCGCTGCGGGGCGACCCGGTCGGCGACGGGGACGACGAGCGAGCGGCGGCGACCGAACCGATGCCCGCCTGGCTCGACCGCGACCGGGGCCGCTCGCCGACGATGGTCGACGACGTGCCGGCGGAACTCGCCGACACCGCCGGCGGCGTTCGAGCGTTCCACGGCCTGGACGACGACCTGCCGAGCATCTACCGCTGTCTCGCGCAGTGGCCGGCGTACCTCCGCACGGCGTGGGACGACCTCGAACCCGCGTTCGAGTCGCCGGCATTCGACCGCGCTTGCGAGCGAGCGCACGAGACGACCGAGGCGTTCGTCGACTCGGTGCCGTACCCGCCCCGAATCGCGCCCGACGACCTCCGGACGAGGGGGACGGACGAGGCGACGATAACCGAACTGCAGGAGCTGTTCGAGACGTTCAACCGCGGCCCCATCGAGACGGTGCTCCCCGCCCTGCCCACGTAGGCGGCGACGCTGAACGTCGCAGGGCGGCGCGAACTGGACTGAACTACTGCGACGGGAGTCGGTTCACACCGCTCCGCCGGGGCGGTACTCGCCGAACGCGTCCCGGAGCACGCCGCATATCTCGCCGACCGTCGCGTACGCCTTCACGGCGTCGACGATGTACGGCATCAGGTTGTCGTCGCCCTCGGCGGCGTCCCGGAGCGCGTCGAGCGTCGCCGTCACTTCCTCGTCGTCGCGCTCGGCCTTGACCTCGTTCAGGTGGTCTATCTGGCGCCGTTCGTCCTCCTCGGTGACCTCCTGAATGTCCATCTCCTTCTCCTCGTCCTCGCTCTCGAACTCGTTGACGCCGACGATTATCCGTTCGCCCTCCTCTATCTCCTGCTGGCGCTCGTAGGCGACGTCCTGTATCTGGCGCTGGACCCACTGCTGTTCGATGGCCGACAGCATGCCGCCCTTGTCGTCGACGGTGTCGAGGATGTTGAACGCCTCCGCTTCGAGGTCGTCGGTGAGGCTCTCGACGTAGTAGCTCCCGGCCAGGGGGTCGATGGTGTCTGCGGCACCCGACTCGTGGGCGAGAATCTGCTGGGTGCGGAGCGCGGTGCGGACGCTCTCCTCGGTCGGCAGCGCCAGCGCCTCGTCCTTGCCGTTCGTGTGGAGGCTCTGGGTGCCGCCGAGCACGGCGGCCAGCGCCTGGTAGGCGACCCGGACGACGTTGTTCTCTATCTGCTGGGCGGTCAGCGTCGACCCGGCGGTCTGGGTGTGGAACTTCAGTTGCTTGGACTTGGGGTCGTCGGCACCGAACCGCTCCTCCATTATCTCGGCCCACATGCGGCGGGCGGCGCGGAACTTGGCGGCCTCCTCGAAGATGTCGTTGTGGGCGTTGAAGAAAAAGGAGAGCTGGGGAGCGAACTCGTCGACGTCGAGGCCCGCGTCGATGGCGGCCTCGACGTACTCAATGCCGTTGCCGAGCGTGAACGCGAGCTCCTGTGCGGCGGTCGCTCCCGCCTCGCGGACGTGGTAGCCGGAGATGGAGATGGTGTTGAACTTCGGCGTCTCCTCGGCGCAGAACTCGAAGATGTCGGTGATGATCCGCATCGAGGGCTCCGGGGGGTAGATGTACGTGTTCCGGGCGATGTACTCCTTCAGCAGGTCGTTCTGGATGGTGCCCCGAAGCTCCTCCCGGTCGACGCCCTGCTCGTCGCCGACGGCGACGTACATCGCCAGCAGGACGGAGGCGGGCGCGTTGATGGTCATCGACGTGCTCACCTCGTCCAGCGGGATGCCGTCGAACAGCGTCTCCATGTCCGCGAGCGAGTCGATGGCGACGCCGGACTTCCCGACCTCGCCCGCGGCCATCTCGTCGTCGGAGTCGTACCCCATCTGGGTCGGCAGGTCGAAGGCGACGGAGAGGCCGGTCTGGCCCTCGTCGATGAGGTAGTGGTAGCGTTCGTTGGTCTCCTCGGCCGTGCTGAACCCGGCGTACTGGCGCATCGTCCACAGCCGACCGCGGTACATCGTCGGGTAGACGCCGCGCGTGTACGGGTTCTCGCCGGGGAATCCGAGGTCCTCGTCGTACTCCGAGTCGGCGACGTCGTCGGGCGTGTAGAGCCGTTCGACGGTCTGGCCGCCCGTGTCGGTCTCGAACTCCTCCTTGCGCTCGCCGAACCGTTCCAGCGTCGGTTCGAGCGTCTCCGCCTTCCACTGCTCTTTCCCCCGGCGTATCTCCTCCAAGTCGTCCGCGTCGAACATACTTCTCAGTGCGCGTGGGCGAGTCTTAATGGTTGGCGGACCGTCTCGGTCGTGGTCGGCGACCGTCTCGGTCGGTGGGCCGCCGTCGCAGTCCCGGCGACGCCTCGGTATCAACCGTTTTGTCCCTGCGGCGGCAGGCCACTCCCATGTCTCGTTTCGCCTCGGAGAACTGGCAGTCGGAGTGGCGACCGGCCCGCGACCTGCTCGCCGTCGTCGCGTCGATGTTCGTCGCGAACGTGCCCACCATCGGCGCGTTCTACGTCGTCGTGAACCAGTACGACCCGGACGCCGGGACGGCGTTCGGGAGCTATCTGGTGAACCAGCAGGGCGGCGCGCTCGTGTTCGCCGTCCTCTGGACCGGCATCGTCTTCGTCGCCTTCGGCCCGGCGCTGGCGGCGGCCCGGGACGAAGTGCGGTAGGCCGACTACGTCTCCAGTCGAACCGCGTCCCCCGGCGCGACGGCGAACGCCTCGTCGCCCCGGCCGCGGTTCACCGCCAGTTCGACGTTGCCGTGACTCCCCACCGTGACGAGTCGCTGGCCCGCCTCGACGTGGGCGTAGGACGGCGCGACCGGCGCTCGCTCGCCGTTCACGGCCGCCTCGTCCGCGCCGTCGACGAACCCGCCGGGCACGTTCGTGACGGCGTTGCCGAAGTCGTCCACCGCGAGAATCTCGCCGGTCACCTCGTCGTCGCCGACGACGGGGTCGGGGAACCGCAGGTCGACGAACTCGTCGGTCGGCGCGACCCCGTCGAGATCGGAGAGAGCGTCGACGCCGACCTCGTGGACTCGCGCCGCGGCGGGAGCGAACACGTCCCGACCGTGGAACGTCGAACTCGCCGCGTCCTCGTCGTCCACCTCGAACGCGTCGAGGCCGGACTCGTCGGCCAGTTCGCGGGCCGCCGGCACCAGGACGCCGTTGTCCGGGCCGACGAGGGCGTGGTCGCCCGCCCGCACCGCGAGCGCTGCGCGGTCGGTGCCGACGCCGGGGTCGACGACGACAAGGTGGACCGCGGGCGGGAACTGCGGCAGGACCTCGCGGAGCCAGAAGGCGGCGGCGCGCACGTCCTGCCGGGGAAAGTCGTGGGCCACGTCGACGAGTCGGGCGTCGGTCCGTCGGAGCATCACGCCTTTCATCGCCGCGGGGTACGGCGTGCCGAAGTCGGAAGCGAGCGTTATCATGGGCGGCGGTTCGGACGCCTGCGCCTAATCGGTTCTCCTCGCACCGGGACGAAGCGGACCGCGTTCACTCCCCGTTCGCGTCGGAGTCGCTGACCTGCTGGATGCGGTCGATACCATCTATCTCCTCGACGACCTCGACGACGGCGTCCGGGACGAGTCGCTCCCAGTCCTCTCCCTCGACCATGCGTTCGCGGACCTCGGTCCCCTCCAGAACGCCGCGGTTGAACATCGGCGACTGACGCACCTCGACGCCCGCCTCACGGAACAGCCGGATGACGAGCGGGTTGTTCGAGTAGGCGACGTCGAAGTCCGGGCTCATGCTCTGGACGTGGCTCACCCAGACGGAGTTGCGGTCCAGGTCCTCGATGGGGACGGCGTAGGTGACGAGGTCGAGGTCAACGAGCGACTTCGTTATCATCATGATGCGCTCGCCGGCCGTGAACGGGTCGTGACGCGAGTGGGAGTCCCCGGCGCTGCCGATGCCGACCACGAGTTCGTCGACCTCCTCGGCGATGTTCTCGACCACGCTCTGGTGGCCGTTGTGATAGGGCTGGAAGCGACCGATGTAGAAGCCGCGGGTCATACGCGGGAAGTCGTACGGTGCTTTAATAAGGCTGACGAGTCGTTAGCCTGCCCGTAACGTCGTCGTTGGCGGCCCTTACGCTCGTCTGTCAGGACCGGTAGGGTCGACCGGAGGGAGAAAGTATATCAGTTCGCCAGCCCTCAAATCGTATACGACGAAGCGATTTCTATGAGCAACGACACCGAAGCTCCGCCATCGGAGCAAGAAACCGAGCAGGAGTTCGGCGAGGAACTCGGCAGCGACATCGACGCCGACGTCGACGAAGAGGTCGCCGAGGACGACCTGCTCGGTGGGCTCGAAATCGAGAGCACCGACGAGATCGACATCCCCGACCGACTGGTCGACCAGGTCATCGGCCAGGACCACGCCCGAGACGTGGTCCTGAAGGCGGCGAAGCAGCGCCGCCACGTGATGATGATCGGCACCCCCGGGACCGGGAAGTCGATGCTGGCCAAGGCGATGAGCGAGCTCCTCCCGAAGGAGGACCTGCAGGACGTGCTCGTCTACCACAATCCCGACGACGGGAACGAGCCGAAAGTTCGGACGGTCCCCGCCGGAAAGGGCGAACAGATAATCGACGCCCACAAGGAGGAAGCCCGCAAGCGCAACCAGATGCGCTCGTTCCTCATGTGGGTCATCATCGCCATCGTGGTGGGGTACGCCCTCCTCATCGCCCAGCGTCCACTTCTGGGCATCCTCGCGGCCGGCGTCATCTACCTCGCGTTCCGCTACGGCTCGCGCGGGTCGGACGCCATGATTCCGAACCTGCTGGTCAACAACAGCGACGTGACCAGCGCGCCGTTCGAGGACGCGACCGGCGCGCACGCCGGCGCACTGCTGGGCGACGTCCGCCACGACCCGTTCCAGTCCGGCGGCATGGAGACGCCGTCCCACGACCGCGTCGAACCGGGCGCCATCCACAAGGCCAACAAGGGCGTGCTGTTCGTCGACGAGATCAACACGCTCGACATCCGCAGCCAGCAGAAGCTGATGACGGCCATCCAGGAGGGCGAGTTCGGCATCACGGGGCAGTCCGAGCGCTCCTCGGGTGCCATGGTCCAGACCGAACCCGTCCCGACGGACTTCGTCATGGTCGCGGCCGGCAACCTCGACGCGATGGAGAACATGCACCCCGCGCTCCGCTCGCGCATCAAGGGGTACGGGTACGAGGTGTACATGGACGACACCATCGACGACACGCCGGAGATGCGCCGCAAGTACGCGCGGTTCATCGCCCAGGAAGTCGAGAAGGACGGTCGCCTGCCCCACTTCGACGAGGACGCCATCGAGGAGGTCATCCTCGAGGCCCAGCGTCGCGCCGGGCGCAAGGACCACCTCACGCTCAAACTGCGTGACCTCGGCGGACTCGTCCGGGTCGCGGGCGACATCGCTCGCGCCGAGGACGCCGAGTTCACGACGCGCGACCACGTCCTGCAGGCCAAGCGCCGCTCGCGCTCTATCGAACAGCAGATCGCTGACGACATGATCGAGCGCCGCAAGGACTACGAGATGACCGTCTCGCAGGGCGAGGTCGTCGGCCGCGTCAACGGCTTGGCGGTGATGGGCGAAGACTCCGGCATCATGCTGCCCGTGATGGCCGAGGTCACGCCCAGCCAGGGTCCCGGCGAGGTCATCGCCACCGGCCAGCTCAAGGAGATGGCCGAGGAGTCCGTGCAGAACGTCTCCGCCATCATCAAGAAGTACAGCGACGAGAACCTGAGCGAGAAGGACGTCCACATCCAGTTCGTCCAGGCCGGCCAGCAGGGCGTCGACGGCGACTCGGCGTCCATCACGGTCGCCACCGCGGTCATCAGCGCGCTGGAGGACGCCCCCATCGACCAGAGCCTCGCCATGACCGGTTCGCTGTCGGTCCGGGGCGACGTGCTCCCCGTCGGCGGCGTCACCCACAAGATAGAGGCGGCCGCGAAGGCCGGCCTCGACAGGGTCATCATCCCGAAGGCCAACGAGCAGGACGTGATGATAGAGGAGGAGTACGAGGAGATGATAGAGATCATCCCCGTCAGCCACATCAGCGAGGTCCTGGAGGTCGCCCTCGCGGGCGAACCCGAGCAGGACAGCCTCGTCGACCGCCTGAAGAACATCACCGGGAGCGCCCTCGAACACGACATCAGCAGCGGTTCGTCGGGCCACGGCAACCCCAGTCCGCAGTAGCCGACACGTTCGAATCGCCGCTTTTCCTTTTCGATTTCGACAGACCGTCAGCGGACGCTCCGTTCGATGCGAACTGTTTCACAGAGCAACGCGACGACCGGCCTCCTCACCGTCGTCGATCGCCGCTGAGGACGACGAGCCGTCGAACCCGGGTGCTCAGAAACCACGGTGCCACTACGACGCCCCCGCCCGTGACCGAAGCCGGACGTCTTTTCGCCGCCCGTGAGAAAGAAGGTCACGATGCCGGCACCGCAGTGGAAGTCGTTCGCCGGGGTGACGCTCCTCGTGCTCGCGATGCTGGTCGCGCTCGCGCGGGCCTCCCAGTCGTCGCTCTCCGCGCCGGAGCCCCACGACGGCGACTCTCCCGGCGGGACCGGCGCACCGGCGCGCGAAGCCGGAACCGTAGCGGGCGAGCCGCCGACGAGCGACGACGAGGCGGGCGACGACCGACCGACCGGTAACGGCGAAACCGGTCGGGAGGCGACCGGCGACCGCGAGACGCTCACGCCCGAGTTGCTGCTGGTGAACGTCGCGGTCAGCCAGGGCCTCTTCGGTGCGGTGCTGGTCGCGGCGGCGTGGATCGGCTCCGTTCCGCCCGGCGCGCTCGGCGTCGGGACGGTGACGCTCCGGACGCTCGCCCTCGGCGTCGCGATCGGCGTCGCGCTGTTCGCCGCGAACGAACTCGGCCAGCACGTGGCCGACGCTCTCGGCATCGACTACGCCGAGGGGATGCGCGAACTACTCACGCCGGACTCGGCGCGCGGGTGGTTCGTCCTCCTCTTCCTCGTCCTCCCCATCATCGCGGGGTTCGAGGAGTTGCTCTTTCGCGCCGCGCTCATCGGCGCGTTCGCGGCCGGATTCGGCGTCTCGCCGTGGCTGCTCGCCGCCGGGTCGACGGTGGCGTTCGCGCTCGGCCACGGCGCACAGGGTCCGGGCGGAATCCTGGTGACCGGCCTGCTCGGCGGCGCGCTCGCCGCCGTGTTCGTCCTGACCGAGAGCCTGCCGGTGGTCGTCGTCGCTCACTACCTCGTCAACGCGCTGGAGTTCACCGTCCACGCCCGCGACTGACGGAGAACCGTCCGGATACGTCTCCGGTGTGCGCGGCTACGCGGTCTGCGTGTCCGAGAACTGGTGTGCCGCGTTATCGCCGTTCCGAGGAGCGGTTCGCTTCGTTCACCGCTCCTCGCTGTTCCCGCGAGCGAAGCGAGCGGGAGCCGAAGAGCGCGTCAGCGCTCTTCCGAGTCCAGCACGCGAATCTGGTCGCCGCGCACGGTGACCGGAATCGGAACCGTCGCCTCGTACAGTTCGACGGTGACCTGGTCTTTGCCCTCGTCGATGCGCTGGACCTGCGCCTTCTCGCCCTTGAACGGGCCGGCGATGAGTTCGACGATGTCGCCCTCCGCGATACCCTCGACGTCCGGCGTCGGCGAGAGGAAGTGCTCGACCTCCGAGATGTCGCTGTTCCCGGGGACGATGCTCCGGGCGTGGGGAATCTCGTCGAGCACGCGCGACAGGATGCCGTCGTCGTCCGCCTCGACCATCACGTAGCTCGTCAGCGAGTCGGGCGCGAGGGCGGCGTGTATGTCCTCCTCCTCGCGGTTCATTATCATGTCCGCGACGGTGCGTTCCTGGCTGGCCGTGGTTTTGACTGCGTAGATGCCCATGGTTATGTCGGAAGGAAGCTCATGACGGCGGCGATGACGAAGCCGAGGAGGCCGACGAGGATGATGCCCGCGCCGGCGATCTTCGATATCTTCGAGAACTCGTTCCACGATGGCGTGCTCGCCAGTTTGAGCACGCGAACGTACGACGAGAGGTCGAGTTTGACGTCCATGTTACCCCCACTTGGCCATGCGGGGTTTTCTATCTTTCCAAGGTAGTCGGATCGCTGACGAGAGACGCGGCCAGCGCAGACGCTCGTCGGAAATCTCGCGCGAGCGGTCGGTGTCGAGGACCGGGCGCTGCCAGCGGAACTACCTCCGGTCGTCGGACCTGCGACTGCTGGCGAGTCGTCGCGGACCGTCGAACGACGAGAGCGCGATAGAACGAAGTCAGAGACTGGGTTGCGGTTACTCGACGTAGTCGATGTCTTCGCCGTTGCTCTTGGCCTGCTGGGCCTGCTCGGCCTCGTTGCGGCCGTATATCTGGGGCGACTCGACGCCGGTGACGACTATCATCGTCCGCATCGTCCCCTCGAGTTCCTCGTCGATGGAGGTCCCCCAGATGATGCGCGCGTCGGGGTCGATGCGGTCGTAAATCTGCTCGACGACGCCCTCGGCCTCTTCGATGGCCATGTCGTTACCTCCGGTGACGTTGACGAGGGCGGACTTCGCACCGCTGATGTCCACGTCGAGCAGTGGCGAGCGCAGCGCGGACTTCACCGAGTCCTGGGCCTTCTGGTCGGAGTCGGACTCGCCGAGTCCGATCATGGCGACGCCGCCCTTCTCCATGACGGTGCGAACGTCGGCGAAGTCGAGGTTGACGAGGCCGGGCTTGGTGATGAGTTCCGTGATGCCTTTCACCGAGCGCATCAGCACCTCGTCGGCGACCTTGAACGCCTGCTTGACGGGGAGTTTACCGACCGAGTCGAGCAGGCGGTCGTTCGGGACGACGATGACCGTGTCGCTCACGTCCCGGAGACGCTCCAGGCCGGCTTCGGCGTTGGTGCGCCGGACCTCGCCCTCCGCGGTGAACGGCGTCGTGACGATGGCGATGGTGAGCGCGCCGGCCTCGCGGGCCGCCTTGGCGACGACCGGAGCGCTTCCGGTGCCCGTGCCGCCGCCGAGACCGGCCGTGACGAACACCATGTCCGAGCCCTCGATGGCGTCGTAAATCTCCTCCTGGCTCTCGAGGGCGGCCTCCTCGCCGACCTGCGGGAGCGACCCCGCGCCGCGGCCGTTCGTCTTCTGCTCGCCCATCAGAATCTTCTGGTCTGCCTCGATTTCGACCAGATGCTGGACGTCCGTGTTCGCGGCGACCAGCGTCGCGCCGTGGATGCCCTCTTCGGCCATCCGGTTGACGGTGTTCCCGCCACCACCGCCACAGCCGACGACCGTGATGTTCGTCTGGAGATCCTGGAGGACGTCTTTCAGTTCTTCGTCCGTCATCGCCCCCGAGGGCGAGGGGTCTTTCTTCGCGTCCGTGCCACCACCCATCTGTGACTGCTGGGGCGGCTGTTGCTCCCCCTCAGCCTCCTCAATGGCGTCTTCGACAATGGAGTCCATCCTTGGGCCTTCTTTTACAAACGCAGATTAATTATCTTTCCCCTCTGGATGACGCTCGTCTGACGCGTGCACGCACGGCGCACGCACGGCGGCCCTCCGAGGACGCGAGTCGTCCCGGGAACGACGTCTCCGACGGCAACGCCGTTCGGGGTCGCAAGCGCCTTACGCGACGGGCGATTACCGGGAAGCGATGGTGCGGAACGTCGCCCCCGAGATGGCGGACCTGGAGGCGGAGGACTTCCACCTCCTGTCGGGCGTCGAGCAGGGGATGCGCTTCAGCGAGTGGGTCCAGAAGAGCAAGATACCGGAGTTCTCGCGGCTCACGCCCGAGGAGGTGGACTACCGGCTGGACCGGTGTCTCGACCGGGAGCTACTCGAACGGCAGACCATCCAGTACGAGGGGTACACGCTCAAATTCGAGGGGTACGACGCGCTGGCGCTGCACACGTTCGCCGAACGGGACACCATCGACGGCGTCGGCTCGCCGCTCGGTGTCGGCAAGGAGAGCGACGTGTACGAGGTGCAGTCGTTCCGCCCGCTGGCGCTGAAGTACCACCGCGAGGGGTACACCAACTTCCGCGAAGTGATGAAAGAGCGCGATTACACGTCCGACCGGGAGCACGTCTCCTGGCTCTACACCGCGCGGAAGGCCGCCGAGCGCGAACACGGCGCTCTGGAGGCGCTCTATCCGGACGTCAGCGTTCCCCGGCCGGTGGACCACAACCGGCACGCTATCGTGATGGAGAAGATAGACGGCGTGGAACTGGCCCGGGCGAAGTTCGAGGACGAACAGGTCGTCCCCGTCCTGGACCTGATCCTCCGCGAGATGGCGAAGGCGTACGAACTCGGCTACGTCCACGCCGACATGAGCGAGTACAACGTCTTCGTCGCCAGCGACGGCATCACGATCTTCGACTGGCCCCAGGCCGTCGACACGGACCACGAGAACGCCGACGAGTTCCTCGAACGCGACGTGTCCAACGTCGTCGGCTACTTCCAGCGGAAGTACCCCGGGCGCGTTCCGGGGGTGGACGCGGCGGCGCTCGCCGCGGGAATCGCCGGCGGCGAGTTCGAGACGGTCCGCGACTTCTCAGAGGACCATTGAGACGATCGCCAGCACGAGGAAGACGATTACCAGCCACTTGGCGATATCCATCGACATCCCGGCGACGCCACCGGCGCCCAGCGCACCGGCGATTATCGCGAGGACAAAGAACGCGATTGCGAGTTCGAGGACGGCCATCAGCGACCCTCCGATTCGGCGATTCTGTATAGTAGTATTCGATTCATAGTCGTATTTCGACGGGGAGACGTTTGGGGTTTCTGGCCGGTTTCAGAAACCAACGCGACCGGGACCGCTAGCGACAACAGCGCCGAAACGGCGACGAACCGTTGGGACCGGTTCGGCGGGAAGACGAAGGCCTTAAAGCCCGAGACGGTAAACGAACGAACGACTCGCTGGGACGACGGGCACCAGCGGGCGCCTGCGAACGCAGGTCGGAATGTGGCGTACGCGGTCTCGAACCGCGGGAGGCGTTCGCGCCGAACTCGCTGAACCATCCAACGCCCGTGGTGATAACCATGGCAAAGAGCTTCTACTCGCACATCCGAGATGCATGGAAGGACCCGGACGACGGCAAGCTCGCCGAACTCCAGTGGCAGCGCAAACAGGAGTGGCGCGACCAGGGCGCTATCGAGCGCATCGACCGCCCGACCCGGCTCGACCGCGCCCGCGAACTCGGCTACAAGGCCAAGCAGGGCGTCGTCGTCGCGCGCGCCAGCGTCCGCAAGGGCGGCGCGCGCAAGCAGCGGTTCAAGGCCGGCCGGCGGTCCAAGCGCCAGGGCGTCAACCGCATCGGTCGACGCAAGAACATCCAGCGCATCGCCGAGGAGCGGGTCAGCCGCAAGTTCCCCAACCTCCGCGTGCTGAACTCCTACTGGGTCGGCGAGGACGGTAGCCAGAAGTGGCACGAAGTGATTCTGCTCGACCCCGAGCACCCGGCCATCCAGAACGACGACGACCTCAACTGGATCTGCGACGACAGTCACCGCGGGCGCGCGTTCCGCGGCCTGACCAGCGCCGGTAAGGGCAACCGGGGACTCCAGCAGCGCGGCAAGGGTACCGAGCACACCCGGCCCAGCAACACGAAGGACAAGGGCCGCGGGAAGTAACGGTTCCCTCGTTCTCGACCGTTCTCTCACCATCCCCAGCTGCGCGTCTAGACGTTTCGCACGGGATACGTCGGCACCGAGAGCGACGCCGACGGAGCGTCGCACCCCGGATAAACCGAACTACGCTGTATCGAATCGCTGCCCGGCGGTCGAAACGCGCTCTTACGCCCTCTCGGCACCCTCCGCGTCGGGAAGGCTCGCCTCTGCGGCGTCGAACCGAACTACCTCCGGTTCCTCGTCGAGTTCGAACCGGACGGTTTCGAGTCGACCGTCGGTCAGGTCCGGAAGGTCCGCCACGAACGCCCGGTAGTGGTCCGTCCGCACGTGCGCCTCCAGCACCGTCTCGTCCTCGTAGCGCTCGAAGAACCGAACCACGTCGGGGTCCTGGAGGTCAGTCGTCGCCCGGTAGTCGACGACGCCGTCCTCCTCCCGTGACCGCTCGACGAGGGCGGCTATCACTTCGAGCGCTTCGTCGCGGCGGTCCGATGCTACCGGGATGCTCGTCTGGACGACGATCATGCGATTCCCGTCGGACGGACGCCACAAAGTCGTTGGGAGAACTGCAGTTCACGTCGAATCCCGATACGTCGGCGTCGGTTCGGCGTCGTCCGTCGGATTACGGGCGACGGAGAGGGAAAACGGACCGAGGTCACGCTCGGACGGAGGCTCCAGGCCGTCGCCGAGTCACCCGGTCGACCGAATCGAGGGGATTCGGGCCGTCTCCGGAGCGTCTACAGCAGGTGCTGGCACACGCAACCAGCACGGTTAGAGGAGAAGGGACGATAATGTAAGACGCAATGGCACGAGACATCAACTCCGACGACGTCGACAAGTCGGTCGTCACCAGCGACGGTACCCGCATCGGCCGCGTCACGAACGTCAACGACGGCAACGCCCGAGTAGACCGAGACGACGACGCGGACCTGACCGATAAGGTCAAATCGATGCTCGGCTGGGGCGACTCCGACGACAGCCACGAGGTGCGGAACGAACACGTCGACCGCATCGACGACGACCGTATCCACCTGCGCAACAAGTAACGCGTCGCCCACGTGCTCTTTTCGCCGTTCCGTCGACGAACCTACGCCTCGCGTTCGCCGACCTTCACGAGCTGTTTACCGATGTTCTCGCCCTCGAACAGTCCGAGGAAGGCGTCGGGAGCGTTCTCCAGGCCCTCCGTGATGGTCTCGCGGTACTCGACGTCGCCCGAGGAGACCCACCGTCCGAGCTTCCGAGTCGCCTCACCGAATCGTGGCGCGAAGTCGCCGATGAGGAATCCCTGCACTCGCGCTCGCGTCTCGATCAGTTTCGGGAGCTTTCGGGGCCCCGTCGGCATCTCCTCGGCGTTGTACAGCGATATCTGGCCGCAGACCGCGACCCGGGCGTCGACGTTGAGTTTCGAGAAGACGGCGTCAGTTATCTCGCCGCCGACGTTGTCGAAGTAGGCGTCGACGCCGTCCGGAGCCGCATCGTCGAGCGCGGCACGGTAGTCGTCGGTGTCCTTGTAGTTGATTCCGGCGTCGAAGCCGAGGTCGTCTTCGAGGAACGAGACCTTCTCGTCGGAGCCGGCGAACCCGACGACGCGCGCGCCGGACAGCTTGGCTATCTGGCCCGCGACGGAGCCGACCGCGCCCGCCGCCCCGGTGACGACGAACGTGTCCCCGGCCTTCGGTTCGGCCACCTCGCGCGTGCCGAAGTAAGCGGTCCGTCCCGGCATCCCGAGCACGCCGAGCGCGGTCGAGATGGGCGCGAGGTCGGGGTTCACGGGCTGGAGGTCGGTCCCCGGCGCGGTGACGTAGTCGGCCCACTCCAGGTTGCCCGTCACCACGTCGCCCTCCTCGACGTCCGCACCGTTCGACGCGACGACCTCGCCGACAACGCCCCCCTTGAGGGGTTCGCCGACCGACCAGGGCTCGGCGTACGACTCGCCGGCGTCCATCCGACCGCGCATGTAGGGGTCGACCGAGAGGTAGAGCGTTCGAACCAGCGCCTCGCCCGGTCCCGGGTCCGGCACGTCCGCTTCGACCAGGTCGAACGTGTCGCGGTCCGGTTTCCCCTCGGGGCGCTTCGCCAGCAGGAACTTCCGATTGGTCTCCGACATGGACGTAGATACGGTCGCATCCCGGAAGGATGCTCCGGTAGGAGCAGGGACGAGGGGAACTCGGAGAGGGATTCGACGGAGGGTGAGCAAGTTTTTGACGATGGCGACCGACGATTGCGCTATGGACGTGACAATCGACGCGGTGCGCGTGGCCGTGACCGACGAGGGGCCACAGCCCATCGTGGTGCTCGCACCAGACGACGACGACGACGTGTTGCCCATCTTCATCCGCCTGGAGGAAGGCGTCAGCATCGCCCGGGGGATGGAAGCAGAGGACATCGGACGCCCGCTCACGCACGACCTCCTGCTGGACGTGATGGAGGAACTCGGCGGGCGCGTCGAGCGCGTCGTCGTCAGCGAACTCTCCAACCACACGTACATCGCCGAGCTGCACGTCCAGACGCCGCGGGGCGAGACGGTCATCGACGCCCGACCGAGCGACTCGCTCGCGCTCGCGGCGCGCACCGGGGCGAACGTCGAGGTGGCCGAGGAAGTGTTCGAGGACGGCCGTCAGTCGCGCGCGCAGTTCGACGACCTCCAGGACATCCGGGACGTCGCCGAGATCGGTCCATGACGGGGCGGCGAGACGCCGACGGGACGCCGACCGACGACGTGCTCGACGACCTCTTCGCCGTCATCGAGGACCGAAAGGAGACGCTGCCGGAGGACTCCTACACCGCATCGCTTTTCACCCACGAGAAGGGCCAGAACGCCGTCCTGGAGAAGCTGGGAGAGGAGACCACCGAACTCGTGCTGGCCGCCAAAGACGACGACCGCGAGGAGATAGCCCACGAGAGCGCCGACATCGTCTACCACCTGCTCGTCCTGCTGGCGATGAAAGACATGGACGTCGCGGACCTGCGTTCGGAACTGGCCGAACGACGCTAGCGTCCTCACTCGACGCGCTCGAACCGGTGGCGGTACACCGTCGCGTCGTCGTCCCACTCGAAGTTCTCGTGCGCGCGGTCCAGCCGTTCCCGGTACGCGTCCAAATCCTCCGACCCCTCCGCCCGGGCGTCCTCGTCAGTCAGGTCGCCCAGCGTTCGCTCGGTCACCGAAACCACCTCGAAGCGGTCGCCGTCTATCTCGAAGGTGTCGCCCTCGTCGGCGTAGCGGTCGCCGCGGTGGAGCTGTGAGACGCGCCCCGACGCGACCGCCTGGCGAACGCGCTCCGCTGGAAGAATCGTGTCGGCGTCTATCGCTGCCATGACTGCGGTTTCGACCGCGCGAGTGAAAACGGCTCGGGTTACTGGGCCTTCAGCCAGCCGCCAACGGCACCCCCGACCGCGCTGTCAAGCGCCATCAGGAGCGTGACGACGACGGCGACCAGGAAGAGTCCCGCGCCGCCGAACAGCGACCCGACGGGGCCGCCGGCGAGGCCGCCGAACACCGACCCGGCCAGGCCGAGCAGGAGCGCGACGGCGACGCCGGCGACGGAGCCGGCGAGCAGACCGTGCCAGAATCCGCGGCCGAGGCCGCCGCCGGCGACGTAGCCCGCCGCGAAGCCGCCGATCAGCCCCGCCCCGACGTGACCGACGCCCGGGATAGCGAACGCGAAGACGCCGGCGATCACCGAGACGACGAATCCGACTCCGACCGCGTACCAGTCTGTCATACGCCCGATTAGGCGCGTCTCGAATAAAAGCGTGGTCCCGGGGCCGGGAGAGAGCGAGCCGTCACCACTGACCGGAAGCACACGGTTTTTACACGCCCGTACAGGACTATCGAAGCGGAAACCGCGGGCGAACTCCGGAGACGTTGACCATGACCGACCAGAGTGAGGAAGTGACCGAGGAGGCGAACCCGGACAGCCACGCCGTCGACGAGCGACTCGGCGAGGGCGTCTTCCGGGAGAGTATGGGTCCGGGCTCGTCGCTCGCGCACCTCTACCGTGGCGAGATTCACCGGATGAAGTTCTGGCGCGAGCGACTGGATCGGACGAGCAACTGGGCGATTACGCTGATGGCGGCCATCCTGACGTGGGCGTTCTCGAACCGGTCCAACCCGCACTACATCGTCCTGCTGGCCATCGTCACGGTGAGCATCTTCCTGCTCATCGAGGCGCGACGCTACCGCGCGTACGACATCTGGCGGTCCAGGGTGCGGATGCTCCAGCAGAACGTGTGGTCCTACGGGCTCGACCCCGGCCAGGACGTCGAGGACGACGACTGGCGCGAGAAGCTGAGCCGCGACTACCACACGCCGAAGATGAAAGTGACCCTCGAAGAGGCGCTGGCCCATCGCCTGCGACGGGTGTACCTGCCGCTCTTTCTCGTCCTGCTCGCGGCGTGGTTCTTCCACCTGACCGCGTACGTCTCGGGGGAGGAGTGGCCCGCCAGCGCGGCCATCGGCTGGATCCCCGGCACCGTCGTCACGGCCTGCGTCGCGGCGTTCTACGCCGGACTGCTCGTCGTCGCCTACCGGCCGCGGACGTGGAACGTCAACGGCGAACTCCTGTCGAACGACGTGTCCGGGTGGGACTACACCGAGAAGTGACCGGAACGTACCTCTACTACTGCGACCCCCACCGCTCGCTCGGGATGAAGGTCGCGGTCGTCGTCGAGAAGTAACGCGGCGCGTCGACGGACGACTCGTTTCGCGGTCGCTCCGAGGGCGCGCCTCTCGACGAACGGACCGATTCGTCTGACGTAAGAACTATACTCGCTCAAGAGCGGAGTTTTCCTATGGGTTTCATGAGCAAAATCCTCGGAGACCGGCCCACCGGGAGCGTCGACGACTACGTCGAACTCGACCTGGACGACTTCGAGACGACGGCCGACGACGCCGGGATGAGCGTACACATCGCCGAGATTCAGGGGCAACAGGACGTCATCGACATAAAAGACGCCATCTACGACGGGGACCTCGTCGTCGCCGACATCACCCGTCTCCGGACCGAGGACACGACCGTCGAGCGCATCACCGACGAACTCCAGCAGGTAGCCCGCGAGGTCGACGGCGACATCGTCCAGAAGGGTGACGACCAGCTTATCGTCACGCCGACGGGCGTCAGTATCAGTCGGGAGAAGCTCGGTCGCTAGACGTCGTCGGGGGCGTCGGCGTCGTCCTCGACGGCGCGTTTCATCGAGTCGCGACGGGCTTTCGCGTCACGACCGGTCGCTTCGAGGAGGAACTCGTTTTTCTTGCTGACGGCTTCCGCCGCCGCGTCAGCGTGCCCCTCGGCGATGACCTCTTCCGCGGATCGTTCGTCGAAGTGGACCGCGAGCTTGTCCTTCTTGCCGCTGTACTCGGCGGCCCCGGCGACGATCCGGTCGAACACCGGGTTCTCCGGCTCCTCGACCACGTACAGTTCGTGGCCGTCGACCTCTTCGGTGCCGGTGACTGGCCCGAAGTAGTCCTCTATCTCGGCTTTCAGGTCCGGCATACGGTCCTCGAGATGCTCACCGCGGCGCATCTTGTACTTCTTCATGGATAGACACACGTTGGACAGCGGGATGTATACCCTTTTCGCGTTCAGTCGCGCTCGCTAAGATATCCCTTACGACACTCGGGGCAGATGTCGCCGGCTCGAAGCGAGGAGTCGGCCATCTCGTCGACGTTCCCACACTCCGGACAGACCAGTTCCCCGTCCGGGTTCGACGTGGTCGCCTGGTCGGGCTGGGGTGCCGCCCGGGCGCGAGTGAACCCGGTCTCGTCCTGCTCGCGGTCGGGCGTCGAGGACTCGTGCGGTTCGGCCTCGACGAACTGGACGTCCTCCTCGGCTTCGGGGGTGAGGCCGCCGCCGAACTGCACGTCGGCGTCCTCGCCGTCGTCGACCTGGGCGTCGAAACCCTCGTCGTCCGCGTCGCTTTCGGGCCACTCGCCGTGGCTGCGGTCGGCCGACTCCTGACCGTGGTCGTCGGACTCCGGCCACTCGCCGTGGTCGCGCTCCGCCGGTTCCTCGTCCACGTCGTCCTCGTCGTCGAGGATGACGCCGTCGTCTTCCTCGGCGGTCTCCGGCGGCTCGAAGTCGCCGCTCAGCTCCGTCGACTCCCCGGCGCTCGTCGCGACGGACTCGGCCGGCTCCGTGTCGACGGCCTCGCTCTCGGGGGGCTCGGGATTCGGTTCCGGGTCCTCGATAGCCGTGACTTCCTTGTTCTCGCTGACGACGCTCCGCTCGCCGCAGCGCTTGCACTCCTTGAACTCCCGGACGGTGACGACGACTTCGTTGCCATCCTCCTCGCGCTCGCGCTCGATTTCGGATTCGGCGTAGTCGTGCCCCAGCAGCGAACACCTGAGACCCATTAGCAGTGGGTTATTTTCACGGGGTACTAAAAGGGTACTGCTTCATTCAGCTGGGACCGAAGTTCTCCGCCTTCGCGTCCGCGAAGTCGTGGCCGGACTCCGCCAGCGCCTCCTCGGCGGCGTCGAGGAAGTCGGCGAACCCGTAGACGAAGAGCTGGCCCGTCGCCTCCCGTAGCGTCTCCCTGACGCGCTCGTCGTCGGCCAGCGCCCGGTCGGTCATCACGACCGTCGCTCCGCGGTCGGAGAGCGCGCGCAGTCGGTCCTCGTGGGCCGGCGCGTCGTCCTGGTAGACGACGACCGCGTCGTGTCCGTCCGCGACCGCGCGCTCGCCGATGCCGACCGCCGGTCCCACGCCGGGGCCACCGGCGAGCAGGACGACCGACTCCTCGCCCTCGTAGTAGGCCTCGCCGTACGGGCCGTCGACGCCGACCGTATCGCCCGCCTCCCGGTCGGCGAGCCAGGGGCTGAGGTCGCCCTCCGGGTCGACGCCGACCGTTATCTCGAACGTCTCCGCCCCGCCCTCGGACTCGTCAGACGAGCCGTTCGAGCGCGACTCGAAGACGTCCGGCGACGAGAGCGTGTAGTGGCGCGTTATCGCTTCGCCGTCCACCTCGCCGCGGATCTGCACGAACTGCCCCGGGCGGGCGTCGAACGCGGGCGGCGTCTCCAGTTCCAGCGCGACAGTGTCCTCGCCGACCTCCCGGACGGCTCGCACGACGACTTCGGTTTCGTCCATGGGCGGGATTGGTCGGGGCGCGACAAAGAAGTTCTCGCTCTCGACTCGGGCGGCGTCGCGGGACGAACGGACTCGAACCGCCACGCCGTCGCGCCGCCACGCCCCGACCGTGACGTTCAGCATCTGCGTGCGCGAGGAGTACGAAGACGAGTCGTGCGACGAGCAGCGCCGCTTCGGCGTCGCGGTGACGACTCGCCTGCCCGCGGTCGGGACGCTGTGCCCGTTCGCCAGCGAGAACGGCGCGGTGGCGACCCAGAGCCTCGTCAACGTCGAACTCGGGCGGAAGGGAATCCGGTATCTGGACGACGGCCTGGCTGTCGAGGACGCCCTCCCGGCGCTCCTGCACGCCGACGACGGCGCGGACCAGCGCCAGCTTCACGGCGTCGACGCGGAGGGCACGTTCGCCTTCTCCGGCGAGGAGTGCAAGGGCTGGTACGGCCACGCGAGCGGCGAGAACTACACCGTCGCCGGGAACCTGCTGACCGGCGAGGCCGTCGTCGAGGCGACGGCGCGGGCGTACGAGGAGCGCGCGAGCGAGGAGCCGACGGGCCGTGGCGACGACGAGGACGCGCCGCTGGCGGAGCGGCTGGTCGACGCGCTCGCGGCGGGCCACGCCGAAGGCGGCGACAAGCGCGAGGACCTCTACGTCCAGAGCGCCGCGCTGCTGGTCGAGCGTACCGAAGACCGCGAGATGGAGCCATACTACGACGACCTGCGCGTCGACGCCACCGAGACGCCGGTCGAGGACCTGCGCGAGACGTACGAACTCGCCCGGGAGGGGTACGAGATGGCCGTCGAGCGCTACGAGGAGGCGTACGAGGCGGACGAACTCGACGGGGGCGAGGCGGACGAACCGGGAGCGGGCGAGGGGGACGGCGAGTAGGCCGGGACGAGCCGTCAGACGGTGAACTCGTACAGGTCGTCGCCGACGTGGTGGAGCGACTCGACGACCTTCCCGGAGTCGCCGACCATGTCGTCGCCGCTCGTCTTGGCGCGGCCGACCGCGAGCACCTTGCCGTGGCTCTCCTCCGCGACGACGACGAGGTCGCCGGCCGAGACGTCCTCGGTGGCGTCGACGATGCCGGGCCGCATCACGTCCGCGCCGTCGCTGACGAACGACACTGCGCCCGCGTCGACCGTGACGACGCGACGCTCCGGCGGGTAGGCGTTCGCCCCTTCGACGGTGAGAAACGGCTCGTCGTCGAGGTACATGACGTGCTGCTCGCCGTTCACGAGCACGAGGTCGAACTTCGTGTCCTCGAGTTCGACGAGTTCGTACGTGTCGGCGTCGAGGTCGACGCCCAGGGTCGTCGCGAGCGCGTCCTCGATCTCGCGCACCTCGTCGCTCCGGAGGTGGTGGCGTGACTTGACCTGCATACCACACCGTCCGTCGTTTCACGGCTTAAAGCCCCGACCTTCGGGACGACGACCGCCGGACACGTATCGGAAAGTCGTCAAAAGGGCGAAGTAGGGGCGGAACGAATGGAGTGGTATGTGGGGTTCCCGGAAGAACGGGGACAAGCAGTCGGTCGTCTGCATCGCCTGTGGGACCGCCGTTCGCCGCGACGCCGCGAGAGAGTACGACAAGGAGGGCAACCGCTGGGAGCGCAAGGACAAGACGTTCGAGCATCTCTGCAAGAACTGTCACCGAGACCTCTGTCACCAGCCCCGAGACGAACTCGAAGGCATCCTCGTCGAAATCGACGCCGGCACCGTCGACCGGCAGGAGTTCCTGGCCCGGTACGAGACCACGGTCAGGGACCGGTACGGGCCGCTCGAAGAGGAAGGCTGACCGTCGAGCCGACCGGGACCAGCGGCTGACCAGTCGATACGCCTAACTGCCCGACTCTCCTACGTCTCGCCATGACCAGCGACGCACAGGCCGAGGCCGGAACGGCCGAAGGCCAGGGCCCCGTCAAGATATCTCCCGAAATCGCGGAGCAACTCGAAGAGCACCGCGAGGAACTGTTCGAGAAGTTCGACATCCGCGACGAGTTCCCCCAGGAGGTCATGACCGAGGCCGAGAAACGAACCGAGGACATCCAGTCCGAGATACAGGAGGAGGTCGACGAGCGCCGCGACCTCCGGGACATGACGACGTGGACCACCGACCCCGTCGACGCTCAGGACTTCGACGACGCGCTCTCGGTCGAGGAGCGCGAGGACGAGTACGTCCTCTGGGTCCACATCGCCGACGTGACCCACTACGTCACGCCCGACACCAACATGTGGGAGGAGGCGGTCGAACGCGCCAACACGGTGTACCTGCCCGCCTACACCATCCACATGCTCCCGCCGATGCTGGCGGAGACCGTCTGCTCGCTCGTCCCTGACGAGGACCGCCTCGCCCACACCGTCGAGATGCACCTCGACAAGGAGACGCTGGGCTACGAGGAGATAGACATCTACAAGTCCGTCATCCGTAGCGACGAACGGCTCACCTACACGCAGGCCGAGAACCGCATCGACGACGAGGGCGCGCCGCTGCACGAGGAGAACCAGCTCGCGTTCGAACTCGCCGACCAGATGCACGAACAGCGCAAGGAGGACGGCAGCCTCGTTCTCAACCCGCGCCGGGACCGCGCCCACACCATCATCGAGGAGTCGATGCTGAAGGCGAACAAGGCGGTCACGCACGAACTCATGTGGGACCGGGGCGTCTCTGCGATGTACCGCGTCCACCCCCAGCCGACGCCGGACGAGTGGAACGAGGCGCTCCAGGAGATACAGGACCTGGACGGCGTCTCCATCCCCGGGAGCGCGTGGGACGACCCCCGGAAGGCCGTCAACGCCACGCTCGAAGAAGCGCCGAGCCGCCAGCTCGACAAGATTCAGTGGGCGGTGATGAAGGTGATGCCGCGCGCGAAGTACATGAACGACCCCTTCGGCGGTCACCACGCGCTCAACTTCGAGATATACGGCCACTTCACGAGCCCCATCCGTCGTCTCAGCGACCTCATCAACCACTGGATAGTCTACACGAACGACGTGCCCGAGGACCTCGTGGCGCTCTGTGATCGCGCCAGCGACAAGCAGGCCGACGCCGAGGCCTGCGAGCGCGAGTACAAGCAGTTCCTCGAAGAAGTCGGTCTCGACGCCGCCGCGGTCAACAACCGCGGTATCGAGGTCGTCGAGGAGGACTAGAGTTCCTTCTCGCGGACGTACTCGTCGAAGGTCGCGGCGAACAGGTCCTGTTCGCGCTCCTCGACCACCGCGTACCCACGTTTCTCGTAGAAGGCGTTGCCGACGTCGTTGCCGGCCATGACCGCCAGCCGGAGGCGGTCGACCCCCTCTTCGCGGAGCCAGCCTTCGATCCGGTCGAGCAGGACGGTGCCGACGCCGTCGCCCCACCGGTCCGGCGCGACGTAGATGCGCGCGAGCCACGCCGGTTCCCCCTCGTCGCCGAGGACGGCCTGCGCGAAGCCGGCGACGTCGTCGTCCGCGCACGCCACCAGGAACCGACCGTCGTCTCGCGTCACCGACTCCGCGAGGCTGTCCACGTCGTACCATTCGTCTAGCGCGCTCTCGACGGCGTCCGTACCGATGACGTCGTCGTGGGCGGCGTGCCACGACTCGCGCGTGACGCGCCGGATGTCCGCGACGTCGTCGGCCGTCGCCGAGCGGACGGTCGGGTCGTCCATGCGCGTTACTCGTGTGACGGGCGACAAATAGGTTCCGCGAGCGGAGGATTGAGTACCCAACGCCGCCAACGCCGACCGTGCCCCAGTTCCCGGACCCGGATTCGCGCAACGTCCTCGAACCCGACTGCTCGCGCTGTCCCGAACTCGTCGAGTGCCGCAACCGCATCGCGTGGGGGAACGGCTCGCTCGACGCCGACGTGATGGTCGTCGGCGAGGCCCCGGCGTTCGGCGACGGGCCGCGCTCGACGGAAACGGCGAGCGGCGACCAGCCGCGAGCAGGCGACGCCGACGCCGACCGCTGGCGCGGCGGCAACTGGACGGGGATGGCCTACACCTCGCGCCACTCCTGGCGGCGCGTCCGGGAACTGTTCGAGGCGGCCGGCTACGGTCCTGACGACCTCTACGTGACGAACGCGGTGAAGTGCTTCCCGGAAGGGGAGGACGGGAGCAACCGCGAACCCCGGTCAGAAGAGCGGGCGAACTGCTTCGAACACCTGCGGACCGAGATCGCGCAGGTCGAGCCGAGCGTCGTGGCGACGACCGGCAAGCACGCGACGACGGCGCTGCTGGAGTTCGAGTCGATACCCATGGACGGATTCCTCGCGCACGTGCTCGACCCCGTCGACTGCGAGCGACTGGGTGTGACGGCGCTGCCGCTACTCCACCCCTCCTACGAGAACGTCTGGCGAGCGCGGCTGGGGTACGACCGCGAGGGGTACGTCGCCGCGGTCGCGTCACAGCTCGATGCGCACGTCTGACTACTCGTCCACCGGAGTGACGCCGGACTCGGCCGTCTCGTCGACCTCACCTACGTAGACGTGACCGTCGCTGTGGACGGTTACGCGATGACCGAGATACGTGAAGACGACGTGACCGCTCGTCCGGGGCCGACCGTCGAGACGCGGGCCGAACAGCGCGTCGAGCGCGTCCGGGTCGACCACGTCGTACAGCTGTGGGCGGATTTCGCCGACGTCAGTGTCTTCGTGGGCCGCGAGGGCGTTGACGACGGCCGTACTGGGCCGCTCGCCGTCACTGCGGCTATAGGACGTACGAGACATTTCGACGGTGGATAGAACGGAACCCCGGTGAATAAGGATATTGGCAGAGTCGCCCGTCCGTCCGGTAGCACCGTCGCCAGCGATGGACCCGGTACTACTCGTCGGCGGTGTCGTCGCCGAAGTGGTCGAACGGCTGGATGTGTTCGTTCTTCACCAGCTTCTGGGTGACGATGTCGAGACCGAGGGCGTCGATGTCCCCGCCGATGACGGTCACGTCGTCGCGGTCGGTCGCGACCGCCTCGACGTGGACGTTCTCGACGCCAGTCATTATCTCTTTGACGTCCACCACGCCGTCGATCTGGAGCGCCCGTTCGGAGAGTTCGGAGCGCTCCGGAATCGGCGCGGTACAGACGAACAGAACCCGAAGCGGAAACCCCGCGTCGTGATAGTCGATTCGCGGATGGTAGCCGTCGATGATCCCGTCCTCTTCGAGTTGCTGGATGCGATTGCCGACGGTGCTCGCCGACACGCCGACCGCATCCCCCATCTCCGTCGTGGTCGTATTTCTGGCGTCACGCTGCAGTAGGTGCAAAATGCCTGCGTCCACGTCGTCAAGCCTGTCAGAGGGCATGGTTAGTTACTACCAGACAGTGGGCCATCGAGCGGTTTCAAACTGTGGGCCGGCGAGAAGTTCGATCCGCGACCCACAGGGGAACTCCGAGCGCCCGAGACGACAAACTTTCGTAGGAGGCGTGGCCGAAACCCGGTGAGAGGCCAGCTCACCACCAGAGCCTCCGGCGACGTCGGACGGTCGGTCGGGTACACCCGGGCACCGGGCGTGGTTCAGCCAAGGCGTCACACGCCCTTTGTTATACCTCGGCTAACCGCGGGCGGGCGAGCGAAAACAGTGTGTAACGGTCCCGTTCGTCGACCGCGCTCATTCCGCGCACGTGGCAGCGTTCGACGCTCACGCGCCGGGTCGGTCGTGAAACGGTCAACTCGCGAGAAGTTCCGGCGTCGTCCGACCGCCGTCCGTTCCGCGGCGTCGAGACGCCACCGAACGGGTGCCATCGAGCGACCGACCGCAACAGAAGACGGGGATACGCGCCAGGTCAGAAACGCCAGACGTTCGCGAGGAACAGCGAATCCATCGGCCGACATCCGCTGAAGCGAGAACGTGGGCCCGCAGGGACGTCAGCGCAACCGGTCGCCCGCGACGGAAAACGCCGGAGCAGGCGGCACGTCACTCACCGGAGGCAGTCCATTCGGCGAAATCGCGGGGGCTTCCGAGCCCGGTAGCCCATGTAGTAGCGATTGTGACGTCGGAGAGCGAGACCGACTGACCGACGGTAAAGACGACCCACCCTCGCTCTTCCGAGCCCGGTTCGTAGACGTACAATGTGCTCGGCGAGTACAGCGAGTCGACGGTACCGTCGTCCAGTTCGGCTCCATAGGGGGAAGTCGTAGGTGTCCGAGCGCGTTCCCGACGGGAGTTCCACGGTGAAATCCTCGGGGAATCCGACGCTGTCGTCCGTCCCGGTGTATCGGCTTATGACTTCGAAGACGAGGAACTTCCGACCACCGTTCGGCGTCGCGGTGTGCGTCTCGTTGTCTTCCCTGTATCTGATGCCGTCCGTGAACTGAACATTCTGGACGGTTACTTCGAGACCGCCAGGTGTCGTCCACGTGTCCCCGAAAGCGTTGGTCGGGGGTTCGATCGTCGCCTCGGTGATGGTCTCCGTTCCGAAGTCCGCACGGAACGACCCGTCGTCGACCACTCTGACGGTGACCGTTTGCGTGGCCGATTCGCCGCCGTCGAGCGTCGCCGAAACGGTCGTGGACCCGGAAAGGACGGTGGCACCGCTGAACGAGAAGGTTGACTCGTACTTTCCGGCGCGTCCCCCTGCGTTCGTCACGGTCACTTCGTACGTGTACTGGCGATGCTGGACGATATTCCCGTCGGGGGCAGTGACGTCCGTGTCGAACGAGACCACGTGGCTGGAAGCGGTCGAGAGCTCCCATGCAACCGTATCTACGTCCTCTCCCTCCAGATTCGGTGCGGCAAGCGTCGGATCGCTAATATCGGCCGGCGCTTCGAAGGCGACCAGACCCTCCGTGATCTTCCCCGGTTTCAGCGAACGGGGGGCCTGGTACGCCGACCCCGAGATCGGCTGCTCGTACGACCGCTCGTCGCTACCGTAACTGAAACCGCCCAGTTCGAGCGCCCCGTATCGGATTCCGCTGCCATCTTCGACTATGAAGTCGGTCTGCGCTGGCGGGTCGACCGACTCGGTGCCGTTGTTCCTGACCTTCAGCCGGGTGAGGAAGTACTGCTTTCCGTCACCGGATTGCTTGCGGGTGTCACCGTACACGATCTGGTCGGTGACGACGAAGTCGGACAGAGTGAGACGAAGGTCGTTTCGCGCGGTGATCGTCGTCCCCGCGTCGTCGGTCGGAGTCGGGGCCGTCGAGGTCTCGGTAGTGGTCGACTGCGTGCCGTCGGTACCGCTCGTTCGCGGTTCCGGCTGAGTTTCGCCCGTCGACCTGCCGCTACTCGAACATCCGGCCAGAGAAGCGACGCCAGCGACACCGATTGAGCGTAGAAGCGTTCGCCGATGCATACACCGGTGGTAGAAAGCACTATTTATAAAATATCTTATGATGAGTCGTTAGTTATATGATTCTCGGAAGCGGTATTCCGAAGCCAATATACAGCCCTCCTTCTCGACGCGTTGGGGAGGTCGAAAGGCGAAGAGTCAGTCACCCCTGTTATGAGCGTGTTCTGCTAAGCCCTCGTTGGCCGACAGAGTCGTGTCGAACTGACTCCGAGAAGAGCGAGTCAGTTCCGCCATTCGTTGGCTAGCAGGCCGTACAGTACGGTGTCGACGTACTCGCCGTCGACGAAGACGTGTTGACGCTGGCGGCCCTCCTCCCGAAATCCGAGCGTTTCGAGGAGTGCCCGCGAGGCGTCGTTGGTCTCGTGCGCTCCCGCGACGAGTCGGTGACACCGGCGCTCGTCGAAAGCGTACTCGACGGCGAGTTCGGTCGCCTCAGTACCGTAGCCGTTACCCTGGTGGTCCGGGGCAACCCAGTAGGCTAATTCGGCCCGTCCCGACGACTCGTCCCAGTCGAACAGCGCGACGAATCCGACGGGGTCGCCGTCGACGCAGGCGAGGAGATTGACCGCATTCGCCATGTACCCCTCGAAGTCCGGGTCCAGCTTCTCGCGGTTCTGCGGATGAACGCGACCCAACGACCGGCGGACATCGGGGCGGTTGCGATGTTCGTGAAGGAACGGGAGGTCTTCGCGTTCGAGGGTACGCAAGGAAACGGTTTCGCCGCTGACGAAGACGGGGCCTGGCGTACGGCAATCGTTTCACGCTATTTATAAATGCGTTCCGAAGTTCGACACTGCTGATACAATCCTGCTCGCCATTCGCTCGCTCGCAAAAAAGCTCGTTCGCGTATGGACTCGCGGGGATTTGAACCCCGGGCCTCTTCCTTGCGAAGGAAGCGATCTACCGCTGATCTACGAGCCCTCGCATGTTCATACCGGCTGGCGATTATTAGTACCTTGTGTTTCGGTACGGAGCAGGTGAAGCCGTCCCGCGACGAGGCCGAGTGCGAGACCGGCGAAGTGCGCGACGAGCGCGACGCCCGGGGCGGCCGTGGTGAGCGTCACGACCAGCGCGAGGCCGGCGACGAGCGCGACCTGGACGCCGCGCGAGAGCTGTAGCCGTCCGACCACGGCCCGGGTCACCGGGTTCGCGGCGAGCAGGTAGCCGAAGAGGCCGAACACCGCGCCGCTGGCACCGAGGACGGCCGTCGGGGGGCCGAAGAGGCCGCCGATCCACACCTGCGCGACGCCGGCCGCCATCCCGATCGAGAGGAAAAAGAGGTGAAAGCGGACGGTCGTCGTGACGCGCTCGACGAGCAGGCCGACGAACAACAGGGCGACGGCGTTCGACACCAGGTGCGGCAGGTTCGCGTGGGCGTAGACACTCAGCGGAAGGGTCCAGGGCCGCACCGCGAGCGGCGGTGCGAGCGCGAACAGGCCGACCGCTGCGGCCGGCGCGACGAGCCGGACGCCCGACTGCACGGCGAACACGACGACGAAGACGGTCAGCGTCTGGATCGTCGGACTGCGGGACGCACACATACACCCGAGTTGTCGTCGAGTCGGCAAAAAGGTCGTGACGGACGGCGTGCCGAGCGGGTGGGGTCGCCGCGGCTCGCGGCGCGAACGCGACAGCCACGGCTGGAAGTCGGAAAGAAAGGGAGAGAAGTTGGGGAGTTAGTCCTCGAGGACGATTTCGATGCTGACGTCGTTGGGAACCTGGATGCGCATCAGCTGCCGCAGCGCCCGTTCGTCGGCGTCGAGGTCGATGAGGCGCTTGTGGACGCGCATCTCCCAGTGCTCCCACGTCGCGGTCCCCTCACCGTCGGGGGACTTGCGGGTGGGAACCTCCAGCGTCTTCGTCGGGAGCGGAATCGGTCCGCTCAGGGAGACGCCGGTTTTCTCGGCGATTTCGCGAACGTCGTCGCAGATGTCGTCGAGGTCCGACGGGTTGGCACCTGCGAGACGGACTCGTGCCTGCTGCATCGTTTAGTTCTCGTTGACTTCGAGGACGCGACCGGCGGCGATGGTCTGGCCCATGTCGCGGATCGCGAAGCTGCCGAGCTCGGGAATTTCGCTGGACGGCTCGATGGAGAGCGGCTTCTGGGGGCGCACCGTGACGACGGCGGCGTCGCCGCTCTGGATGAAGTCCGGATTCTCCTCCTCGACTTCGCCGGAGGAGGGGTCGATTTTCTGGTCGATGGACTCGATGGTACAGGCGACCTGCGCCGTGTGGGCGTGGAAGACCGGCGTGTAGCCGGCCGTGATGACGCTGGGGTGCTGCATCACGACAATCTGGGCCGTGAACGTGTCGGCGACCGACGGCGGGTCGTCGGCGGGGCCACAGACGTCACCGCGGCGGATGTCGTCCTTGCCGATGCCGCGGACGTTGAACCCGACGTTGTCGCCGGGGCCGGCCTCCGGGACTTCCTCGTGGTGCATCTCGATGGTCTTGACCTCGCCGCCCACGTCGCTGGGCTGGAAGCTGACGTTGTCGCCCGTGTTCAGCATCCCCGTCTCGACGCGTCCGACCGGGACAGTACCGATGCCCGAAATCGTGTACACGTCCTGGATGGGGAGGCGAAGGTCGGCCTCCGTCGGCGGCTCGGGAGCCTCGAGACCGTTGAGGGCGTCGAGAAGGATCTCGCCGTCGTACCAGTCGGTCTGGTCGGACTTCTCGGCGATGTTGTCGCCCTCGAACGCCGAAATCGGGATGAACGAGGCGTCCTCGGTGTTGAACTGCACCTGCTTGAGCAGGTCCTGGACCTCGGAGACGACCTGCTTGTAGGTGTCTTCCTTGTAGTCGACGACGTCCATCTTGTTGACGGCGACGATGAGCTCGTTGATACCGAGCGTGCGGGCCAGGAACACGTGCTCCTGGGTCTGGGGTGCGACGCCGTCGTCGGCGGCGACCACGAGCACGGCGTTGTCGGCCTGGGACGCGCCCGTGATCATGTTCTTCACGAAGTCGCGGTGGCCCGGACAGTCGACGATGGTGAAGTAGTACTCGTCGGTGTCGAACTCCTGGTGGGCGATGTCGATGGTGACACCACGCTCGCGCTCTTCGGCGAGGTTGTCCATCACGTAGGCGAACTCGAAGCCGCCCTTGCCCTTCTCTTCGGCCTCTTCTTTGTGCTGTTCGATGACGTGCTCGGGTACGTTCCCCGTCTCGTAGAGGAGACGCCCGACCAGCGTACTCTTACCGTGGTCGACGTGGCCGATAATGGCCAGATTCTGGTGCGGTTTGTCTTCGCTCATTATTATCTCACGCGCAGACGCGCTCTGTCGGAATGATTTGGCAGAAGCGGTTAAAACCATTTCGATACGCTATGCAGTCCATCTCCGTGCCGTCTGGCGGTTGTTGCCAACGATTGGCACGGTTCACATCTCGATTGAAGTGGCGAAACCGCCGCTTTACGACCTCCGTTCGAGGTGATTCACGTCCGCGAGGACTGCGGTCGCCGTCTCCGGACCACCCGCACCGCGGCCGCTCAGGTTCAGTCGGCCGCCGCGACGCGTCTCGAACTGGACGATGTTGCGCGTGCCCGAGACGGCCAGCGTCCCGTGCTCCGGGACGAGGCGCGGACCGACCCGAACGCCGTCGTCGACTTCGCCGACGAGTCGAACGGTCCGACCGTCCTCGGCGGCGAGGTCGAGCGCGCTCCCCGGAAGGTCCTGGATGCCGGCGACCGTCGCGTCCTCCAGGGAGTACCCGCCGGACGTGAGCACGTTCGCGAGGATGACGCACTTCAGCGCCGCGTCCGTGCCGTCGACGTCGAAGGTGGGGTCGGCCTCCGCGACGCCGAGGTCCTGGGCCTCCGCGAGCACGTGCTCGTAACTCAGTCCTTCCGCAGCCATCCGCGAGAGGATGAAGTTCGCGGTCCCGTTGAGCACGCCTCGAACCGCGGTGACGTTCTCCGGACCGCGCGCGTCGATGGTGGAGAGCACCGGAATCGCGCCGCCGACGGTCGCCTCGAACCGGACGCGGCCGGCGCTGTCGCGTTCGAGCGCGCGCAGGTCGTCGTAGCGCTCCGCCACCGGACCTTTGTTCGCCAGCACGACGTGACGGTCGGCTTCCAGCGCGGCGCGGACGTGGTCGAAGCCTGGCTGGGCGTCGCCCAGCGTCGTCGGCGTCGCCTCGACCAGCGCGTCGTACTCCCCGGCGAGCGCGTCGTCGGGCGCGGCGGGACCGACGCTGCCCTCCTCGTCCTTGCGCGCGAACGCGCGCTCGACGTCCACTCCCTCGGAGTCGACGACCGCGCCGGTCGAATCGGCGAGCGCCGTGACCGCGTGGCCGTACTCGTTCGCGAGTTCGGCGACCGAGCGCCCGACCGCGCCGGCACCGAGTACGGCGAGTCTCACGCCTCGACCTCCGTGAGCGGTTCGACGAGACACAGTTCCTTCTCGGCCGCGACCGACCGGAGCGACGCCAGCACGTCGTCGACGCGGTCGGACGCCGTGGCGAGTCGGAGGCGCGCGCTCGCGGGTTCGCCCGCGGGAGCCGAGATGGACAGGTCGACCACCGACGCGCCCGTCTCGTCCTCGATGCGCGCGACGGTCCCGGAGACGTCCGCCTCGAGGACCGCGCCCGTCAGCAGCACGGTCACCTCCTCGTCGTAGCGTTCCGCGCCGGCTCTGGTGACGTTGACGCTGGCGTCCCGGAGCGCGGAGACGATGGCGTCGAACCGGTCGGGCGGACACTCCAGATCCACCTCGACCGGGATGTGGCCCCGCGGCGTGAGCGACCCGCGCTCGTGGAACACGGAGAGGAGGTTCCCGCCGCGAGCCGCGATAGGTTCGAGGGCAGCCAGCAGTTCGCCAGGTTCGTCCGCGAGTTCCAGGCGGACGGTGTACGCCTGCACGGATCCGTCGCCGTGGTCAGTCATGATGGAACGATTCCGGGTCGGGCGGGTATAAGTGTTCACCCGAGCGCAACATTGTCCGCTGGACGGCACGTGGCCGACGATTCGTCCGCGGCCCGCCGTCGGACGCCCGGTAGGAATCCGGTAAACGGCGGCCACGCACTACGCCAACTGTTAGCACTGAACAACCTCGGGTACGCGCGGCCATCTCGCGGCGTTAGTCGGCGCGTAGTAATACCACTGGACGGAGCACGTGGAAGCAGGTGACAGCATGACAGTCGACGACCCCACCGAAACGACCGGACGGAGCGACGACCGCGCAGACCACGTCTGTGCGTTCTGTCAGACGGTGTTCGACAGCAGCGAGCGCGTCTGCCCGTCCTGCGACGCCAAAATAGTTCTGCGCGGCGAGCGCTGACCCGGAACGCGTCGGTCGGCACTCCGCCGTCGAGAGAAAGAATCGAAGAGGAGAGACTACGCGAGCGTCAGATGTAGTCGACCGCTTCGGGCAGTTCGAGCTTCATGCCCTTGCGCTCGCGGATGTCCATGATCTGTTCTCGCTGCAGGTTGTCGGCCATGACGCGGAAGCCGGCGTTCTCCGTGTTCCAGGAGGCCCGACCCTCGGTCGCGCTCCGGATGTCGGACGCGAATCCGATCATCTCCTCGACGGGTGCGATACCCTCGACGACCATGAGGTCGCCTTCCTGGTACATGTCGTCGACGCGACCACGGCGGCCCTGAATCTCGCCGGACGCCGCGCCCATGTGCTCGTTCGGCACGTCGATGCGCACGTCCTGGATGGGTTCGAGCAGTTTGACCTCGCCCTGGACCAGCGCGCTGTGGACGGCGTGGCGGACGGCGGGGATGACCTGCGCCGGACCGCGGTGGATAGTGTCCTCGTGGAGCCGGGCGTCCTCGAGCCGGATGAGGGTGCCCTCGACGGGCTCGCCGGCCAGCGGCCCCTCGTCGAGCGCCTCTTCGAGACCCTCGACGACGAGTTCCATCGTCTCGTTCAGGTGCTGGATACCCTTCGTGTCGTCGATGAGGATGTTCGTACCGTGAATCTCCTCGACGTTCTGGCTCGTGTCCTTGTCCATGCCCGCCTCCTGCAGTTCCTCGCGGCGGTCCTGCTCGGGCATGTCCATCGACACGTCGCCGAGCTTGATCTTCTCGACGATCTCCTGCTCGAGCGGCTCGGCGGTCAGGTAGAACCGGTTGTGGCGGTTCGGCGAGATGCCTTCGACCGTGTCGGTAGCGTGCTGGATGGACTCGCGGAACACGACGATGGGTTCGCCGGTCGTCACCGGGATACCCTGGTTGCGCTCGATGCGCTGGGTGATGACCTCCAGGTGAAGCTCACCCTGGCCGGAGATGAGGTGTTCGCCGGTGTCCTCGTTGATCTCGATCTGGATGGTCGGGTCCTCTTTGGACACCTGACGGAGCGTCTCGATGAGCTTCGGCAGGTCGTCCATGTTCTTCGCCTCGACGGACTTCGTGATGACCGGCTCGGAGATGTGTTCGATGGACTCGAACGGGGTCATCTCCACGCTGGACACCGTGGAGCCGGCGATGGCGTCCTTCAGGCCGGTGACTGCCGCGATGTTACCCGCGGGGACGCGCTCGACCTCCTCGCGCTCGCCACCCATGTAGATGCCGACGCTCTGGAGTCGGTTCTTCCCGGCAGTGCCGGAGACGTACAGCTCCTGGCCCTTCTCCAGCGTGCCGGAGAAGACGCGTCCGGCGGCGATTTCGCCGGCGTGGGGGTCGATGCCGATGTCGGTGACCATCAGGACGACCTCGCCGTCCTTGTTCACCAGCTGCATGTCCTCGGCGAGTTGGGTGTCGGCGTCGCCGCGCCAGATGTTCGGGATGCGCTCGGGCTGAGCGTCGACGGGGTTGGGGAAGTGCTCGGCGACCATGTCGAGCACGACGTTCGAGAGCGGCGACCGCTCTTTGAGTTCGTCGACGTTGTCGCCGCGGTTCATCTCGATGATGTCGCCGAAGTCGATGCCCGTGCGCTGCATCGACGGCATGCTGACCGCCCAGTTGTAGAGCGCCGACCCGAAGGCGACGGTCCCGTCCTCGACGGAGACCTTCCAGCCTTCCTCGTACTTCTCCTCGTTCATCCCGCGGATGAGCTCGTTGACGTCGCGGATGACGTCCATGAGCCGCTGTTGCATCTCCTCGGGACCTTCCTGGAGTTCGTTGATGAGACGGTCGACCTTGTTGATGAACAGGGTCGGCTTGACGCCCTCGCGGAGCGCCTGGCGCAGCACCGTCTCCGTCTGGGGCATCGTCCCCTCCACGGCGTCGACCACCACGAGCGCACCGTCGACGGCGCGCATCGCGCGCGTCACGTCACCGCCGAAGTCGACGTGTCCCGGCGTGTCGATGAGGTTGATGAGGTAGTCGGTGTCCTCGTACTCGTGCGTCATCGAGACGTTCGCGGCGTCGATGGTGATGCCGCGTTCCTGCTCGTCCTCCTCGGTGTCCATCGCGCGCTGTTCGCCCGCGGTCTCGGAGGAGATCATGCCGGCGCCGGCCAGCAGGTTGTCGGTGAGCGTCGTCTTGCCGTGGTCGATGTGCGCGGCGATGGCGATGTTGCGGATCTGCTCCGGCTTGTCCATCAGCCGTTCGCACTGTTCGACGATCTTCTTTCGTCTGCCCATATATGGCTACTCCTACCCGCACGAGGTTGAAAAGCATAGTGTTTCGCCGGAGCCGAAACCGCCGGGAAACGGTTCGTCTCTCTGTGAAACGGTCACACAGGGCACAAGAGTAATAGCCGCGGAGAGCCGACAACGACAGGCATGGACATCCGAGTGCATGGCCCCGCGCCCACGACGCCGTTTCTCGGGGCAGCCGACCTCCTGGAGACCGAATGCGACCTCGACCGGCCGGTCCACGTCAGGGTCCGCCAGGACCCCGACGAGCGCACGTGGACCGCCCACCCCGACGACCACCACGTCCTCAACATCTCCCAGCAGGCCGCGACCAGCGCGATGGCGCGCGAGCTCGCGCTTCACGAGTACGCCCACATGGCGCGCCACGAGCAGGCCCACCCCTCACACACCCAGTCGACCGAGGAGGCCCTCTTTCTCGCGCTGGCCGGTCGGTCGGTCGAGCGCCGCAAGCTCACCCACTGCTACCAGATCGCCAACCACATGAAGGACATCTACGCCGACGACATCACCCTCGACGTCGGCCCGAGCGACAAGCTCGTCGCCTTCCTCGAGTCCGAACTGGCCGCCGCGCTCGCTGACCGCGCCGACGACGCGCGCGGCCGCCGCACCACCGCAACCGCCGACCCGGAGATAACGGCGGTCAACGCCGCGTTCGCCCTCGCGCTGGTCGAGCGCCACGACCTCGCCGACCGCGACCACCGCCTCTACGACCTCGCGCACGCCGCGGCCGACGACGCCCCCGACGTCGACGTCCAGACGTTCAAGTACCGCTTCCGCGCGCTGGGCGACGACCCCGGCGAGAGCGAGTACCGGAAGGCCCTCGTCGACGCCACCCAGGAGTACGTCCTCGGGAGCGACGGGCAGGCAGCGGACTGACGCCGTCACTCCGGTTCGAAGACGGGGTGGCCGGCGAGGTAGACGCTCAGGGCACCGAGCGCGGTTCCCGCGACGACGTCCACTCCCCAGTGGATGCCGAGGTACATCGTCGAAACCGCGACGCTACCCGCGAGCGCCGTCGCGACGTACCACCACGCGCGGTAGACATCCCGTGTCCGGGCGGCGAGCAAACATACCGTGACCGACAGCGAGGTGTGGAGCGACGGGAAGACGTTGGTGTTGCTGTTCACCTCCGTCGTCAGCAGCTGGTACTGTGGATAGTTGACGTACAGCAGCGAATCGACCAGTTCGGGCATGAGGTTCCGGGGACCGTACGCGAGAAACAGGAGATAGCAGACGACCCCGACGCCGTAGTTGACGCCGTAGGCGACGACGGTCCGCCGTAGCGGCCCCGGGTCGTCGAGCGAGACGTAGGCGATCAGCGGAAAGACGAGCAGGAAGGCGTACCCGTACACGTAGACGAGCGAGAAGTACAGCGTGAGCGCCGGGGTGGCGAGCGTCGACTGGAGTTGGGCGACGAACGTCCCCTCTATGGCGTGGATGACGCCGGTGACGTTCCAGCCGAGTATCCACGAGAGCTCCGGGCCGAAGTCGCGAACGACGCTGTTGACCAGCAGGAGGACGACCAGCGCGACGAGCTGCGGGCCGACGGCACGGCCGCGACGCACGACCGACCGCGGCAAGCGACGCACGCGTTCCCACCCGACGAACACCGGGGTGGCGACGGCCACCGCTGCGAAGACGACGAGCATCACCCGGGCAATGACGTTGACGGCGATCATGTGATGGATTTCACCGACTGACCAGTTCTCCGCTGTCGCTGTACCGGTAGCCAGCCTTGCGGAACGCCTCCTTGGCTCGCTCGACGGCGAGGTCACCGTCCGAGCCGAAGAACGGCAACACCGGGTCCTCGCCTTCCCACACGAGGTCGGCGGCCGCGAAGTCAGTGACTTCGAGAGGGGTGGCGGCCGGCGTCGCGTAGCCGTCGAACACCTCGGCGACGATGGCCTCCTTGTCCAGGAGTCGGGCGACGTTTCGCCTGAACCGCGGATTTCCGAGCGGCGTCCGCTGGACGTTGAACCCGAGGTGGTAGAACGACCGCGACGTCTCGGCGACGAGGTTGACGTCGGCGCGGCGCGCTATCTCCGGGACGAGGCGCTGCGAGAGCGCCGACGCCGTAGCGTCCGCCTGCCCCGCGCCGAGGAGCTCGACCGCCGCGGAGTCGGACGGCGCGACCTGAACGGAGAGTTGCTCGAAGGCGGCCCCGAACGACGTTTCGCCGGGCCGGTCGGCGTGCAGGAAATGGTCGTCGAACCGCGAGAGGACGACCCGCTCTTCGGCCTCCTTCTCCTCGAACCGGAGCGGACCACTCCCCACCGGTTGTGGGTTGTTCCAGACGACGGCCTCCGTCGTCCGGTCGTCGAACCCGATACCCGCGACCGCCGCCTGGGCCGCCTTCGACTCCCACTCGCGCCGCGGCAGTATCGGTACGGTGAACACCCGCTCGGCGACCGTCCGCGACCCGGCCGCGACAGCGACCTCCACGGTGCGGTCGTTCACCGGCGTTACCCGGTCGACGAGCGAGACGCGCCCGCGGAACCGCGGAGCCGGCACTGGTCCCTCCTCGCGGCCGAGCGACGTGTCGGTGAGGAACTCGTACGTGAACGCCACGTCTTCGGCGGTGACCGGGGGACCGTCGTGCCATCGCGCGTCTTCGCGGAGATGCACCCGCGCCGTCAGGCCGTCGTGTTCGTCTCGGTCGAGCCACTCCCACCGCTCGGCGAGCCAGGGTTCGACGCCGCCGCCGTAGCGCCGCCCGAGGGAGTCGTACAGCAGGCCGGTGAACGTCCCGCGGCCGCGGAACTCGGCCGCTATCGGGTTCAGGTTCTTCGTCAGCCTGTCGTCGGTGACCACCACGGTGAGTCGGTCCCGTCCGTCCACGTCGTCGAGCGCGAGATAGCCGAGCGAGCGTCCGAGTCCGAATCGCTCCCACCCGACGAACCGGTCGGTCCGAACTCCCCAGATGTCGTCTGGGAAGGCGACGACCGCGAGCGGCTGGTGTCGAGCGACGCGGCGCTGGAGCGCCGCCAGTCGGTCGCTACGCTGACCGTCCTGGACCCGTCGCTGGGCGTCGAGGAGTTCGTCCACGTCGAGGTCGGTGAAGCCGAACGGGTTCTGCCAGCCCGGCTCCTCGGCGAAGCGGGAGTGGAGGAGCGGCCGCAAGAAGTCGGGGTCGTCGTAGCCCGGGTGACGGGCCACGTACAGGTCGAACGCGTTGTTGATGAGCACGTCGCGGAGGAGTTCCTGTTCGGTCATCGGGGTGACCGCCGCGTCGACGCCGACAGCTTGCAGGTGGTCCGTCACGGTGCGCGCGATGTGGGTCGCTCGCGGGTCGACGTCGGCGGGCACCGTCTTCACCTCCAGCTCCACCTGCTTCGAGGAAGTGCGGTTGGCGATGCTACGGAACTCCTGACAGCCGGCAGTCGCGACCGACGCCGCTCCAGCGATTCCGGCCAGTACCGACCGCCTGCGGCCCTGTATTCGGCGTTCGTCGTCTCCAAGCATGGTGCGGGGTAGCCGTCTGGCTACTCTCAGGCCGGTTTCAATCAGTACGGTATAGTCCTGACGACTTGTGTGGGCGGACTGGACGGCTTCCGGCGCGAGCCGGACGGGCGGAGGTGAGTCGTCCGTCCAGCGCCGGTATAGCCGTGGCTTGCAGCCAGCGAGAAACGAGAGGAGAGGGCCGAGTTAGCGTGCCGCGGCGGCGACGCGCTCTTTCTCTTCTTTCTGGTTGATGGCGTACGTCTGGACGTCGTAGTCGGCCGCGCCGATGAGCTGTTCGGCCAGCGCCTCCTCGGCGTCGGTCGGCGACTTGAACGAGGCGTTGTAGACGCCCTCGGCGAGGAACTTCAGGGCCTGGTCGACGCGGCGCTGGGGCGCGACGTCGACGGCCTTCGGGACGGAGATGCCACCGTACTTCAGGCGGACCGTCTCCTCGCGCGGTGCGGCGTTCTCGACGGCGGTGACCAGCACCTGCACCGGGTTCTCCTCGGTGCGGTCGTGGATGATGTCGAACGCCTCGCGCGTGATGCGCATCGTCTGCTGTTTCTTGCCCGTGTTCTCCTCGGTCTGCATCAGGCGGTTGACGAGGCGCTCGACGATGCTGACCTCGCTCTTCTGGAACTGCTTTCTGGCGTGACGGCCCATCGTGTGCGCGACGGGCGTGACGGAGATGTACCGCTCCGTGCTGGGGTCGCCGTACTCGATGTTCGTCACGTCCCACTTGCCGAACAGCTGTGCCACGGCGTCCTCGCCCTCGGTCCCGACGTGCTTGTCGGGTTCGGGTTGTTCGTCGGCAGACATGGTTATCGCACCGGCTTCTCCGCGTTACCGCGGACGAGTTCTTCGAGGCTCACGCCGTTGACCTTCACGACCTTGTAGTTAACGCCGGAGAGGTCGCCCATCGCGCGACCCTTCGCGCCGCCGATGCCCGCGATGGTGACCTCGTCGTGCTCGTCGATGAACGAGATGGCACCATCGCCGGGACAGAAGGCAGTGACCTGTTTGCCGTTCTTGATAAGCTGGACCCGGACGCACTTCCGGATGGCCGAGTTGGGCTGTTTGGCCTCGATGCCCACCTTCTCCAGGACGATACCTCGACCCTGCGGCGCGCCTTCGAGGGGGTCGGACTTCTCCCCGAGGCCGCGCTCGCGTCGGGCGTATTCGGAGTCGGACCACCGGTGTTTCTGGCGGTCCTTCTTCAGCTTGCGAGCTGCGTACTTGCCGTTCGCCATATGCAGTTGAGTTCCCGACGGAGCTACTTAAGCGTCCCCTTTCGTCGTCGTCGAAACGGACGCAGCGTCGCGTAACGGGGGCCGAGGAGGAATCTGAGGGCGTTTCAGCGCTCCGCCTCACTGATTTTCTGGCACGGTGAGAACCAGAGCGCCCCTGAGAATCGGTTTCGGTCCCGTCCGACGGTCGCGGACGACCGGCCCCCGCTACTCGTCGCCGGACCGCCCGAGCAGGTATCCAGCACCCGCGACGCCGGCCAGGCCGGCGAGCAGTCCCATCCCGGGCGGGCCGCCGCTGTCGGTGGTGCCCTCCGGAGCGTCCGACGTGTCGGCGAGGCCGCCGGACATCGACCCGGTCGTCGCCGTCGTCCCGTCCGGGCGGGACGTGCCGGCGACCACGGTCGCCGGGGTCGTCGACGGTCCGGGCGTGGTGCTCGTCGAGTCGGTGACGACGACGGTGCCCGTCATGCCGGCGACGTCGTGGGCGGGGCATCGGTACTCGTACGTGCCGGGAACGGCGAAGGTGTGTGCGTACCTGAACCCGCGGTCGAAGGTTTGCTCTTCGTCGCCCGGCGTCCCGCGCCAGTCGGCACCGTCGGGCTGGCTGTCGACGGCGATGCCGTGACCATTGGAGTACCAGACCCACTCCACGGTCGTCCCGGCCGGAACCGTCACCGTCTCGGGCGCGAAGACGAGCCGTCGGGGCCGACCCCGACGGTCGGGGCCGCCGAACCGCCGGCGTCGCCGCCCGCCGTCGTCCCGTCACCCCGCTCGACGACCCGGTACAGGTTGCCCTCGACGTCCGTGACGAACAGGTCGTCGTCGGTCACTGCCGCGAGGTATATCCGCGCGTCCGCGACGAACCGGCCGAGCGTGCTCGCGTCCTCGGTCGATACCACGTTCAGCGAACGCCTGTCCCGGAGGTAGAGCGCGTCGTCCGTGACCGCCATCGGCATGCCGTCCGTCCTCCTGGTCGACCACCGTTCCACCCCGGTCCTGGGGTCGAAGACGGTCAACTCGGCGGCCTGCCGGACCAGGTAGACGGCGTCCGGGGCGACCGCGAGCGAGCAGTACCCGTCGCTGGGCGCGACGTACCGCCACTGCTTCCCGCCCGAGTCCGCGTCGAGCACGGTCAGACGTCCGTCCTGGGAGATGTAGACGCGGCTGGCGTCGGCGTGGAGCGCGCTCGGTCGTCGGTCGACGTCCCGGACCCACCGCCGCTCGCCGCTGGCCGCGTCGAGGCCGTAAACCCTGTTCTCGCCGCTGGAGGCGTACACGCTCCCGTCGGCGACCGACGTCGTCCAGAGCTTCGGTACCGAGCGCTTCCACCGCACGTTCCCGTCGGCCGGGTCCAGGGCGTAGACGGTGCCGTCCTCGTCCGACTGACGGGGCAGGTAGTCGGTCGCCACCAGGTACACCGCCTCCGCGGTCGGCAGAACGACCGTGAACCGCGTCCCCGTCCGGAACGACCACTCCCGCTCCCCGTCGGCCGCGTCCAGCGCCCTGACCTGGCCCTGGGTGGTCGAGTAGACGGTGCCGTCGACGACCGCTGGCACTCCCCAGTCGTTGTCTCGCCGTGCTTCCACTTCACCGTCCCGTCCCGACGCCGCGCCGAGAGGGACCGCCCGCCGACGTAGACGACGTCGTCCACGACTGCGACGCCCGGATAACCGCCGACCGACACTCGCGTCGTCGCGCGCAGATCTGCCACCGGGGCGTCGACGTTCGCGTACCGCCTGCTTCCGACGTCGTGGCCCACCATCGGCCAGTCGCCGCGAGTCGACCCGACGGCCGTAGCGTTCGCCGTCGACACGTTCGCCGTCGACCCGACGGCACCGACCCCGACCGCCGCGCCGACGCACCGAAGAAATCGCCGTCGTCGCTGTTCGAACGTCATTGAGTCTCAGTATCACTGGGATTATTTAAAATATGTTATCTGTTCGCTCGGACGGTTCGGGGCGGTGCCGACGACCCGCCTTCGGGACCGGAACGTGGGAATTGGACGAAAAAACGAGCGGCGACGAGCGCGACTACGTAAGCTGGATGTCGTCGACGTCGAAGTGACGGTCGGCCAGCAGTTTCGCGGTCTCGATGTTACGACCGTCCGCACCGATGGCGACGCCAGTGTCCTCCTCGGCCACCTCGACGTAGGCGAGCAGGTCGTCGTTCTCGCTGATGGTGACGTTGTACACCGCGGCGGGCGCGAGCGCGTTGGCGACGAAGTCCTCGGCCGTGTCGGCGTCCTCGACGAGTTCCACGTCCGCGCCGATGCTCTCCTCGACGCGCTCGACCGTCCGGCCGCCCGGGCCGATGGCCTGCCCCATCTCGCCCGGTTTGACGACGAAGACGACGCGCTTCTCGTCCTCGTCGAACACGACGCAGTCCCGCGCCGTCGCCCCCGTCTCCTCCTCGAAGAGGGCGATGTACTGGCGGGCGGCGTCCGAGAGGGTGACTGTCATCAGTCCGACGGTTCCGCGCCGCGACTAACCGACCCCATCCGGAGGTCGACGTCACCGGTACCGAGCTTGATCGGCTTGCCGACGATGACGTTCTCCGTGACGCCGTTCAGGTCGTCGACCTCGCCGTGGATGGCGGCGTCGAGGAGGTGGTTGACCGTCACCTCGAACGCGGCCCGCGCGAGGACCGACTCCTTGCTACCGGAGATGCCGTGGCGGCCGATGGACTCTATCTCGCCGCGGTTGGTCATGATGTCCGCGACGAGCATGAGGTGGCGGACGTTCACGTCGTCCAGGCCCTGTTCTTCGAGCGTGTCCATCGTCTCCTCGATGATGGCCTCGCGGGCCGCCTCGATGCCGAGGTTCTTGCGAATCTCGTGGATGTTGTTCGAGGTGGTCCGGGAGGCGTCGACGCCCTCGATGTCGATGACGTCGCCGAACGACGACCCCTCGGTGTAGAGGACGAATTGCTCGCCCTCCTCGAGCTGTTCCTTGCGGATGACGACGCGAGTGATGTCCTCGATGCCCTTGAACACTATTTCGCGCAGCTGTTCGACGAGCTGGAGCAGCTGGCGATAGCTCGGCTGCTCGGGACCGAACTCGATGACCGTCCCCTTCTGGTTCGTCTGGACGCCGAGTTCGTCCTCGATTATCTCGGACACCTCGTCGGGCGTTATCATGCGCTCCTCGAGAGTGTCCTCGTTGAGGTCGATGGAGACTATCATGTCGGCGACGTTCGTCGAGATGTCGCCGAGCGCCAGTATCTTCGTCGCCTCTATCTGCCAGACGACCTCGTGGGCGAGTTCGCGGTCGGTCGCGTACTCGTCCTCGAGATACACGGTCATCATCGGCGTGTCCGGCGTCTTCCGGGCGTCCACCAGCTCGATGAGTCGCGGCAGCCCCTGGGTGACGTCGATCTCCGCCACGCCCGCGTAGTGGAACGTGTTCATCGTCATCTGGGTGCCGGGTTCGCCGATGGACTGGGCGCTGACCGTGCCGACGGGGTCGAGCGGGTCGACCCGGGTGTTCAGATAGCGATTCTCGACGGCGCGTGCAATCTGGTCGGCCTGCTCGACGGTGACGCCGTCGCGCGATTCGATGGTCTCGTACACCTCGTCTTTGAGCCGTTTCGGGAGTTCCGTATCCTCCACGACGGCCTCGATTTCGTCGGATAGCTCAGTCATCGGATCTCACCTGCCGTGCGTCCGCGTGTTCGGAGAGGTTCGTCGGCGGCGTCCGCTCGCCGAGGAACTCCTCCTTGCGCGTGGAGTCGTCGAACTCCTCTTCGATGATGCGGTCGGCGATGTCCTCCACGTCGATGGGGTTCTCCTCGCTCGAGGAGACCTGCACCGGCGACGTGCCGTCCTCGCCGAACTCGAACTGGACGATGGTGTCGCTCGTGTCCCGGACGGTGCCGTCGTACTGGGTCTCCAGTTCGGACAGCGCGTTGATGAGCCGACGCTGCAGGTAGCCGGACTTGGAGGTCCGGACCGCCGTGTCCACCAGACCCTCGCGGCCGCCCATCGCGTGGAAGAAGAACTCCAGCGGCGTCAGCCCGCCGGTGTAGGAGTGCTCCACGAAGCCGTGGGCGTCCGCCGACAGGTCGTTGGGCTTGTAGTGGCTGAGCGTGCGGTCCTCGTATCCGCGGTTGATGCGCTCGCCGCGAACCGCCTGCTGGCCGACGCAGCCGGCCATCTGGGTCAGGTTGAGCATCGAACCACGCGCGCCGGACTCGGCCATGATGACGGCCGGGTTCTCGTCGTCGAAGTGGTCCTCGGCGATGTCACCCGCGGAGTCGCGGGCCTTGCCGAGCGTCTGCATTATCTTCATCTCCAGCGTCTCGTCGACGGTGCGGCCCGGCAGCGACTCCAGTTCGCCCGCCTCGTACGTGTCGATGAGGTTCTCGACGCGCTCGTAGGCGTTGTCGATGGCCTCGTCGATCTGCTCCTGGGCCGCCGGCGGGATGGTCTCGTCGTCGATGGCCAGCGAGAACCCGAAGTGCATGATGGAGCGCATCGCCAGGGCCGCGACCTCGTTGATGAACTGACGAGCGCGCGTCTCGCCGTACACCTTGCAGATGGTGTCGACGATTTCGCCGCCGAACGCGCCGACGGCGTCCTCGTCGATGGTACCGTCGGTCAGCTGGCCCTCCTCGATGACGACGGTGTCGCCGGCGGAACTGCTGAACTCGAGGTCGAGTTCGTCGGGCAACAGTTCGGAGAACAGCGTCCGACCGGTCCAGAACGGTGCGTTGACCTCGTCGGTGCCGTCCGGTTCCGGCAGTTCGTCGACGTGGGTCGCACGGAGCAGGTCGAGCGCCTGCGTCTCGTTGAACTCGGGGTTCTGGTGGGTCAGCAGGTACGTCCCGGAGATGTGGTCCTGGATGGCCCCGATGATGTTCTCGCCGAAGCGCGGCGAGAGAATCTGTTCCTGCACGCGCATGAGGACGCGCGCTTCCGCGCGAGCCTCCTCGTTCTGGAGCGCGTGCATGTTCATCTCGTCGCCGTCGAAGTCGGCGTTGTACGGCGGGCAGACCGTGGTGTTCAGGCGGAACGTCTTGTACGGCATCACGACCACCTCGTGGGCCATGATGGACATCCGGTGCAGCGAGGGCTGGCGGTTGAAGATGACGATGTCGCCGTCGACGAGGTGGCGGTTGACCTCCCACCCGGCCTCGACCTTCGTCGCGAGTTCCTCGCAGTTCTTCTCGGTCACCTTCAGGCGGCGACCGTCCGGGCGCTTGACGTAGTTCGCGCCCGGATGCCCCTCGGGTCCGTTGCGGACGTAGCGGCGGGCCTCCTCGACGTTCCGGTCGGTAACGTTCATCGTCTGCGTCATCTCGCGGGCGACGCGCTCGGGGACGCCGACCTCGTTCAGCGAGAGGGTCGGGTCCGGCGAGATGACGGTCCGGGCGGAGAAGTTCACGCGCTTGCCGGACAGGCTACCGCGGAACCGGCCCTCCTTGCCCTTCAGGCGCTGGGAGAGCGTCTTGAGAGGCCGACCGGAGCGGTGTCGGGCCGGCGGCGTGCCCGAAATCTCGTTGTCCATGAACGTCGTGACGTGGTACTGCAGCAGTTCCCAGAGGTCCTCGATGATGAGCTGGGGCGCACCCGCCTCGCGGTTCTCCATGAACCGCTGGTTGATGCGGATGATGTCGACCAGCTTGTGGGTGAGGTCGTCCTCGCTACGCTGGCCGTTGTCCAGCGTGATGGAGGGTCGGGCGGTGACCGGCGGCACCGGGAGCACGGTGAGGATCATCCACTCGGGTCGCGAGCGGTCGGGGTTGATGCCGAGCACGGCGATGTCCTCGTCCGGGATGTCCTCGAACCAGTCCCGGATGTCGCTGGGCATCAGCTTGTTCATGTCCTCCTCGGTGAGGTCCACGTTGAGCGCCTTCTCGATGGCCTTGCGGTCGTCCTCGCGCGGACGGAACTCGCCGGACATGATGTCGTTGACGCGCGAGATGTCGATGCCGGTCTGGTCGGCGAGGTCCTGGGGAGCCATCGGCTCGCGCTCCTCGTCGTCGTCGAGGGCGCCCTGCATCGCGGCCGCGATCCGCTCGCTGTACTCGCTGGTCAGGACCTGCTGGACCTCGTAGTACGTCGTCGGCTTCTCGTGGTTGATGTCGTACTGGACCTCGCCGCAGTGCGGACAGCGGTCCTTCTTGCGGGCTTCCCGGATGGCCGACTTCGTCACGTCGTTGATGTCGTTGCCCAGTTCCTTCGTCCGGTCGAGCATGCCCCGGTACTTCTCCTTCTCGTCCTCCGTGAGCAGGAGTCGCGAACAGTTACGACAGGTACCCCGGAGCAGTCGGCGGATGAGCTTCGTGAACCCGACGTGGATGACGGGCGCGGCGAGTTCGATGTGGCCGAAGTGCCCGTTACAGGAACCGGAGTGTTTGCCGCAGGTCTTGCACTCCAGGCCGGGGTCGATGACGCCCAGCCGCGGGTCCATGAGTCCCATGTCGATGGGGAACCCGTCGTCGTCGTACGTGTCGGCAGTTATTATCTTCGTCGCCGACATCTCGCGGTACTCCTCCGGGTCCATCAGCCCGAAGCTGATTTCGCCGATCTCCTTCGGTGTTTGTCCTGTTGACATGTTAGACTGCGTCCTCCAGTTCGAGTCGCGGAGCGATGCCGAGCGCCTTCATCTCGTCGAGCAGGAGCTTGAAGGCGTACGACATCTCTATCTCGTGGATGTCGGTCTCCTCGTCGCAGTTCGGACAATAGACGCGGTTCTGCTCGACGTTCTCGACCGCACTCATTCCGCAGTTCGCACAGACGTAGATCCACTCCCGGTCGGACTCGTCGAGCAGGCGTTCTTTCAGCGTCAGGGCGGCACCGTGTCCGATGAGAACGTCGCGCTCCATCTCCCCAACACGCAGGCCACCCTCGCGGGCACGACCCTCCGTGGGCTGGCGCGTGAGCACCTGCACCGGGCCGCGCGAGCGGGCGTGGAGCTTGTTCGACACCATGTGGTAGAGCTTCTGGTAGAAGATGGTCCCGACGAAGATTTCGGCCTCGATCTTCTCGCCCGTGACGCCGGAGTACATGACCTCCTTGCCGGAGGACTTGAACCCGTGGTCCTCCAGCGACCCCCGGAGTTCCTCCTCGTCCTCGCCGGTGAACGCGGTGCCGTCGACGCGCCGGCCCTCCAGCGCGCCGACCTTGCCGCCGATCATCTCCAGAACGTGGCCGACCGTCATGCGCGAGGGGAGCGCGTGCGGGTTGAGGATGAGGTCCGGCACGACGCCCTCCTCGGTGAACGGCATGTCCTCCTGGGGAGCGATGTGACCGACGACGCCCTTCTGACCGTGGCGGGACGCGAACTTGTCGCCGAGTTCCGGGATGCGCTCGTCGCGCACCGACACCTTCGACAGCTTCGAGCCGTCCTCGCCCTCCATCAGGGTGACGGTGTCGACGACGCCGGACTCGCCCGAGCGCATCGTCACCGACGTCTCGCGGCGCTTCTGGGGCGAGAGGCCGCCCATGTCGTCGGGCTCTTCGAGGAACCGGGGCGGGCTCGTCTTGCCCAGCAGCACGCTGTTCTCGTCGACGCGCGTCTCGGGGTTGACGAGGCCGTCCTCGTCGAGGTGGGTGTACGCCTCTTCGCCGCGCGCACCGCGCACGTCGTCGTCCGGAATCTCGAAGCGGTCCTCCTGGCCGCCGGGGTAGCGCCGTTCCTCGCCCTCGTACGTCCGGAAGAAGTGCGAGCGGGCGAGCGCCCGGTCGACCGACCCGCCGTTGAGCACCAGGGCGTCCTCGATGTTGAACCCCTCGTAGCTCATCACGGCGACGGTGAAGTTCTGGGCCGCCGGTCGTTCGTCGTAGCCGATCTGTTCGGTCGTCTGGGTCTTCACCATCGATAGCTGCGGGTAGTGCAGCAGGTGCTGGCGCGTGTCCGGCCGGATGCGATAGTTCGCCGACGGCAGCCCCAGCGACTGCTTGATCATCCCCGACCCCATCGTAATGCGGGGGCTGGCGTTGTGTTCCGGGTACGGAATCATTCCCGCGCCGATGCCGAAGATGAGCTGCGGGTCGACCTCGAGGTGGGTGTGGTCCTCGGTGAGTTCGTCGTCGTCGACGGCGACGTAGACGTCCTCCTCCTCCTCGGCGTCGATGAACTCGACCTTGCCGCGGTCGACGAGGTCCATGAAATCGAGGTCGCCGTTCTTCAGCGCCTCGACCTCGTCCTCGGTGACGAGCGGCTCCCCGTCCTCGATGACGAGCAGGGGTCGCCGGGCGCGACCCGCGTCGGCGTTGATGATGACCTCGCGCGTGCGGTCTTTCACCGAGACGTTGACCATCTCGCTGACGTCGCCGCGGCGGCGCGCCTCTCGGACCTGGTCTGCGAGCTGTTCGGGGTCGGGATGGGTCCCGACCAGACTACCGTTGACGTAAACTTTCGCTTCTCGTCCCTGACTCATGTTAGTCGTCCGCGCTTGCCGCGCTGCTCTCGATGCTTTCGATGCCGGGGATGCCCTCGACACCCATCGAGGAGAGCTCTCGTTTGAGTTCCTGTTCGTCGTCGACGTTCTGGCTGAGTTCCATCGCCTGCGCGAAGTTCTTCACCAGACCACAGTTCGGTCCCTCCGGGGTCTCGGAGGGGCAGATGCGACCCCACTGGGTCGCGTGCAGGTCCCGGGCTTCGAAGTGGGGCTGACTGCGCGACAGCGGGCTCCGAAGCCGGCGCAGGTGCGACAGGACGCCCATGAAGTCGGTGCGGTCGACCAGCTGAGAGACGCCCGAGCGGCCGCCGACCCAGTTCCCCGTCGCGATGGGGTGTTCGAGGCGCTCGGTGAGCACGTCCGACCGGACGACCGTGTTGACCGAGAGCTGGCGGTTGCGCATGTTCGCGCGTTCGAGCTGGTACTTCACGTCGCGGGCCAGCTTGTTCAGCGCCGTCCGGAACAGGTCCTTCATCAGGTCGCCGGAGACCTTCAGACGCTTGTTCGCGTAGTGGTCCTTGTCGTCGGCCTCGCGCCGGCCCAGGGCGAGTTCGAAACACGCCTCGGCCATCCGGGCGAGGTAGTACGCCTTGTTGATGCGGACGTCCTCCTCGTCGACGCCCTCCTCGTGGAGGTGCGGGAGGAGGTAGCGGTCGATGACGTAGTTCGCCCGCTTGAGCTGGTAGTTTTTGCCCTGGCCGGAGGCGACGCGTTTGCCCAGTGCCTCGATGGCTTCCTCCTGGCTCTGGACGTCCGCGGCCTCCAGATTCTCCAGCATGAACTTCACTATCTCGGGGTCGTCGCTGACCCGGTGGACGATCTCCTCGTCGGATTCGAGGCCGAGCGCGCGAACAAGCGTGACGAAGTTGACGCTCCCCGAGACGGAGGGGAACGACACTTCCAGCAGGCCGTCGCGGGAACGCTCGACCAGCACCAGCGCGCGGTACCCGCGGCGCTGGCTGAACGTCTTGGCGACCTGAATCTCGTCGCCGTACTTCGTGTCGTACTCGGCCAGGATCTTGTTCGGTGCGAGGTCCTCGCTCGTCATCAGCACCCGCTCGGAGCCGTTGACGATGAAGTAGCCGCCGGGGTCGGCGGGGTCCTCGCCGATCTCGATGAGTTCGTCGTCGTCGAAACCGGCGATGTTACACTTCTCGGAGCCGACCATGACGGGCATCCGGCCCACCTTCGTCTCCGTCGAGTCGACGACTCGCTTGTCGTCGTTCTCGCCCTTGACGATGGTCATCTCCATGAACACCGGCGCGGCGTAGGTGATGTTGCGCAGGCGAGCCTCCTGGGGGTAGAGGAGTTCCTCGCTCCCGTCCGCCTCCCGGACGCGGGGCGTGACCACGCGGATGTCACCGAGTTCGACGTACACCGGCTCCTCGCCCTCCTTGTCGCCGATGTCCGTGTCGATGGTCCCCTTCTCGTCGACGACTTCCTGCATCCCGCGATTCAGGAAGGCGTTGAACGAGCGATAGTGGTGTTCGGCGAGTCGTTCCTTGGAGAAGTACTCTTTCGATAGTTTGCGTCTGTCATCCCGTTGCATTATTCCACCACAAGTCGGTATACGGTCGCTCGGTCGGTCGTTCGAGAGTCACGAACGATCTCGATAACGTTGCCGACCTCGGCGTCGTCGGGCAACGCGGGGTCGGAACGCTTGATTTTTGGTAAGTCTGTGCGTTTGATGTCGTACTCCGAAAGCACGTCCGATACGTCGTCCTCGTCGAGTACGGAGTGCTCCGGAACCATGTCGTGTTGGCTTACGTCTACCATGTGTGCGCGGTCCTCTGGCCAGGGGGAGAAATGGCTATCACGAGATACTACAGGGTATTACACAGGGCACCAATTTAAGACTTGCTAACTGGAGTGCGGACGCCACGCTATCGCACCCCTCGACAGAGGAGTTCCCTTGACGCCATCATCTACTCCATTCTGGTATAAATCGTTTGGGCCTCGGTCGGAGCCCCGGAAGAGTCGAACGCCCCGTACCGAATCGCTGGACGGCACCGTTCCGCACACGGGCATCGTTTGGAAAGCCTTAAGGTTACTACCGAGAAAGTTGGTGATGCGTTCGGAAGTGCGGACACGGACGTGAAAGCCCGGGTGGTGTAGTGGCCCATCATACGACCCTGTCACGGTCGTGACGCGGGTTCAAATCCCGCCTCGGGCGTCCTTTTCACAGAACAACTTCGTCAAGTACTCGCTACGCCGTACTTCTCCACCGCAGGTCGCCGTCAACCGCGTCTTCACGTCGTGGCTCTGTTGAAGCCCCTGCCTGCTAACAAAAGGCGAGTACGAGTATTCCAACTGACCAGTAATTGTTTATAACCGTGAGTAGTGGTCGAGATATGGGCGCGATAACGACAGCCGTGACGGTCGGCGTCTTCTTTGGCGTTGGATACCTCTACCTCCGCTCGTACTGGGATGGCGATAAGGGACTGAACGGCGAACTGTTCGATTGATTGTCCGTACGTATCGCAAGCGTTCGGGGCTCGTCATCTGAGGGTTCGGTGGCGCCACGGTCGTCGTACAGGATTTGGAGCGGAGTCACAACTGTCGCCGAACGAACAAACGGAGGCCAGACCTATAGGACTCGTCGTCGTGTGGCGTGACGGGGGGGAAACAGATGACAGCTTTCGAGACGGGAGGACGCCTCCCGGCACGCGACGCAGTAGCATCGACCGGTTGGGGACGGGCGACGAAGCGTGCACGTTCGCGGACGGTGGCGTCAGTCACGCGCACGTGCGGCGGTAACCGAGACGGATGCGAGGGATGACCGACCGGTGGCTCGCGGCGCTTCTCGCGCTCGCGGTCGTTTCGTCGGGGGTCGCGGCCGTCGCGGCGAACCCGGACCCGCACGCGGCCGCCGCTCAGCAGACGGCGACGACGACGGCGGAACCGGGCGGCCAGTTCCGACTGGTCTCGACGGCCTCGAACGTGCCGGTCGACGGCGCGGGCAACCTCTCGCTGACGTTCGTCAACACCGGCGACACCGTCACGAACGCCAGCGTCTTCGTCGAATCGCCCAACGACAGCGTCCGATTCGGCCGCTCGCGGAACGCCACCCAGTCGGTCGGCGCCTGGGACAGCGGCGAGCGCCGCACCGTGAAGTTCGGCCTCGTCGCCGAGGAGTTCGCCGAAACGCGCAGTTACCCGTTCCAGGCGGTCGTCTCCTACACCGCGGCGAACGGCTCCCGGGTGCGAACGAATCCGTTCACGTTCGGCGTCCAGCCGTCCGAGCGCATCCTGCTCGACCGGTTCGAGGTGACCGCGATATCTTCGAACGTCCAGGCGGGCGACTCGGGAACGATTTCGGTCACGGTCGAGAACACGGGGGGTGACGTCAGCGACGCCGTCGTCACGCTGCGGTCGCAGAGCAGCAGCATCCGGCTCGGACGGACCCAGAACGCCACCCAGTTCGTCGGGGAGTGGCCGTCGAACGAGGACGTGACGTTCGAGTTCGAGGCGACGGCAGGCAACGACACCGTCGTCACGAGCTATCCGTTCGCCATCGACATCGCCTACAGCGAGGACGGAACGCGCAACCGGACGCAACTGGAAAGGTTCGGAGTGATTCCGGCCCCCGAGCAGACGTTCTCGCTCGGCGACCTGAACGGCACGCTGCGCGTCGGCGACGAGGGCAACGTCACGGGGACGGTGACGAACGAGGGGCCGCAGGCCGCCTCGAGCGCGGTGCTGGTCCTCGAATCGTCGGGCGAGAACATCTTCCCGCTGGAGGAGGAGTTCGCGCTCGGGAACCTGGCCCCGGACGAGTCGGTCCCGTTCAGGTACAGGATAGACGTGAGCGACAGCGCCGACCGGGGGCCGCGACAGCTCTCGTTCACGGTACGGTACGAGAACCAGGACGGTGACTCGCGACGGAGCAAACCCCTGGAAGCCCGCGTCGACGTCGGTGCCCGCCAGGACGAGTTCCTCGTCGACGCGCGGAACGCGTCGGTGGGGGCCGGCGAGACTGCGGCCGTGGTGATCGAGGTGACGAACAACGACGACCGGACGCTGCGGAACGTGGACGCGCGAGCGTTCGTCGACAGTCCGCTGAGCGTCGAGGACGACCAGGCGTTCGTCCCGCGACTGGCACCGAACGAGTCGGCGACGCTTCGCTTTCGCGTCAGCGCGGACGGCGGTGCGCTCGCGGCGACGTATCCGCTGTCGCTCGACTTCCAGTACGAGACGCCCGACGGCGAGTCGAAGCTCTCCGACACCTACCAGGTTCCGGTGGCCGTCGCCGAGTCGGAGGGAGACGGGGTGCTCCCGTTCGCGGACGTCGGTGCAATCCCGGTGGCCATCGCCGTCGCGGCTGCCCTCATCGTCGGCGGCGTCGCGATACGGAGGTGGCGGTGAGTGGTCGAGTACCAGTGGGCCATCGACCGGCTGGACGAGTGGATCGTCGAGCGGTCGCGGACGGTGCTGGTCGTCTTCCTGGTCCTGACCGCCGTGTTCGGCGTCGGGTCGATGCGCCTCTCGACCGAGGCGGGAACGAGCCAGTTCACGGAGGACACGCCGGCGGTCGAGGCGTTCGACGCCGTCAACCAGAAGTTCACGCCCACGTTCGGGAACGACGAGGGGAGCACGCAACTCATCCAGAGCGGCCGGAACGTGCTCTCGAAACCCGAACTGCTGGCGATGCTGACTGCCGAACGACGACTCGAACGTCGGGAGGGGCTGCGCGTCGTCTCCACGACGAGTGCGGCCGGCATCGTCGCACAGCAACTCGACCCGAACGCGACGACCCTCGAAGCACAGATTCGGGCGCTGGAGCGGTCGACCCCTTCGGAGATAACGGCCGCCGTCCGGGCCGCGGCCTCGAACCCCCGGTTCAGGGGGCTCCTGAGCGACGACTTCAACCGGCGAGCGGCGTCGGCGTCGGCGACCATCGCCGTCGTCCAGCATCGGATTCCGACCGGCGTCGACCCGGGTGCGGGGGCGGAAGCCGAGGGTGGAGACGACCCCCTCACGGACCTGCAGCTTCGCTCGCAGGCGGTCGTCGCGACCGTCGACGGCGACATCCGGGTGTTCGGAAGCGGCATCGTCTCGTCGGAGCTGTCGAGCGTCACCTTCGACTCGCTCGTCATCGTCGTCCCGGCCGCCGTGGTCCTCATCTTCGTCTTCCTGCTGGTCGTCTACCGCGACCCCGTCGACCTCCTGCTCGGCGTCGCGTCGCTGGGGATGACCATCGTCTGGACGCTGGGGTTCACGGGCCTCGTGGGGATTCCGTTCACGCAACTGCTCGTCGCGGTCCCGCCGCTGCTGCTGGCTGTCGGTATCGACTACGGCATCCACACGATCAACCGCTATCGCGAGGAGCGCGTCACCGGGCAGGAGATTCGACCCGCGATGCGAAGCGCCACCGACCAGTTGCTCGTCGCGTTCGCCATCGTCACCGGAACCACGGTGGTGGGGTTCGCGTCGAACGCCACGAGTCGCCTGCAACCCATCAGGGAGTTCGGCGTCGTCGCGGCCATCGGCATCGTCTTCACGTTCCTCATCTTCGGCATCTTCCTCCCGGCGGCGAAGGTCTGGGCCGACCGACTCCGCGAGCGTGCCGGGCTGGCGCTGCCGGGTCGTCGACCGCTCGGTCGGGAGGGGTCGCTGCTGGGCCGGACATTGCAGGGCAGCGTCACGCTCGCCCGTCGCGGCGCCGGAGTGGTGCTCCTGGTCGCGCTCCTGACGACGGTCGCCTCCGGGTACTACGCGACGGGCATCGACACCTCCTTCTCGAACGAGGATTTCCTCCCGCCGGAGGAGACGCCGTCCTACCTCCGGTCGCTTCCCGAACCGTTCGCGCCGGAGACGTACACCGTCACGCAGAACATCAACTTCCTGGAGGGGAATTTCGCCTCCGCAGAGGACGACACGGTGACCGTCTTCGTCGAGGGGCCGTTGCGGGAGGATTACGCGCTCGAATCCATCTATCAAGCGAACCGGAACCCGCCGAACTCCTTCGTCGCGACCGACCGTCGGGCCAGCGCCGAGAGCATCATCGAAGTCATCCGGTCGTACAGCGAGCAGTCCGACGAGTTCCGGCGACTCGTCGAACGCAACGACGTGAACGACAACGGCGTCCCGGACGACAACCTCGACCGCATCTACGACCGGTTGCTCTCCTCGCCGGTCCGGGCGCAGGCGCTGCAGTACATCACGGAGGACCGCCGGAGTGCGAGAGTCGTCTACTCCGTGAAAAGCACCGCCTCCCAGGAGACCATCACTCGCGACGCCCGTCGCGTCGCGGACCGCTATCGCCTGGCAGCGACCGCGACGGGCGAAGTCGTCGTCTTCCAGTCGGTGGCCGCTATCATCCTCGCGTCGGCGGTTCGCAGTCTCACCTCGGCGCTCGTCGCCACCGCCATCTTTCTCGCGATCGTCTACCGCGTCCTCGTCGGGCGGGCGGCGTTCGGCGTCATCAACCTCTTCCCCATCGTCGTCGCCGTCGCGCTGCTGGCCGGGACGATGCGGTTGCTCGACATCCCGTTCAACGCGCTCACTGCGACGGTGCTCGCCATCGCGCTCGGCCTCGGCGTGGACTACTCGGCTCACGTCGTCCACCGGTTCACCGACGAGTACGACTGGGAGGGCGGCGACCGGGACGCCGACGTCGTCCGCGCGCTCGAACGGACCGTCCGCGGAACCGGTGGCGCGCTGACGGGGAGCATGGTGACGACGGTCTCCGGGACGGCCATCCTCGTCCTCGCCATCACGCCCGTGCTCGGGCAGTTCGGCCTCGTCATCGCGCTGAGCGTCTTCTACTCCTATCTCACGGCGGTCGCACTGACGCCCTCCGTCGTCGTCGTGTGGGAGCGGTTCGCAGGGTGACGGCGGGTCAGATGGCGGCGGCGACCGCCCCGCCGACCGCGACCGCGACCAGCGCGCCGACCAGGTGGACCGTCGCGTTTCCCGCAGCTTCCCGCCGGTCGCCGCGCTCGTACAGCCGCACCGTCTCGAAGGTGAAACTGGAGAACGTCGTGAACGCGCCACAGAACCCCGTCCCGAACAGCGCGAGCACCCCCGGGTCGGCGACGCCGACGGTCAGCGCGCCGAGCGCGAAGCTCCCGGCGACGTTCACCGCGAGCGTGTCCCCGCGATCGCCGGGGAACGCGACGGAGACGAGGTGGCGGGCGAGCGCGCCGAGCGTGCCGCCCGCGCCGACGAGCAGGACCGGGTTCACGCGACGACACCTCCGACGACGCGCCGGGCGGAGAGCACCGCCAGCAGGCCGAGGACGTAGTTCGCCGCGACGTTCGCGACGGCCAGCGTCGGCGACAGCGACGCCGTCTGGACCGCGAAGGTGCTGTAGGTCGTGAACGACGAGAGGAAGCCGGTGCCGACGACCAGCCGCGTCTCGGCTGAGAGCAGGTCGGCGAGGCGGGCCTCGTACAGCAGGACGCCGAGGGCGAAACTTCCCGCGACGTTCACCGCGAGCGTCCCCCAGGGGAATCCACCGGGGAGCGCGACCGCGACGGCGTGGCGCAGCGTCGCACCGACGAACCCGCCGACTGCGACCAGCAGGACGGGTTCGGCGCGCTTCAGCGCGTGCGTGTTCTCGACCGACATGCTCGGCGTGTCTCGTCCGTTCCCAGCCGGCGGCGTCACGTATCGCTTTCGAAGTCACCCCCGTCGTCGCTCGCGCTCGGACTCCCGCCACCGTGCGGAACCTCGCGCTTCCGGACCTGCACCGAGTGGACGCTCTCGGTGGCGTCGTCGACGACCACCGCCTCTCCCAGTGCTGCCGGCATCCGGTCGGCGGGAGACGTTCGCGCGTACGTCGGCCGGGCGTGCGAGAGCGCGTCGATGTCGGCTCGCGAGGTCAGCCGGTGGGAGACGAGCAGGTCGGCCTGCGAGATGGCGACCTCGGGGAGCGCGTCCGGTCGCTGTGTGGCGGTGACGAGACTGACGCCGGGTCGTCGCCCACGCGTGAGCACCGTCCGGAGCGCGGGGCCGGCGACGCCGTCGAAGAACGCGTGCGCCTCGTCCACGAGGAGCCACGGCAGCGGCCCGCGCCCCGCGACGCGAGCGTCGTACAGCCCCGACGCCACCGCCCGGACGACGGCGTTCATCGCCGCCGCGTCGTAGCCCGCCAGGTTCAGCACGACGCCAGACGCCGTGGTGAAATCGGTCGCCGACAGGCCGTCGGGCGAGAAGGCGTTCCAGGACGCCGCGAGCGCGAGGTGGTTCTCGGCGGCTCGCCGCGTCGCCGCGGGGACGTCCGCCCCACTAACCCACTCGCGCATACCCGCCAGCGTCGACGTCTCGCTCGCGGCGCGCCAGACGAGCGACCCCGCCGCGCTCTCGCGGTCCAGTCCGAGCAGGTCACACCATGCCCGCGGCGCGATGGCATCGGCCGACGCGCGCGGAGAGTCGACGACCTCGACCGCGACGTCCCGGCGGTCGGCGAACGTCTCGAACGCCCCCATCGGGTCGGCGACCACCGGGACGACGCCCTCCGTTCGCGCGAGTTCCTCGACCAGCACGCCGAGGGTGTAGGATTTCCCGTAGCCGCGCTTGCCGACCACGAGCGCCGCGTGGGGGTCGTCGAGGTCCACGTGGACGGGCGCGCCCTCGCTGCCGTCCCGCGCTCGGTAGGCTCCGAGGTGGCCGGTCTCGCCGTCGCCGTCCGTCCGACCGAGTATTCGGGTCACAGCCGGCCCTGGTCCCGCCTTCGGTTATAAACGTCCGTCCGAGGGTTTATCAACCGGAACGGGACCAGACCGGGCCATGCGTGCACTCGAACGCTTCCGCGCGGACGACCGCGGTATCGAAGGACTGCCGATTCGGCTCGTCATCGCGCTCGTCGTCGGCGTCGCCAGCCTCTCGGTGATGATGAACATGCTCTCGGGCCTGAACGGGATGTCCGTGAGCGAACTCGACGCGAAACCGTCGCCGGAGGTCGTCGGGCCCGATAGCGACCAAATCGACATCACCGTCGTCGACGCCGACGGCGAACCGGTCGCGGACGCGACCGTCGTCGTGCGCAGCGGGTCCGCGACGCTCGACGAGGTGCGGACTGCGACGACCGACGACGACGGAACGGTAACGGTCTCGGTCGACCCGGAGCTGGGGCCGAACCAGCGGGAAGGAACGCTGAATATCGGCGTCAAACCGCCGGCGGGGAGCGAGTACACCGACAAGCGCGAGAACACGAAGATACTGGTGGTCGAGGACTAGCGGCCGTCCCAGTCGATCCACTCGTGCTCCCAGCCGCGCCGGGTCTGAGCGTGCCGTTCGGCGTATTCGCGGTCCTCGCGCGCGGTCCGGTTGCGCTCGATAGCTCCGGACTGTTCGCCCTCGACGAGCAGCGGTGCGAACGCGACGGAACCGAACCGCTCGACCACCCGGGCGTCGGGGGCGACGCCAGCGTCAGAGGAACTCTCGACGTCGTTCGGCGTCTCGCGTTCGACGGCCGCCAGTCGCTGTTCGCGGCCGCCGAGCGGCATGACCAGCCGACCGTCGGAGGTGAGTTGCTTGACCAGCGTACGCGGCGGTTCGACGGCGGCAGCCTCGACGAGTATGCGGTCGAACGGCGCGTACTCCGGGAGGCCGTCAGCGCCGTCGCGGCAGTCGACGAACACGCCGCCGTAGCCCGCAGACTCGAGGTTCCGCCGGGCGTCGTAGACGACCGTGCGCGTGATGTCGACCGCGTGGACGTTGCGCTCGCCGACCATCGCGGCGAGCACGGCCGGGGTGTAGCCGACGCCGGCCCCGACGACGAGTACGGAGTCGTCGTCCTCCACGTCGAGCGCTTCGAGCAGTTTCGCGACCGTGCTCGGCGACAGGACGCGAGTGCCGCGGTGGTCGAACGACTGGTCGAGGTACGCGCCGCGGTCGGCGTCGGCCGGGACGAACTCGTGGCGCGGAACGGTCCTGAGCGCCTGGCTGACGTCGTCGCTCCGCACGAGCGCCTTGGTCTCGTGCTCCAGGCTGGCGACCATGTCGTCGCGCAACACCGCGGGGTCCATACGACCGATTCGCGCCGGAAGTTCTTCAATCGCGCGGCACGCGTCCGGCGATTACCTGCATATTCGTGCCGGGTACGTCCCGAACCGCCACGTTCCGGAAACCGGCGTCGTCCAGCCAGTCGGTGAACGTCTCGGCGGTGTAGGCGTCGCCGCGTTCGGTCTGTGCGAGCATGTGTGCGCCCAGCAACGCCGCGCCCTCGGATCGGCCGCGGACGCGGTCGACGAGCACGATCGCGCCGCCCGGTTCGAGCGCGTCGTAGGCGTTCGCGACGAGTCGGCGATTCTCGTCGGGACCGAGCGCGTGCGCGACCCGCGAGCAGAACGCGACGTCGAACCCGTCGGGGAGGTCGTCGGTGGCGTCGCCGGCGACGAGTTCGACCGGTTCGTCGGCGAGCAAGCGCTCGACGCGGTCGACGACCGCGGGACGGTCGAACAGCGTCACCTCGAAGTCGCGGCGGGCGAACTCCGTGGCGAACGAACCCGGACCGCCGCCGATGTCGAGAACGCGCTCGGCGTCCGGGCGGGCGTGAACTGCTGCGGTGACGCAGGCACGGACCGTCGCCTCGTCGACGGTCGCCATCGCGCCCACGAAGTTCGTCTCCCAGTCCTCGGATTTCGCCGGTGGGTCGCCGGTCCGCATCGTCTCGGGGAGTTCGAGCCAGCGGTCGACGCAGTCGAGACGGTGTGGTACCGACCCGATGGAGCGCACGTCGGTCTTGGCGAAGAAGCCGAGTGCCCGGTTCGTCGCCTCGTACTCGTTACCGACGCGTTCGAGGAATCCCATCTCCTCGAGCGCTTGCAGGGTGATGCGGGCGGCCCGCTCGGTGACGTCAGCCTCGTCGGCGACCGCCGCCGGCGTGCCGGCGTGCAGGGTGACGGCGTCGAGGACGCCCGTCTCGCGTGCGGCCCACAACAGCAGGAGTCCGCGGTAGTCCATACTCCTCGCTGGCAGGCCAGCGACTAAAACGCTGGCCGTCGGCGGTCGTCCGCCGCGCGAGTTACGTTTCCGCTGCCTTCGGGATTGGACGTTACCGGAATCGGTCTGTATATCGTCACTTCGTGGCGGAAAGTTTGATACGTCGCTCGTCGTAGTTAACGACGCATGAAATGGCGTGCGCTCGTCCTCGTCGCCCTCGTCGTCCTCGCCGGTTGTTCCCAAGTGCAGATAGACGCCGAGACGACCCCGTCGACCACCCCCGACACGACCACCCACGACGCGACCACGACGGCCGCGGACGAAGAGTCGCGACAGTCGAGCGCGGCGAGAACGGTGGCCGACCGGGAGAATCCCTGGGGCGAGTCGACGCTGACGGTCGCCGTCGAGAACACCGGCGCTCCGTCACGGGATTTCACGCAGGAGCTGCAGCGAGCGCTAGGTTACTGGGAGAACCACAGCGAGCAGTACGCCGGCTACCCCATCGACTACGAACTCGCGCCGAACGCGGAGAATCCGGACCTCGTCGTCCGGTTCGTCGAGCAGGTCGAGAGCTGTCCGCGCATCGAGAACGCCGCCGGCTGTGCGCCGTACGTCACCGAACCCGGCCACGTCGACCGACCGATGCACGTCGAGGTCGACGCGTCGTTCTCGAGTAACTCCACCGTCCTCGTGCTGAAACACGAACTCGGCCACACGCTGGGGCTGAACCACAGCGCGGCCCCGCAGTCCATTATGAACCACTCTGCGGCCCTGGCGACGCGGCAGCGAGTGGACGCCGACGAGCGCGCGCTGCCGTGGGCCGACGCCGGATTCACCGTGTATCTCGCGCCGACGCCGGACCGCGACCGGAGCGTGGTTCGCCGGCAGGTCACCAACGCGCTGGAGTACTACGGCCGCGGCGCCGACGGCACCGTTCCGTCGAATCTGACGTTCGAGTTCACTCGCGGCCGCTCGACCGCCGACGTCGTCGTTCGGTTCCCCGACGACCTCCCCTGTCAGTCTACGGCGAGCTGCGGCCGGGTTAGCGGCGTCGACCCCGACCGCGACGGGAAGATGGAGGAATACGAGCGCCTCGTAATCTCCATCGGCGACGTCGACACCGAGGCCGTCGGCTGGCACGTCGGCTACTGGTTCGGCTACGGGATGGGTCTCGACGACTCCGAACTCCCGCCGCCGCTCCGGGACGACGACCAGCGAAAAAGCGACTGGTGGACTTAGATCGAGTCGAGGGCCCGGTTCGCGTTCAGCCGACCCGCGCCGAGTTCGGGGTCGCTCTTGCCCGACGTCCCCTCGGCACCCTGCTCGATGGCCTGCTCGACCTCGTTCGGATTGGCGTCCGACGCGAGTTCGCGCACGAGCGCGGCCGTGCCGGTCACCTGCGGCGCGGCCATCGACGTGCCGGCGAAGTAGGCGTAGTACTTTCCGTCGTACAGCTCCGGCGGCACCGACGAGAGGACGAGGTTCGTCGGGTACGGCCACTCGGGGATTTCGCAGTCGACCCACTCCTCCTCGCCGTCGCCGTCTTCGTCGATGGGGGCTTCCCCGTCGCCGTCACCGTCCCAGTCCGCACACAGCGTCTTCTTCAGCGTCTCGTACCCGCCGCCGGGCGCGCCCACGCTCACCTCGTTCGTGCCGTAGTTCGAGTAGAAGACGAGTGCGTCGTTCGGCCCGGTGGCGCTGACGCTCATCGCGCCGGCGACGCTGTTCGGGAGCGTGAAGTAGCCGCCCTGCTGGAGGTTGGCGCTGCTGTTGCCCGCGCTGACGACGGTCAGCGTGCCGCGTCGACTGGCGCTCTGGATGACGCGCTGGTAGCCGACCTTGAGGCCGCCGGCGTTGTCCTGCGGCGGGATGGGCGGCGTGCCGATGCTCATGTTCGCCGCGTCCGCCCCGATTTCGGCCGCGTGGTCGATGGCGGTGAAGAGGTCGGCGCGGGTGGTCGTCAGTTCCTTCTCGCCGTCGTCGTCGATGTCATCGTAGTAGAACACCCGCAGCGAGACGATTTCGGCGTCCGGCGCGGTGCCGACGACGCCCGTCGTGCCGTCGTCGCTCGCGGCCGCGATACCGGCGACGTGCGTACCGTGGCCGTACACGTCCGTTGCGTCGTCGCTTATCTCGCCGTACTTGAACAGTTTTCCCTCGTCCTCGTTGACGTTGGCCGCGAGGTCCGGATGGTCGACGTCGACGCCGGTGTCGATGATGGCGATACGGGTTCCATCCCCGGTCGCCGTCTCGTGGGCCTCCGGTACGTCGGTCACCTGCTTGTCCCACTGGAAGGGGTACAGGTCCTCGTCGGTCGTCGTTTCCTTCTTCTCCTCCAGTTTCGGCGCGTCGAGCGTCATCTTCCTGTCGACGACCACCTCGGAGACGCCGGAGACGCTCTCCAGCGCCGACCGGTCGTCGGCGGTGACGACGAGTACGTTACCGCCGAGTTCTCGCTCGACCGAGAAGCCGGCGTCGCGGATTCGCTTCGCCGCTCCCTCGCCACTCCCGACGACGATGTACCGAGTGCCGTCTCCGGCAGACACCTGCCCTGCCGCGGTGAGTGCCACGCCCGTCGCTGCGATGCCTTTCAGGAATGTACGTCTGCTCTGGTTCATTTTTGCTACCGCCACTCTATTCTTTCCCTGAACTATAATAAACGATTCCCCGAGTGGTCTGATTTTACTTCCAATAAAAGTATAAATATAATCTATCTTATTATAATTTTCTGTTCACTTCGGTTCGGGAGGAGAAGACGGGACCAGTAGCGATCCTGTAAATATCTTTCAGCTCTGCAGTTCGCTTTCTTTCGCGTCGGACCGTCTGCCCGTCCATTCGCTCGCGGTTCGACGCGTCGTTACGCCTCCTCGAACCCGTCCTCCCACCGGAACGTGCCGTTCCGCTGGACGACTTCGCCGTCGACTTCGAGCCGGGAGTTCTCGCTCACGTCGGTTATCATGTCGACGTGCACCGCGCTGTCGTTGCCCGCCTCGCCGTCCGGCAGGCAGGCGTCGTAGGCGCGGCCGACGGCGAGGTGGACGGTGTCGCCCATCTTCTCGTCGAAGAGGATGTTGTCCGTGTACCTGTTGATGCCGCGGTTCATCCCGATGCCGAGTTCGCCGAGGCGGCGCGCGCCCTCGTCCGTCTCGAGCACGTCGGCGAGCGCGTCCTCGCCCGTCTCGGCGCTGAACTCGGTTACCTCGCCGTCCTCGAACGCGAGCCTGACGTTCCGCACCCGGCGGTCCTGGATGGTCATCGGCACGTCGAAGACGACCTCGCCCGCGGGGTCGGACGGCGCGGTGAACACCTCGCCGCTGGGCAGGTTGTGGGAGTCGTACGCGACCGAGGCGGCGGAGTTCACCGCGGTCCGGTCTTCGATCGACATCGTGAGGTCGGTGCCGTCCGAGACGAGTCGAACCTCGTTACCGTCGTCGAGTATCTCCTTCATCTCCGCCATCTCCTCGGCCAGGCTCTCCCAGTCGCGGAGGACGGCGTCGTAGACGAAGTCCTGGTACTCCTCGTAGGCCATTCCCGCCTGCTGGGCGTGCGCCCGCGTCGGATGGAGCGTGCTTACCCAGTCGGTCGAGAGGCGGGCTTCGCTGATCTCCTGGCGCGCCTTCGAGTACGCCTGCCGCCGTTCGCCGGGCACGTCCGCCTTCGCCGTCGCGTTCCGGCTACCGCCGAGCGCGAGGGTTACGTCCGCTTTCTCGTACAGCGCCAGTTCGAACTCGGGATCGGCGGCGAAGTCGCCGTCGTGCGCCCGGAGGTAGGCGCGCGCCATCTCGTCGGAACCGTAGGTCGCCAGCAGGTTCGCGCCGCGTTCGCCCAGTTTCTCCGCGACGGCGACCGCGAGGTCGTGTGCCCCTTCAGCGACCGAGAGCACCACGTCGTCGCCCGCCTCGACGCGCGCGCTCCAGTCGACCAGTACCGCCGCGTGCTCGTGGATTCGTTCGTCCATACCCCCACCTCGTGTGGCCGCGAAAAAACGTCGACGGTCGACGAATCGACCTGCGCCGGTTCGGCGGGACGTGCGAGCGACGCGTGACGCGACTCGCCGGGACGGCACTCCGCGTCCGGCGGTCTCAGAACCGCGGCGACTGGCGTTTCACGACCTCGACGACGTCGTCGAACTCCCCGGTGAGCAACACCAGCACGTCGTCGAGCGTGACGATGCCCGTCAGGTCGCCGTCGTCGACGACCGGCATCCGGCGGACGCCCGCGTCTTCCATCCGCCGGACCAGTTCGGTGACGCTCGCGTCGGACGGAACCGTCACCGGGTCCTCGGTCATCACCTCGTCCGCGGTGCGGTCCGTGGCGTCCGGGTCGTCCGCGAGCGAGAGAGCTATCTCTCGGTCCGTTACGATGCCGACGAGGTCGCTCTCCTCCAGGACGAGCACGCTCCCGACGTTCGCCTCCTCCATCCGGGCCGCGATGGCCGTGACCGCCGTGTTCCGGTCTGCCGTTACGACCTCCGTGACCGCGATGTCACTGACTGGCATGGAATCCCTCGCTCTAGCCCACGACGGTGAAGTCCCTAAGTGCGACGGCCCTCGCCGACGCCAGTTCCGCGAGTCCCTGCGGCAGGGCCGTCGCCCGTCGGACCGGCGCATCGACCGAACCGAGCGGGCGTTTCTCAGCGCTCGTCGGCGTAACAGTCGAAGTCGACGGTGTGGGCGTAGGAGGGCGACTCGACCTGGAGGGTGGCGTGGTCGATGCCGAACCGGTCGGCGAGGTCCGACTGGCAGCGCCGGAGCACCGCGTCTGAGTCGACGCCCTCCGCGACGACGACGTGCGCCGAGAGGGTGTACTGGGTCGACCCGAGCGCCCAGACGTGGACGTCGTGCGCGTCCGTAACCCCCTCGATACCCTCGATGTAGCGCCGCACCTCGTCGACGGGGACGTCTCCGGGCGCTCCCTGGAGGAGGATGTTCAGGCTGTCGGAGAGGAGGTCGCGGACCGAGTAGAGGACGAGCACGGCCACCAGCAGGGCGGCGACGGGGTCGAGCACGTACAGGTCGGTGTAGACGAGCGCGACGCCGACCACGACGGCGGCGACGCTGCCCGCGGCGTCCGCGAGCAGGTGGAGGAAGGCTCCTTCGACGTTCAGAACGTCGCGCCGGTCCGCGAGCACCCACGCCGCCGCCAGATTGGCGACGAGACCGACGAGGCCGACGACCGCGACGACCGGGGCGTCCACGGGCCGGGGGTCCTGAAACCGACGAACGGCGTCGAAGAGGACGTATCCCACGGCGGCGACGAGCAGGACGCCGTTGGCGAACGCGCCGAGCACCTCCGCGCGCTGGTAGCCGTAGGTCCGCCGTGCATCGGCGGGCCGTCCCGCGACCCACGCGGCGACCAGCGCGAGCGCGAGGCTGGCGCTGTCGGCGAGCATGTGCACCGCGTCCGCGAACAGGGCCAGCGAGTCGGCGTACAGCGCGCCGACGAGTTCGACGACGAAGAAGACGGTGTTGATGCCCAGGGCCAGCGCGAGTTCGCGGAATCCCGAGTCGTGGGCGTGACCCGCGCCCTCTTCCGCGTCGCGTTCGTCGGCGCGGTGGCCGTGGGCAGCGTCACGGGTCTCCTCGTCGTCGCGGTCACCTGCCATCGTCGGGAGTACGGGCCGGAGGCTTTCAGTAGTTGGTGGCACGGCCCCCAGAACCGGAACGGACGCCCGAGAACGCGACCGCAGTACGACTACCGGGCGAGCTATCGACCCGGCGCTCGGTGCGTGCGACTAGCCGGCGTCGGTGTACACCGTGGTCTCGACGAGCCGTTTTACTCCGCGACGGAACCGCTCCGAGGCCGCGGTCTCGGAGATGTCGAAGTGGTCGCTGAGGTCGGCGAGCGAACTCTCCCGCGGAATCTCCAGATACCCGCAGTCGACGGCCGTGACGAGCGTCTCCCGTTGGGCGTCCGTCAACCCGAACCGGGGCGTGTCGACGTTCCCTCGCTCCTCGTAGAATCGATACACGTCGCATCCCAGGTCGTTACTTCGACAGAAATCGTGGAACCGACCGAATGCGGTCTTGTCGGGGAACCCCACGCGAAACTCCCAGCCCTCGTGGGTCGCGGTGACGTGCTGGAGGATGCTCGCCTGCTCGACGAGGAGCGGATACACGCTCTTTCGTCGCCCTTCCTCGCCCAGTTCGGTCCTGTATAGCCGCTGCGAACCGACCTCGACGACAGGCGAAACGGTGGAGACGGTGGGGTCGTCTTCGGCGCCCTCCTCGAACGCCTCGAAGTCGCCACCCTCCGTCCAGAGGAGAATCCGGTGTCTCCCTCCCTCGGACTTGTCCGACCGCTTCCACGTGACTTCCATCTCGGGGGCCCGTTCGAGTGCTTCGCGGAGAATCGGGTAGTCGAGTCCGAATTCGACGAGTATCATCGTGGTTACCTACAGTACGGTCGCGGAGGCCAAAATTATTTGTGGAGTGGTAACATTTGTCGTTGCGACGTTAAAAAGACCGTGAATATTTACGCCGACTCGTTATCCTCTCCAGGACCCACTCCCGGAATAGTGAGAACGAGTGACCAGTGATTCGAAGACCATCGACGGGTTGTTCGGCCTCTTCAGCGACGAGCGACGGCGGCACCTCTGCCTTCACGTCGTGAAGACGGAGAAGACGGCGTTCTCGTTGGAGGAACTCGTCGACCAAGTTACGAAGCGAGAATCGAAAGCGGGGGAGGGGTCCGGGGAGCGTCGCACCCGTATCAGGGCCGAACTCCACCACGCCCACCTGCCGAAGATGGAGGACGTCGGTCTCGTCGAGTACGACGGGGCGGGGACGGTTCGGTGCGCCGACTGCGCGATAGCGAGCCTCTGCGAGGCGTTCGACCCCGACGAGGCGATACCTGAGCTCCGGGCGGCGAGTTCGAACTGATTCCGAGAACGAGCGACCGCAGACGGCCCCTTCCTCACTCGTCGTCGGGACTCACGCCGGCGAGTCGCATCGCGTTGCCGGTGACGGTGAGGCTCATGCCCATGTCGCCGACGACGATGGCGGCCGCGACGCTGACGAGGCCGAGCGGCGCGCCGGCGGCGAGGACTGCCTTCACCGCGAGGCTGGACCAGACGTTCTGGCGGATGACGCGGTTGGCCTTCCGGGCGAGGTCCCGGAGGTACGGCAGTTTCCGGAGGTCGTCGCCGAGCAGCGCCACGTCGGCCGTCTCGATGGCGGTGTCGGTGCCGGCAGCGCCCATCGCGACGCCGACCGTCGCGGCGGCCATCGCGGGCGCGTCGTTGACGCCGTCACCGACCATCGCCACGCCGTCGTCTGCGAGTTCCTCGACCGCTTCGACCTTCTCCTCGGGCAGGAGTTCGGCGCGGTACTCGTCGACGCCCACCCGCTCAGCGATGGCGCGAGCGGTACCCTCGTTGTCGCCCGTGAGCATGACGACGCGCTCGATGCCGAGGTCGTGGAGGCGCGCGACCGCCTCGCTCGCGCCGGGGCGCACTTCGTCGGCGACGGCGATGACGCCCTCCAGTTCCTCCTCGGTGCCGACCAGCACGATGGTCTTGCCCTCCCGCTGGAGCCGCGGGACGGCGTCGCCGAGCAGGTCCAGACAGTCGTCGCGGTCCTCGCAGATGCCGCCAGCCTCGTCCGCCGCGACGATCGGTCCGTCGTCGGCCGGGTCGTCGGAGACGACCGCCCCGCCGTCCGTGGTGAGGTGGGTGTGTCCGAGGTCGAAACCGAGGTCGGCGAACAGGCCGGGCTTGCCGACGTAGTGGGTGACGCCGTCGACGTCGGCTTTGACGCCCTTGCCGGGTAGGTTCTCGAAGTTCTCGACCGGGCGCTCGTCGCGGCCGACCGTCTCGGTAGCGTAGTCGACGACGGCCTCGGCGATGGGGTGTTCGCTGCGCCGTTCGAGGCCGTGCGCGCAGCGGAGCACGTCCGCCTCGTCGTTGCCGTTCAGCGGAACCACGTCGGTCACCGCGAGTTCGCCCTTCGTCAGCGTCCCGGTCTTGTCCACCGCAACGTTGTCGAGTTCGCCCATCGCCTCGAGGTGGTTACCGCCCTTCACGAGCACGCCGTTGCGCGCCGCGCTGGTGATGCCCGAGACGACGCTGACCGGAGTGCTGATGACGAACGCGCAGGGACAGGCGACGACTAGCAGCGTCAGTCCCCGGACGAACCACGTCTCGAACGGCGCGCTCCAGAGGAGGGGCGGCACCGCGACCGTCAGGACGGCCATCGCGACCACGGCGGGGGTGTAGTAGCTGGCGAACCGGTCCACGAACTGCTCGTGCTGGGTGCGAGACTGCTCGGCGTCGCCGACCAGTTCGACGATGCGCGAGATGGTCGTCTCGTCGGCCTCCGCGGTCGCCTCGACCTCGAGGTACCCCTCCTCGTTGACGGTGCCGGCGAACACCTCGTCGCCCTCGTTCTTCTCGACCGGGACGCTCTCGCCCGTTATCGGCGACTGGTCGACCGCGCTCGCTCCCTCCCGCACGACGCCGTCGACCGGCACCTTCTCGCCGGGCCGGACGACCACCGTCTCGCCGGGCCGGACCGCCTCGACGGGAACCGTCTCCTCCTCGCCGTCGCGGACCACGGTGGCCGTGTCCGGCGAGAGTTCCATCAGTTCGCGCAGCGAGTCGCGGGCGCGGTCCATCGAGTACCGCTCTAGGAGTTCCGCGACGCTGAAAAGCACCGCGAGCGTCGCCGCCTCGAGGTAGAGGCCGACCGCAAGCGCGCCGACGATGCCGGCGCTCATCAGCAGGTCGATGTCGAGGCTCGCGTTCTTCACGGAGTAGTAGCCGTTCCGAAGCACGGCCTGGCCGCCGGAGGCAGTCGCCAGCAGGAACGCGGCGTCGGCGACGGTGAGCGTGACGCTGCCGACAGTGAAGAGTTCCGGGTTCGCGAGGGAGGAAAAGTGCAGGACGAGCGCCGCGACGAGCAGCGCCGCGCCGGCCCACGTCTTCAGCGCCCGGGGACTCGTCCACACCGAGTCCGGCGACCCGACGCCGGCCGTGCTCGCGTCGTCGCCGGCCGGGTCGGCCACCTCGTAGCCCGCACCCTCGACGGCCGTCACGAGGTCCGAGCGGGAGGCCTCCGCGGACTCGACGACCACCGTCCCGGTCGCCGGTCGCGTCTCGTACCCGGCGACGCCGTCCACGCCGTCGAGCGCGTTCTCGACCTTGCCCGCGCAGGAGGGGCAGTCCATGCCCGGCACCGAGAGCGTCTCTTCACCGCCGTTTTCGACCGCGTAACCGGCGCTCTCGACCGCTTCTCGGATTGCGGCGGAGTCGGTCCGGTCGGGGTCGTAGCCGACGACGAGTCGGCCCGCCGTAACCTGCGCGTCGGCGTCCGCGACGCCCTCGACGGACTCGACGCTCCCGGTCACCTTCCCGGCGCAGGACGGACAGTCCATGTCCGGAACCGAGAGACGAACCGTCTCCGTTCCGTCTGTGTCGCTCATATTCGAACGTAATCGCCGAGGAGTTATTAATGTCGCTACCACGAATCCGGCCTCGAATGTGAGTTTCTAATAATTAGGAGACCCCTATTTAACAACCCGGACGTAACGGACGATGGAACGAGTTCGAACGAGACGAGCAGCGACAGTTCAGCTCTGTTCACATCGTTAACTTCGTGTTAGGAGAGGAAACGGTCGTCAACCATCGTTCTCACTTATTGATGGTCCGGTCGAAACGATGGACGAGACATGAGCACCGCAACTGGCCGTCTGAAGACCGTGAAAGTCAGCGCAGCCCTTCTAGTGGTCGCACTTGAACTGCTGGTAGGCGTCGCGCTCCTCGCGTTCGCGCTCGGCATCTAAACACGGCTGAGGGGAGTAAGCCCCCTTCTGTTCGGCCCGGCATTCGGCTGAGCGTCCGCACCGTCTCCGGGCGTCCGGAGACTCGCCGGAGAGTTCCGACGGCGTCGCCGAACGCCACGGAGGCCCGCCGTCTGGCGGGCGTCCGGGCTACCATAGTGGCGCGGACTTGCACCGGCGAGGATTCGCCGTTCCATCCCTTCTCCGCGGTCGCCGCGTCGAAGACGCGGAAGAGCCCTCGGTGGGTCGACTCCCTTCCCTCGCGGGTCGGTTCGCGCACCTCATCGGTCGCGCGGAGGGGTCTCGTTTCTGTTCCAGAGCCAGTGGTCTCCCACTCCGGGCTTGCGCCCGGTCGCCTGCCCAGACGGTGGGGGGACTTTCCTCACGTGGGTGCCGGCGAGGCCGACACCGTACGACGCGGCGAGGCCGCGTCCACCGCGGGAACCGGGCTCCCTCTGCCATTCTAGCTACGTCGCGTGGCGGTTTAAGAGGTTCGATTGTCCGGAAAAACGACCGCCACGGCCCTCACGCGACCGGCCGTAGGGAGGCGTCCGACGGCGAGAGCGCGGAGAGAAAGGGTCAGTTCGCGGGGCGAGAGACGCCGGCGGTCGTGGGGGTACGCCGTCGCTTCGCTACGCTCGTGACGAGCGTCCGCTCGGCGGCTACGGCGAAAGCCGCTGTCGGTCCCGCGGATACAGCACGGCCTCGCGGATGTTGTCGAGGCCAAGCATCGTCATGACGAGGCGCTCGCCGCCGAGTCCCCAGCCGGCGTGGGGCGGCATCCCGTACTTGAACATCTTCGTGTAGTAGTCGAACTGCTCGGGGTCGAGCCCTTGCTGTTCGAACCCGTCTACGAGGTGGTCGTAGCGGTGTTCACGCTGGCCGCCCGAGACGAGTTCCATCCGGGGGTGCATCAGGTCGAAGCCGGTCGAGAGCTGCTCGTCGTTGTCGTGGTCCTTGATATAGAACGGCTTGATCTCGCTCGGCCAGTCGGTGATGAAGTAGTGACTGCCGACGTCCTCGCCGAGCGCCTTCTCGCCCTCGGTGGGCAGGTCGTCGCCCCAGACGAGCTGTTCGTCGAGTTCGCCCGTGGCATTGATGCGCTCGATGGCCTCCTCGTAGGAGAGCCGGGGGAAGTCGCCGTCAGGTACCCCGAAGTCGTCGTAGCCCAGCAGTTCGAGCTCCCGCTGGCAGTTCTCGGCGACGCCCTCGTAGGCCGCCTTCACGACCGCCTCGCAGGCGTCCATCGCGTCCTCGTGGTCGTAGAACGCCGACTCGAAGTCGATGGAGGTCGCCTCGTTCAGGTGCCGGGGCGTGTTGTGCTCCTCGGCGCGGAAGATGGGGCCGACCTCGAAGACGCGCTCCAGACCGGAGCCGACCATCAGCTGTTTGAACAGCTGCGGGCTCTGGTTCATGAACGCCTCGCGGCCGAAGTACGTGATGGGGAACAGCTCCGTACCGCCTTCCGTGCCGGTCGCGACGATCTTCGGCGTGTTGATTTCGGTACAGCCGAGGTCGCGGAACTGGTCGCGCACTGAGCGCAGCAGTTCGGCGCGAATCTCGAAGATGGCCTTGACCTCCTCCTTGCGGAGGTCGAGCGTGCGGTTGTCGAGCCGCGTCGAGAGGTCGGCGTCGACCTTGCCGCTGGGGTCCAGCGGCAGTTCGGGTTCGGCGTCGGCGACGACCTCGAGTTCGCTCGGAACGACCTCGACGCCGGTCGGCGCGCGCTCTTCCTCCTCCACGTCGCCGGTCACCGTGACGACGCTCTCGCGGTTGACGTCCAGTCCGGTCTCGACCAGTTCGTCGTCCATCTCGTCCTTCTCGAACTTGACCTGAATCTTGCCGGTCGCGTCCCGGACGATGAGGAAGGCGATGCCGCCGAGGTCGCGAATCTCGTGCACCCAGCCGGCGATGGTCGCCGTCTCGCCGGGCTCGGCGTCGGCAGTGTAGGTTCGGTTCTGCATACGGCGTCGTTCTTCCGGCGCGGTCTTAAACGCCCTCATTTCCGTCCCCGGACGGAGGCTCCCGACGCCGACCGTCACGGTCGCGGGCGCGCTCGCGAGCGACAAATACCAAGCGGCCGCGGACGCCGCTCCCCGTCGCTCCGGTCGACGCGGCGAAGAGCGGCCGATCCGGGCGAAGACGGCGGTCGGAAAAGGCCCTGGGGGTCGGTCACTGGGACGTCTAGGCGGACTCGGCCGGGGCGTGGATGGCGTCGCGCGCGCCCTCGACCGTCTCGCGGACGGCGTCGACGCCTTCGTCGTGGACGAGGTCGCCGACGACGACGGTGTCGGCGTACTGCGCCATCGTGTGCGCCGACTCGTAATCCCGGATGCCGCCCCCGTAGAACAGCGTCGCCTCGTCGAGCGAGTCCTGGGCGGCCGCGACGACCTCGGGGTCGCCGAACGTGCCCGAGTACTCGACGTACACGATCTCCTGGCCGAGCATGTGTTCGGCGATTTCGGCGTACGCGGCGACGTCCTCGGGCGTCTGGTCGCAGTTGGCTCCAGTGAGGTCGGCGACGCTCGCGTCGGGGTTCATGACGACGTACGCCTCCGTGGTCGTCTTCTCCCAGTCGACGTCGTCGATGCGGGCCCACTCCTTGTGAGCGCCCGTAATCCAGGACACCTCACCGGCGTTGAGGACGATGGGAACGAGGTAGCCGTCGAGAGCGTCGTCGTCCACGACGACCGCCGGATTGCTCGGCTCCTGGTACACCGGCACGTCGTACTTTGCGCAGGCGTCGATGACCCGCTGCATCTTGTCGGCGGTCATGTCGAGCGTGCCGCCGATCTCCAGCGCGTCGGTGCCGGTTTCACAGACGTCCTCGAACGTCTCCCCCTCGACGAGCGTCTTGTCCGGGTCCAGTTTGACGATGTGGTTCCAGTCGTTCCAGGGCGCGGTCATAGCTCTCCGTACATAATTGCGGGCTATAACAGCTTCGAAACCACCTTTCGCTACGACCGCGAACGGGGAGTCAGTCCGCCTTCGCCTGCCAACCCCGAAGTCTGTCCTCGCTGACGCCGCTCACTTCCGACGCGACGGTCTCGACTTCGGCGTCTTTGAGGTCGTCGACGCTCTCGATGCCGGCCTGGGAGAGCTTCTCGGCGGTCTTCGCACCGATGCCGTCGATGGCTTCGAGGTCGGTGCCCGACTCGTTCTGGCGCTCCTGGTACTCCTGGTAGTTGCAGATGGGACAGCCGAGTTCCCAGGGCTCGTCGCCGCTGTGGACGACCAGTTCCGGCAGGTCGTGGTCCTCACAGCGCTCGTCGGTCACCTCGATGTCGCCCCGGCGCGGCAGCGGTAGCGAGTAGTCGCAGTCCGGGTACCGGGTGCAACCGACGAGCCGCGAACCGTTCTGGAGATGCTTGATGGCGAGTTCGCCGCCCTCGCCTCCTTGCTCCTCCGACCCAGCGTCCTCCCCGCACTCGGGACAGACGCCGATGACTTCGTCTTCCTCCTCCTCGGCCTCCTCGGCCTTGCAGAGCGGACAGCCGTGAACGAACGTCTGACGACCGGCGAGCATCTTCACCTCTCGTAGCTCGTGGTCGTCGCAGGTCTCCTCCAGGATGAGCGGTTTGCCCTTGTTCGGGAGCGGGAGCGTGTACGTGCAGTCGGGGTAGCCGTCGCAGCCGACGAAGTACGAACCGTTGCGGCTCTGGCGGACGAGCAGGTCGTCGCCGCTCTCCGGACACGGTCCCAGAATCTTGTCCTCCTTCAGCGACTGCTGGAGCTGGTCGCCGATGTCCTCGCGGGACTCCTCCAGTTCGTCGAACACCTGTTCGAGCATCTCCCGGGACTCGTCGGCCACGTCGTCGAGGTCGGCCTCCCCCTCCGCGATGGCGGTCATGTCCTGTTCGAGTTCGCGGGTCATCGTCTCGCTAACGACGAGGTCGGCGTAGTCCTCGGCCGCCGACACGACGGCCTCCGCGAGCCGCGTCGGGCGGGGCGGGTCGCCCTCCAGGTAGCCGCGGTCGTACAGCTTCTGGATGGTGTTGTGTCTCGTACTCTTCGTCCCGATGCCCATCGTCTCCATCTTCTCGATGAGCCGCGACTGGCCGTACCGGCGCGGCGGCTGGGTCTGTTTCTCCTCGAACCGGGCGTCGGTGACGGACAGTCGCTCGCCCTCCTCGACGTCCGGCACGTAGTTCTCGCTGGTGTTGAAGTAGGGGTAGACCGCGTGGTAGCCCTCCTCCAGCAGGCGCTTGCCGTTGGACTTCAGCGAGAGGCCGGACGCGTCGGCGACGACCTTCAGGTGCTCCCACTTCGCGGCGTCGGCGACGGTGGCGAAGAACCGCCGGACGACGAGTTCGTATATCTCCCACTCGTCGTCGCCGAGTTCGCCCTTCGTCGGCACGTCCTCGGTCGGGTGGATGGGCGGGTGGTCGGTCGTCTCCTCGTTGCCCTCGGTCGGCTCGATTTCGTCGGCGTCGAGCAACGAGTCGGCGTCGTCGCCGAAGTGGTAGTCGCTCGAAAACGTCTCCAGGAGTTCCTCCGGGTCCAGGTCGTCGGGGTAGACGGTGTTGTCGGTCCGGGGGTAGGTGACGTACCCGGCGGTGTAGAGGTCCTCGGCGACGCTCATCGCGCGCTGGGCGGAGTAGCCGAGGCTGCCGGCGGCGCGGATGAACTGCGTGGTGTTGAACGGCGCGGGCGGGTCGTCGGTCCGGGTGCGTCGTGAGACGCGCTCGACGGTCGCCTCGGCGGCCGACTGCAGCGTCTCGAACGCCGATTTCGCGTCGTCCTCGTTCCAGACGCGCTCGGCCTCGTTGCCGTCCTCGTCGCGGTAGAAGTACTGCGCCTCGAACTCCGTGTCGGCTTTCAGCAGGTCGGCGAACAGCTCCCAGTAGTCGTCCGGCTCGAACGCCTGTATCTCGCGCTCGCGGTCGACCATGAGCTTCAGCGTCGGGCTCTGGACCCGGCCGACGCTGATGAAGTCGTCGCCGAGCTGTCGCGCCGAGAGGGAGAGAAATCGGGTGAGCGCCGCGCCCCAGACGAGGTCGATGACCTGCCGGGCCTCCCCGGCGGCGGCGAGGTCGAAGTCGATGTCGTCCGGGTTCTCGAACGCCGACGTGACCTCGTTGTCGGTGATGGAGGAGAACCGGACGCGACGGACGGGCACGTCCTCGTTGACCTCGCGGACGAGTTCGTACGCCTCCTTGCCGATGAGTTCGCCCTCCCGGTCGTAGTCCGTCGCGATGGTGACGGTGTCTGCGTCGCGGGCCAGCAGCCGCAGGGTCCGGACGATGTTCTCCTTCGTCGGCTTCTTCTCGACGTCGGCGTCGATGAGTTCGACGGGTTCGACGTTGCGCCAGTCGCTGTACTCCTCGGGGAAGTCCACGCCGACGACGTGGCCGGAGAGCCCGATACAGCGCTTGCCGCCCCACTTGTAGACGTTGACCCCGTTGCGTCGCTCGGTCTCGGCGGTGTCGCCGCTCAGGATGTCGGCGATTCGCCGAGCGGCGTTGTTCTTCTCGGTGACGATGAGTTCCACTACGGCTCACCCCCGTCTCGTGTCCCAGCAGTCATCGGCCTCCGGTAAGGTCACTGCGCTGGTAAACGTTTCGCCGGGACCCGCGGACGGCGAGCGACGACGGCTCGGCGGCGAGAGCGGCCGTCCGGCGCGACGAGCGACGAAGCGCCCGCGAGGGGACGAGAGCGACCGTGGTTCGACGCCCCACGAGTCAGACAGCTGTCTATTCTCCGTCGCGGCGACGGCTTCTATCGCGTGTTCCTCCGGAGGTCGTGATGGTCGACGAACTCTCCACCGAGGAAGTCAGAGGACGGCTCGACGACCTCCAGGTCGTGGACATCCGCGACCCCGACGCCTACGCAGACGGCCACCTCCCCGGCGCGGAGAACGTCCCGCTGGACGAGATAGAGGGGGCCGTCGAAACGCGGGACTGGGACGACGAGGTCGTCGTCGCCTGTTACATCGGCGAGAGCTCCGTGCAGGCCGCCCGCCTCATCGACCACTACAGCGACGCCGACGTGGCGAGCATGGCCGGCGGATACGAGGCCTGGGACGGGCCGCTGGAGTAGGACGCCGGACGGTTCGACGCCGACGGGCCCCCGATCGACCACGGCGGCGTCGTCATCGCGTCGAGCAGCAGTCGCAGGGACTTTAGCCGACGGGGCCGTGGCTGCGACCATGACAGATGGCACGGCGACCGGGGCAAGCGGGGACGCTCGCCAGTCGCGAAGCGTCGCCAGTATGGTCTTCGCCGTCCTGCGGAGCGGCGCGCTGGGGCTGTCGGGGCTGCTGGCTATCGCCGTCTGGACGACGATACTGCTCGGCGTCTTCGGCGACGTCGGCCCGAACCTGCGCCTCGGACTGTCGGCGGTGGCGCTCGGGCTCGGAACCGGGTCGGTCGCGCTCCTGTTCCTGCTCGGTCGGGGGATGGGGCTGTCGTACCTCGACTTCCGGGTGCCGGACTGGCGCGGTCTCGGATACGCGGTCGGGGGCGTCGTCGCGCTGTTCGTCCTCCAGGTCGCCGTCGCCGTCGTCCTCACCCAGGTCGGCGTCCAGACCGCCGACCACAGCATCGAACAGACCGCCCAGCAGGGCAACCCCCAGATGCTCCTCGTCCTCATCCCGGCGTCGTGGCTGCTGATCGGCCCGGGTGAGGAGCTGCTGTACCGCAACATCATCCAGAAGTCGCTCTACGACACGTTCTCCAAGCGCGGTGCGCTGGTCGTCGCCAGCGCCATCTTCGCGCTGGCGCACATCCCCGCGTACGCCATCGGGTCGACGCTCGCCGCGACGGCGGGGACGCTGGTCATCATCTTCCTGCTCTCGCTCGTCCTCGGCTTCCTCTACCTGCGCACCGGGAACCTGACGGTGTCCGCGCTCGTCCACGGCACCTTCGACGCTATCATCTTCGCCGCGATGTACGTCAGTATGGTCTGATTTCCGCCGCTCTCAGGCGTTCGAGGGGTTCTTCCGCGAGAGTTCGCTGCCACAGATGGGACAGCGAGGCTTGTTCTCGTCGAACTCCCGCCCGCAGCCCTGGCACTGGAACAGCCACTCGCGTTGCTCCTCGATGCCGTCCTGGGCGATCACCTCCACGGCGATGTCCATGCGCTCGGCGACGTTCTGCATCGCGTAGTCGTCGGTGACCAGCGTCCCGTCGAGTTCGAACGTCGCGGCGATGAGGCGAACGTCGGTGTCCGAGAGTTCGTCGAAGTCGCCGGTCTCCCGGGCCGCCCGCCCGACCTTCTCGACCGCGGCCTCCTGGGGGATGTGGATGTGCATCCCCGACCCTTCCATGGCGTCGAACCGGAAGGCGTGTTCGCCCTCCAGTTCCTCCTGGACCATCGGAATCGAGGCCGTCTGTTCGGTGGTGTGGTACTCGTTGATAAAAGCTGAGGCGTCTAGAACGTACATTTACCGCTGGACGACGATGTAATCTTTGACCGCCTGGACGCGTTCGACTGGGAGTTCGAAGTTCCCCTCCTCGTCGACGGCAAGGTCGGTGCTTTCCGCGTCGATGCGTTCGTCGGGTTCGATGACGAGGTCCGCGAGTTTCCCCGTCTTCAGGTTCACCGTGATGTTGTAAAGCATTCCCAGTTCCGTACCGTCAGACCCCATGACGGCCTTCCCCGAGAGGTTCTCCGCGAGTATGTCCGGCATACGTGCCGTTACCGATTGCTCATATATAAACTCCACGGGGTTTCCGCATCTCGCCGGGACGCCCACGTCCGCCGCCGAACCGCGTCGAACATCTCGTCGCGCACGAACGTTCCCGCCGTCCACGCCGGAGCGCGCTGGTTCGTGACGATGGAGTTAAATGCCGTGCGCGGTTGTTCTCCGATAAGAACTTCTCCCGGGTGGTAGCTATGTCTGACACCGACCCCTCACGGAACGACACGCGCTCCCTCAGGACGCCGATAGTCGCGGTCCTCGGGCACGTCGACCACGGCAAGACGAGTCTGCTCGACAAGATCCGTGGCTCGACGGTCATCGAGGGCGAGGCGGGAGCGATTACGCAGCACATCGGCGCGACCGCGGTACCGCTGGACGTGGTGTCGAAGGTCGCCGGACAGCTCGTCGACCCGGAGGACTTCGACCTGCCGGGCCTGCTGTTCATCGACACGCCGGGCCATCACTCGTTCACGACGCTCCGGTCGCGCGGTGGGGCGCTGGCAGACATCGCCATCCTCGTCGTCGACGTGAACGACGGGTTCCAGCCCCAGACCGAGGAGGCGATAAACATCCTCGCCCAGTCGCAGACGCCGTTCGTCGTCGCGGCGAACAAGATAGACACGGTGCCGGGCTGGAAGCCGAACGAGAACGCACCCATCCAGCAGACCTACGACGACCAGAGCGACCGCGCCCGGTCGACGCTGGACGAGCGCCTGTACGAACTCATCGGCGAACTCAGCGACGCCGGCTTCTCCGCCGACCTCTACTGGCGGGTCCAGGACTTCCAGAACAACGTCGGCGTCGTCCCGGTCAGCGCCGAGACGGGCGAGGGCGTCCCGGACGTGCTCACCGTGCTGATGGGGCTCGCTCAGCGCTACATGCGCGAGGACATGGAGATAGACGTCGCCGGCCCCGGGGCCGGCACCGTCCTCGAGGTCAAAGAGGAGAAAGGCTTCGGGACGACCATCGACGTCGTGCTGTACGACGGCACCGTCGAGGCCGACGAGACCATCGTCGTCGGCGGGGCGAACGAGCCCATCGTCACCGACGTGCGGGCGCTGTTGAAACCGCGGCCGCTCGCCGAAATCCGGACCGAGGACCGCTTCGAACAGGTCGACTCCATCGCGGCCGCGTCCGGCGTGAAGATAGCCGCCCCCGACCTCGACGCGGCGATGGCGGGCGCGCCCGTACGGGTGGTCCGCGACCGCGAGATAGACGCCGTCATCGAGGAGGTCAGCGCCGAACTCGCCGAAGTCGAGGTCGAGACCCAGGACGAAGGTATCGTCGTGAAAGCCGACACGCTCGGGAGCCTCGAGGCCATCGTGAGCGCGCTGGAGGAGGCCGAGATTCCGGTCATGCGCGCCGAGGTCGGCGACGTCGCGCCCCGGGACGTGAGCGTCGCCACGACCGCCGACGAGGACAAACACCGGACGATACTGGCGTTCAACGTCGGGATACTCCCCGACGCCGAGGACGCGGCCGACCAGCAGGGCGTCCGCCTCTTCCAGCGCGACGTGATATACCGGCTCGTCGAGGAGTTCGAGGAGTACGTCGACGAACTGGAGCGCGCACAGCAGCAGACGGTCCTCGACAACATCACGCGACCCGCCCGGTTCCGCATCCTCGAAGACCACGTGTTCCGCCAGAACGACCCCGCGGTCGTCGGCGTCGAGGTGCTGTCGGGGACCGTCCGGAACAACGCGAACGTCGCCAAGTTCGAGGGGAACCAGCCGACGCGCGTCGGCTCCATCAAGGGCATCCAGGAGCAGGGCGAGGACGTCGACGAGGCCCGGAGCGGCAACCGCGTCAGCGTCGCCATCGACGGCCCGACCGTCGGCCGCCAGATAGAGGAGGGCGACGAGCTCTGGATCGAGATTCCCGAGAAGCACGCCAAGATACTGGAGCAGGAACTTGACGACGACATCCCCGTCGACGAACTCGAAGCGCTCCAGATGTATCTGGACAAGCAGCGCAAGCGCGACCCCTTCTGGGGGAAGTGACCCCGGCGGACGGGTCGGTGCCTCCGCTCGAGCCTTAATTTTTTATCTATCGTTCCGTATCGAACTCGGTTTCTGGTCCTCGAATGGAGAAAAATCCGATTGCCGGACGTGTCAGCGTTCCTGACCCGGTTCTAAAAGGTGTGAAGAGTGCGAACGGTGCTCCAGTTTGAAATGGGTGCCGTCGCTTGCCGCCGACCGGAACGATGAACGGACACGACGTAACGAGACGACGTTTCCTGCAGGTGTCGAGTACGGCCGTCGCGGCCGGTGCAGTCCCTGCAGCGAGTGCGAGCGAGTGCGACTGGTCCACCGTGGAGACGCCCACGGCGAGCACTCTCTACGACGTGGAGTACACCGCGGACGGGCGTACGCGGTCGGTGCCGGCGGCGTCGCCCTCCATCGAACCGGCGAGGGCTGGCGGACGGCGTTCGACGGCGGCGTGACGGGCAACGGTAACTCGCTGTACGGCGCGGACGTGACCGACGACGGCGAGCGCCTCTGGGTCGTCGGCGCGAGTGGTGCGGTCGGCGAGTACGACGTCGAAACCGGCGACCTCCGGAGCCACTCCGCGCCCACGGACAGCACGAACAACTTCAACGACGTGGCCGTCACCGGCCCGGCGGGCGAGGCGAACGTCTACGTCGCCGGCGACTCGGGAAAGATCTACTACAGTTTCGAGAACGGCGAGGACCAGACGTGGGAGTACGTCACCCCCGGTAGCGGCTCCGCCGTCTCCGCCGTCGACTTCCACGATGTGCGCGCGGGGCACGCCGTCGACACGAACGGTCGAGTGTTCCAGACCACGGACGGGGTGACCTGGAACGGCGTCGGCATCGGCGACGCCAACGTCACGTTCTACGGCGTGGACAGCGACGCTCTCGACGACGTCCGGGTGTCCGGCGGCGGCGGGAAGGTGTTCCACTACGACGGTGCGCAGTGGAGGTCGACCGACCTCGGTGACGCCGGACTGAGGGACGTCGAGTTGGAGAACGGCGACGGATTCACCGTCGGCGGCGGCGGAAAGCTCTTCGACCAGACGAACGGAACGTGGGCGCAGGACCGGACGCCGACCGGCCAGAACCTCAAGGCGGTCGTGCGGGGTGACACCGACGTCGCGGTCGGTGCCGGCGGAATCGTCCTCGAACGCTGAGTCACCGACCGCTCGCTTTCTTTAAGTAAGGGGTGATATTTTTGTGGACGGCGGTAGAAGTACGAGACGGTGGTGGACAATGACGGGTCGCACGAAATTCAGTAGTCGCATCGCCCGGTGGACGCGGACGTTCTCGTACTACGACCTCGTCCTGTTGCTGGTCCCACTCCCGTTCCTGGTCGGACTGTTCGCAGGTATCACGCTGTCGGTTCCGCTGCGAGTCGGCGTGACCACGGCGGGCGTGGTGTCTGCGCTGCTGGTCGCAGACGCCGTCTTCCGTAACCCGCCGATCAACGGGCAGTCGGCGTGATCTTGTTCTGCATCGCCTGCTTGACCTGAAGGGCTGCGCTGGCCGCGAGTCCGCGAGCGACCTCGTCGCGCTCGTCCGCACCGATGAGCGCGTCCTCGCCGTCCAGGTCGCCGGTGTCGGGTTCGAACCCGGCACTGACGGGGCGACCGACGGGGGGCTGGACGGAGACAGTGGCCTGTGGTCCCGTCGCGTTCGTGGTCACCTTCGAGCCGACGACGTACTCGTCCGGGAGGAACTCCCGGGTCAGCGTGGCGATGTCGGCCACGTTGTCGCGGAGGGCACGCTTCTGGTCGGCAGTGAGATCGTCGAGTGAAACGTCGGAGACGTCGGGAGCGCCGGCGTAGGGGGTGTTTCCGTTCATGTGGTCGATACCCACCGTTATGGGTGACCACGATAAAAACCCGTCGCCGTCGGAAGTCCGCGGCGACCGACCGTCGAAACGGGCCGAACGAGGGCGTTCGTCGTCTCCCTCAGGACCGCGAGAACGGGGACGCGGCGGACCGACGGCGACCGAGCGCCCACCAGCAGGCCACGGCCAGCACCGCTCCCGCGGCGTTCGCGGTAGCGTCGAGCGGGTCGAGAGTCCGCGCCGACAGCGGCCCCTGGAGTAGTTCCATGCTCACGCCGTAGGCCACGGCGCCGCCGGCGGCGAGCGCGGCGGTCCCGACGGCGCTTCGCCGCCGGAACGCGGCCGCCAGCGCCAGACCGAGTGTGGCGTACCCCGCCGCGTGGAACCACTTGTCCCGGGAGACGACCCCGAGCGGACCGGCCGCACCGACGCCGACGTCCGGCGCTGCGAGAAGGGAGAAATAGGCGAGGACCGTGGCGACGAGGGCGACGACGACCAACCGAACGCGTTCTGAACCTTTCACTTCTGGGACGTGACGACAGCCACGAAAGTAGGTTTCGGTCGGCAGTCCGGCGAGCGCGACGACGAGCCCTTTTTACGACAGCCATCCCTACGCCCCGGCAATGACCCGAATCCTCGTCGTGGACAACCACGGCCAGTTCACGCATCTCGAACATCGGGCGCTCCGCGACATGGGCGTCGAGACGGAACTCATCGACAACGACACGCCGCCGGCGGACGTCGACGCCGACGGCCTCGTTCTCTCCGGCGGCCCCTCGATGGACGACATCGGCAACTGCCCGGACTACCTCGACATGGACGTGCCCGTGCTCGGCATCTGTCTCGGCATGCAGGTGATGGCGGCAGTCCTCGACGGCGAGGTCGGCGAGGGCGACTACGGCGGCTACGCCGACGTGACCGTCGACATCGACGACGACGACGACCCCGTCGTCGGCTCGCTCGTGCCCGAGACGCGCGTCTGGGCCAGCCACGCCGACGAGGTGAAACGGGTTCCGTCGGGCTTCGACCGCGTCGCCTCCAGCGACGTCTGCGACGTGGAGGCGATGAGCGACGCGGACCGCGACCTCTACGGCGTCCAGTGGCACCCCGAGGTCGCCCACACGGAGGAGGGCGAGGCGGTCTTCGAGAACTTCCTCGCGGTCTGCGAGTCGCACTGACGGCGTCGCTCTCGTTCTCTCGACGGCCGCGCGGTCGGCGGTGCTGCCGCGCCAGAAAGGAGTTCGGAGTCGCTACGCGAACAGCTGGCGGGCGTCGTCGATGGCCGCGACCAGTTTATCTATCTCTTCGCGGGTGTTGTAGATGTAGAACGACGCGCGCGCCGTCGCGGCAACGCCCAGCTTGTCGTGCAGCGGTTGCGTACAGTGGTCGCCGGCGCGGATGGCGACGGCGTGGTCGTTGAGGATGCTGGAGAGGTCGTGGGCGTGGACGTCGTCGACGGTGAACGAGACGAGTCCCACACGGTCGTCGCCCGGCGGGCCGTAGACCGTCACGTCGTCGTGTTCCGTGAGGCGGTCGTAGGCGTACTCCGACAGTTGCTCCTCGTGGCGCTGGATGCGCTCCATGCCGACGTCTTCGAGGTAGTCGACGGCCGCCGCGAGCGCGATGCCCTGTGCGATGACGGGCGTCCCGGCCTCGAACTTCCAGGGCAGTTCGGCCCACGTCGACTCCTCGAACGTGACGCGCTCTATCATCATCCCGCCGTAGAGGTACGGTTCCATCTCCTCGAGGAGATGCTTCTTGCCGTAGAGACAGCCGATGCCGGTCGGTCCGAGCATCTTGTGGCCGGAGAAGGCGTAGAAGTCGGCGTCTATCTCCTCCACGTCCACGGGGCGGTTCGGCACCGCCTGCGCGCCGTCGACGAAGAAGAGCGCGTCGTGGTCGTGGGCGAGGTCGGCCAGGTCGGAGACGGGGTTGACGGTGCCGAGGGTGTTCGAGACGTGGACGGCGTTGACGAGTTGGGTGTCGTCGGTTATCATCTCGGCCGCGGCGTCCATGTCGAGGTACCCCTCCTCGGTGACGGGGATGTACTTCACGTCCGCACCCGTCTTCTTCGCGACCTGCTGCCAGGTGACGAGCGAGGCGTGATGTTCCATCTCCGTGAGGACGACCTCGTCGCCGGGACCGAGTTCGTTCAGCCCCCACGCGAACGCGACGAGGTTCTCGCTCTCCGTGGTGTTCTTCGTGAACACCATCTCCTCGCGACCGCCGCTCGCGCCGACGAACTCCGCGAGGCGGTCGTGGGCATCCTCGTAGGCGATGGAGGCCTCCTGGCTGAGATGGTGGAGTCCCCGATGGACGTTGGCGTTCGTCTTCCGGTAGTAATCCGCGATGACGTCGACGACCGGGTCGGGCGTCTGGCTCGTCGCCGCGTTGTCGAGGTAGACGACCTGGTTCCCCTCGAACTCTCGTTGAAGGATAGGGAAGTCCTCCCGAATTTGCTCGACGTCGAGCGCGTCGGACTGTTGAGTTTCCATTAGGCGAACCTAAGCGTTCGAGTCAAAACACTCCTTCGGTCCGGCAGAACTCGCGAAACCGAAACCGGTTACGCTCGCCGGCGAACCGGGCAGCGTGCCGGCGAACGCGACGCCACCGACCCGCCGAGCGGTTTCGTGGCCCGTCGAACCGGAGAACACGGTTAAGCCGTTCCAGGTCCATCCGTCTACATGGTCTCCAATCGACGAATCGTCGCTAGCCTGCTGTTCGCAGGCGTCGGGTTCGTCGGTGTCGCCCACACCGTCCTCGCCTTCGCGTTCGACACCGGCCTGGCCCCCATCGGTATCATCGTCGCCGGCTTCAGCTTCCTCGGACTGGTCGCGGTCAACGTCGTCGCGCTACTGGACTAGCTACATCCGGAGGAACTGGGCGTGCCGAGTCGCGTCGAGGTCGAGGACGTTCGCCTCGTCGACGAACCCCTCCTCGATTGCGAGCGCGACCGCCTCCGTGCCGACGATGTTGGCCACGGCCGCCCGCGAGAGGCTGTCGATCACCTCGGCCGCGTCGACCTGCTCGCCACCGTAGAACTCCTCGGTGACGGTCAGCGACACCTCGCCGTTCTCGAACGTCTCCCCGAGCACGTCGTCGTCGCAGACCGCGACGAGCAACCCCTCTTCCGTCTCGCGCTCGCGGAGGATCATCGCTGGGCGCGTTCGGACTCCTGAACGAGTTCCTCTTCGACGCGCTCGCGCATCTCCTCGGCCTCCTCGGCGACCGTTTCGGCCTCGTCGTACTCACCCAGTTCTTCGAGCGCGCGGGCCTTCTCGTCGAGGACCTCGGCGCTGCGCAGTCCGAGACGGATGGCGTTGTCGAAGGAGTCGAGCGCCTCCTCCGCGAGACCGCGTTCCAGCAGGAAGAAGCCGCGGTTGTACCACGCCTGCGGGAAGCGTTCGTCGATCTCGACCGCGCGCTCGGCGTGTTCGAGCGCCTTCTCGCTGTGGCCCGACTCCCAGAGCGCGTACGCGAGGTTCGTCTCGGCGTCAGCGGCGTGCTCGCCCGACGGCAGGCGCTGCTCGGCGGCGTCCGGGTCGCGCTCTATCTCGGTCTTCTGGTCGATGTGTAGCGCCTCGCGGTACGCGCCGATGGCCTCGTCCCACTCCTCCAGTCTGGCGTGGGCCGTCCCCTTGTTCACCCAGGCCTCCTGCTCTTCGCTGCTTCCGTCCTCGGCGTAGCGGGCCGCGCGCTCGAACGTCTCGGCGGCCTGCTCGAAGCGGTTGATGCTGATGTAGTTCAGCCCCACGTCGATGAGGCTCTCGACGTCGACCTCGTCGTCGGGGATGGCCTGTTCGTCCAGCAGGTCGGTGACCACGCGGGAGTCGACGGGGTCGACCTGGTCCGGATCCACGTCGAGTTCCGGCGGGTCGATGTCGAACTCCTCGTACGGGTCGTCGAACCCGCCACCCTCGGAGAACTGGTGGTCCTTCTCGTCGGTCATTACTGCTCGATTGGGGCGGCGTACTGTTAAGGTCTGCGCCATTCGGCCGTCAGCCCGCATCACCCGCAGTTTCGCGCTGGACGCCGGAAGCCGGCAAGAGCGTGTGGCGCGCGAGACCCCTGATAAAGGAGACGCCGGAAAACCAGCCGCAGAAACCCTGATAAACGACGTCCGTGACCTGTCAGTGGGGACTACCAACCTTTATAAACCTTAAATACGTCATTTAAGTCGCGTATGACCGACCCCAAGGAAACCATCAACATTGAAAACGTGGTCGCCTCGACGGGCATTGGGCAGGAACTCGACCTCCAGAGCGTCGCCATGGACCTGGAAGGCGCGGACTACGACCCCGAGCAGTTCCCGGGCCTCGTCTACCGCACGCAGAACCCGAAGTCGGCCGCGCTCATCTTCCGCTCCGGGAAGATAGTCTGTACCGGCGCGAAGAGCACCGCCGACGTCCACGAGAGTCTCGAAATCGTCTTCGACAAGCTCCGCGAACTCAACATCGAGGTGAACGAGAACCCCGAAATCGTCGTCCAGAACATCGTCACCAGCGCGGACCTCGGTCGGAACCTCAACCTCAACGCCATCGCCATCGGCCTCGGCCTCGAGAACATCGAGTACGAACCCGAGCAGTTCCCGGGCCTCGTCTACCGCCTCGACGAACCCGAAGTCGTCGCGTTGCTGTTCGGCTCCGGCAAACTCGTCATCACCGGCGGCAAGAAGCCCGAGGACGCCGAGCAGGCGGTCGACAAGATCGTCTCCCGGCTCGAAGAACTCGGTCTCCTGGAGTAAATCGGCACGCCCAAGCCGTCCCGCTCTCGAGTCTTACACATGCCACTGCTGGGCGAACTGACCCCCATCGTCGGGACCTATCTCCTGCTGGCGGGGTTTCTCACGCTGACGGGCCACATTGCCGCGCGCAACGTCCTCGGTGACGTGCCGTTCACGCGTGCGCTCGTCGTCGGCCCGGCGCTCGCGATACTTCCCTTCCTCCTCCAGCGGTACTTTCCGCCGCTCGTCGTCTTCATCGCCGTCGCGCTCGACGCCACCGTCTTCCATCTCGTCTACCGGTTGAAGTGGCGCACCGCCGGGTTCGTGACGTTCATCCACGTCACCGTCACCGTCCTCGCCAGCATCGTCATCGGCGGAATCCTGTATCTCGCCTCGACCGCCCCGACCTGACCGACGGCACCTCGCTTGGTCGCGGAACACATCTGCGTTCGATAGGACCCGTCACCGAGCCTCGCTTACGCGGACGGCCGGTCGGCTCCCCGGGGCTGTAACGCTTCGCCATCGCTGTACCCCTCCGGGTGGTCCGCCAGTCGTTCGATCAATCGCTCGCGGAAGGACTCGACCGTCTCGTCGTACTCGGAATCGTCCGAGAGATCGACCTCCTCGCCGGGGTCCGCTCGGACGTCGAAGAGCAGTTCGTCGTCGATGACTGGATTCCAGACGTACTTGTAGCGCTCGCCGACGAGATACTGCGTCGCGTTTTCGTCGTGGTAAATCGGCCCGTGCTCGCCGTGATAGCAGTCGCGCCAGTCGGGGTCGTCGCTGTCCCCGGTGACGAGCGTGAGGAGACTCCGGCCCTCGACCGTGTCGGGGATATCGACGCCGGCGGCGTCGAGGAACGTCGGCATGAGATCCTCGAGACCGACGGGACGGTCGACGACTCGCCCGCGTTCGACCGCCATTTCGTCGGGGAACCGTACCACTAGCGGTATCCGGGCCGACCCCTCGTAGGCGTAGGTCTTCCGCCAGAGGAGGTGGTCGCCGAGCATATCGCCGTGGTCGCTGGCGAAGACGACCAGCGTGTCTGCGAGTTCGCCGATGCGCGAGAGCTTCCGCAGCAACCGGTTGACCTGGTGGTCGACGTGGGTGATGGAGCCGTAGTAGCCTGTTCGAGCGCGGCGGATCGTCGTCGGCGAGAGGTCGGCACACCACGCCGACGTCTTCGGGTACTCGGGGACGTACTCGCGATACGTGTCCTCGGACCACTCGCCCTCGTAGGGGACGGGAAGATCACGTTCGGCGTACATGTCCCAGTAGCGCTGTGGCGGGTCGAACGGCTGGTGGGGGCGGACGTAGGAGACGCAGTGGAAGAACGGACGGGTCGGGTCGCGCGTCTCGAAGAACTCCAGGGCGCGGTTCGTCGTCCAGTTGGTCGGGTGTTCGTGTTCGTCGAGGTGGGAGGGTCGCGGGTCCCAGGAGTTGCGTCCGATGCCGTGCGAGATTTCGCCGTACTCGCCGTCGCTCCGTCCATCGATCCACTCGGAGTAGTCGTCGGGGTCGGTGAGTCCGGCGTGGAGTTCCATCTGCTCGAAGCCGAAGTGATTACGCTGCGGGAGCGAGTGGGTCTTCCCCGTCAGGCGCGTCTGGTAACCGGCGTCACGCAGCAGCCTCGGCAGCGGGTTCTCGAACTCCCAGTCGTCGGTCGTCCAGTTCGTACAGCCGTTGGTGGCCGGAGTCTGGCCGGTCCAGAGACAGCGCCTGGCCGGAATCGAAGACGGCGCCGGCGTGTACGCCCGCGAGAACAGCGCGCCATCGCCCACGAGCTGGTCGACGTTCGGCGTGTGGACGATCGAGTAGCCGTCGTCCGTCGGACACGCGGGGTCTGCGCCGATGGCGTCCCCGCGGTGCTGGTCGGTCATCACGAACAGGACGTTCGGTCGGTCGGTCACGAACGGGCAGTGTTGTCAATGGGCAAAATAGCTTCGGGCGTGTCCGCACCGGACACGCACTGACGGATTCAGACGACGGAGCGGTTCGTCGGAGACGGGACCCTCTCGCCGTCCGTGCCGCGGTTCGACCCCGGCGGGGCGAGAGCCAGCGGGGAAAATCGAGCCCGCCGGTCGCGATTCGGCGGAGGCCAGAACGCCACCGGTCGCCTAAATCGGGTCGTCGGGGTCGTGCTCGTCAGCCATCCGGGACGCCTCCGCGGCGTAGCGCTCGCGCGTCTCCTCGTTCTCGACGGGCCCCGTCTGCTCCGGGGCCACGTTCAGCGCCGCCAGCGTCGGCCGGGCAGCACCCGTGAAGCTCGGCAGGGCTCGCTCCTTCCGGAAGTACCGCCCGCCGTCCGGCGTCGCGTAGATGAGGATGATGAGGTTCTGTTCGTCGTCGGAGTAGGTCCGTTCGACCAGCCAGACCCGAATCGTCTCCTGGTCGGACACAGTTTCGGTCACGTCCGGGTGTACGAGCCCCGGACGGATAACTTCGCTCCGCTCGCGGCGGGAACGGACGCCGGTGGGACGCGAGCGGGAGCGTCGGCGTCGGAAACGGTCGACGCTCGCGACCACCGAACGTCGGCCTCAGTGGGGCCCCTCGAAGTACAGGTCGTAGTGGTCGGCACAGCCGGGGTTGAACGCGGTCCCGCACGACGGACACGTCGACCCGCAGTCGAGGTACGTCGAAATCGCCAGCTCGGTCCCGCAGACGCCACAGAGCACCGCTTCGACGCTGCGGTCGTCTCGCGACCAGCGCTCCCGGTCGTGGTCGGCGACCGCGTCGTGACACCGGAAGCAGGGGAAATGCTCCCCGCAGCAGCGAAACCGGACGGCGACCACGTCGCGCTCGGAGTCGTAGTGAGCACAGCGCGTCTCCGGCCCGACGTCGACGCCGCGAACCCGGTGGCCGTGAACGTCGCGCTCCATCGGAAGTCAGGGTCGCCGCGACTCGGCGGCCGCCCCGTCTCGCGACGTCATTGCTCGACCTCGGGGAGGTCGACCTCCTCCCCGTCCGCGTAGACGGTCGGCTCCCGGAGGATGCCGTCCAGGTGGACCGGCGCATCGGTGTCGCCGCCGATGCCGGCGTCGTCGCCGATGGCGATGTGGACCGTGCCGCCGGCCTTCTCGTCGAGCAGGACCGACCCGACGAGTTCCGTCACGGCGGTGTTCGTCCCGATGCCGAGTTCCGCGAGGTTGTAGGCGTCGTCGCCCACCTCCTCGGCCGCGGTCTCGACCTGGGAGCGAATGTCGTCGTCGCTTATCTCCGTGACCCGACCGTCCTCGACGACGAACTCTAGCGTCTCGCCCGGCGGGAGCAGTCCGTGGGGCATCATCGTCCCGTCGACGACGTAGCGGCCGTTCGCGTCCTCGGGACTGACGAACACCTCGCCCGCGGGGAGGTTGGTGAAATCGCCCGCCTCGTGACAGAGACCGGTGTCGGCCAGCCAGTCGCGGTCGCCGGGTTCGAAGGTGATGTCGGTGCCCTGGGGGGAGGTGACCCGGATTTCGTCGGCGTCCTCCACCTGTTCGAGCACGGCCACGCAGTGTTCGCCGATGGCGCGGTAGTCGGCGTCCAGCCCAGTGACCATGACCTCCTCGGTGATGCCCGGGAGGGTGGCCGCGCGGACGCCCGCCTCCGTGGCGGCGCCGCGAGCGCGGGTGTGGCTCAGGCTCTTGGTCGTCGGGGCCAGGACGACGTCGGCGCTCTTCATCGCGGCGGCGACCGGTTCCGGCGGTTCCTCGCCGTGCTGGTCGCCGACCGGATAGCGCGCGACGGTCGCGTCGTCGGTGACCTCGCGGGCCGCGTCGTACAGGGCCTCGCCGATGTGCCGGCGCTCGTCGTCGGTGACGACGACGCAGGCCTCGTCGGCTGCAAGCCCCATGCACTGGTCGACGGCGGTTCGGGCCGCGTCTTCGAGACTCATGTTCGGCGGGTCGTCCGGCGAGGGGTTATGTTTTCCCTTCCCGGCCCGCTCCGGCGGCTACTCGCCGACCGCACGGTCGGCGTCGTCGCCGGCCTCCCCGAACCGCTTCAACTGCTCGGCCTCGGTGAACGCGTACCGGCGGACCAGGAGCGTGCTCGTCATGCTCGTCAGCCCGCCGGCCGCGAACAGCATCGCCATTATCACGAACTGGTACTCGGCGGCGTAGATGGGGTTGGCGCCCGCGAGTATCATCCCGGACATCATCCCCGGAATGTAGACGAGGCCGAGGCTCTTCAGCGAGTCCACCATCGGGATGAGCGACGCCCGGACGCTCGTCGTCACGTAGTCCGAGATGACTCGCCCGGGCGGAACGCCCAGCGCGAGCACCGCCTCTATCTCGCGGCGGTTCGACGCGACTTCGCCCCTGAACCGGTCGAGCGCGAGCGAGTTGGTCTTCATCGCGTTCGCGATTATCATCCCGCCGACGGGGACGAGGTTACGGACGGTGGGCTCTATCGCGCCGGCCGCGAGCATGGTGACGATGACGACCCACGCTCCGAACAGGATGCTGACCAGCGACGCGCGCAGCACGCCCGGGACGCCCTCGCCGCGGTCCTTCGATATCCAGGCCGCCACCGCCATCATGGCCAGGATGACCCCGCCGCTCCAGACGAATGGGACGGAGAAGAGGACGCCGATGAACGCCCCCATCGCGACAACCTGGACGAAGCCCCGGACGAAGGCGCGGCCGAGTTCGGATTCGAGGTCGAGGCTTCGGCGGTACGACACGCCAAGGACGACGAGCGCCAACAGCGACGCGACGGCGACCTGGAGGAGTCCTTCGAGCACGACCGGCTCCGCGACCCGGTCGAGCAGCGTCACGCGACCACCTCCTCCACCGGACCGACGGCGGTCACGCGACCCGCCTCGAAGACCGCGACGCGGGTCGCGAGCCGCCGGGCCTGGTCGCGGTCGTGGGTGACCAGCACGTACGTCAGGCCGAGTTCGGCGTGTAGATCGTCGAGCAGCCGCTCGACCGTCGCTTCCGACTCCGCGTCGAGGCTCGAGGTCGGTTCGTCGAGCAGGAGGACCTCCGGTCGGTTGACGACCGTGCGGGCGATTGCCACCCGCTGTGCCTCGCCGCCGGAGAGCGTCGCGACGTCGCGCTCGCCGTACCCGCCGAGGCCGACGCGGACGAGCACGTCTTCGACCGTCTCGTCGTCGACGGTCTCGCCGCGCAGACGCCGGCCGACGGAGACGTTCTCGCCGACGGTCCCTGCGCGGAGGGCGGGCTGTTGCGGAACGTATCCGACGCGGTGACGGAGTTCCCGCGGCGGGACATCGCGGTAGTCGACGCCGTCGAGGTAGACCGTTCCCGCGGTGGGTTCGTCGAGTCGGTTCAACAGGCGGAGAAAGGACGACTTCCCGGCACCCGACGGGCCGACGATTCCGAGGACGTCCCCCTCTTCGACCGTCAACGAGACGGAGTCGACGAGGCGGTCACCGTCGACCGTGCGGGAGAGTCGCTCCGTTCGTAGTCTGGCGACCATCCTCCTCGGGGGTACGTCGCGGAGCAATTTGTGTCCGCGCCCGACCGCGACCTGCATACTTACTCGGCGAAGAGTTAATTTCCCCCAATCCACCCCGAAACCATTATGCGCGAGAGGGCCGGACACCTATCTGCATGCTACAGGTCGGCATCAACGGCTACGGGACCATCGGCAAGCGAGTCGCGGACGCCGTCCGCGCCCAACCGGACATGGAGGTCGCCGGGGTCGCCAAGACACGGCCGAACTTCGAGGCGGAGCGGGCCGTCGAGAAGGGGTTCCCCCTCTACGCCGCCGTCGAGGACCGCGTGGACCGGTTCGACGACGCCGGCATCGAACTCGCCGGGATGGTCGAGGAACTGGTCGAGGACAGCGACGTGGTGGTCGATGCCTGTCCCTCGGGAATCGGCGAGCAGAACTCGGAGATGTACGACGAGTACGACACGCCTGCGCTGTACCAGGGCGGCGAGTCAGCGGACTTCGTCGACGCCAGTTTCAACGCTCGCTCGAACTTCGAGGAGGCGGTCGGGGCCGACCACGTCCGCGTCGTCTCCTGCAACACCACCGGCCTCTCGCGACTCGTCAAACCGCTCCGCGAGGAGTACGGCGTCGAGAAGGTGCGCGCGACGCTGGTCCGGCGCGGCGGCGACCCCGCCCAGACCGGTCGCGGCCCCATCAACGACATCCTGCCGAACCCCGTCTCGCTGCCCTCCCACCACGGCCCGGACGTCCAGACCATCTTCCCGGACCTCGACATCGACACGCTCGGGCTGAAGGTGCCGGCGACGCTGATGCACATGCACAGCGTCAACGTCTCGCTCGACGCCGAACCCGACGCCGACGAGGTTCGGGACCTGCTCGAGGGCGAGTCCCGGCTGTTCGTCATCCCCGAGCACTTCGACATCGACGGCGCGGGCAAACTCAAAGAGTACGCCCAGGACGCCGGCCGACCGCGCGGCGACATCTGGGAGAACTGCGTCTGGGGCGAGTCGGTCACGACCGAAGGCAACGACCTCTACCTCTTCCAGGCCATCCACCAGGAGAGCGACGTGGTGCCCGAGAACATCGACGCCATCCGTGCCGTGACGAACGCCGCGGACGCCCGCGAGAGCATCGAGACGACGAACGACGCGATGGGCCTGGGCATCTAGTCCGCCAGCACCGTCACGAGGTGGACCCCCAATATATCTGATAAGTGGTTTCGCCTCGCCGAAGCGCGGCGTCCCGCTCCCGTCCAAAACCTTTTGCCCTTCAGTTACCTATCTTCTACCATGCGCAGAGACGACCGCGACGACCCGTTCGACGATCTCTTTCGCGAGATAGAACGTATGATGAACGATATGATGGGTGGGAACGTCGACATGCACGTAGACACCGACACGCCGACCGGGTTCGGCGCGGACACGCACGTCGACATGCACGAGGACGACGACACCGTGCGGGTCATCGCGGACCTCCCCGGCGTCGAGAAAGAGGACATCGACCTGAAGTGCGACGGCGAGTACCTCACCATCAGCGCCGCGAGCGACCACCGCGAGTACGACGAGCGCATCACGCTCCCGGCGCTCGTGGACGAACGCTCGGCGAACGCCACCTACAACAACGGCGTCCTCGAGGTCACCTTCGACAAGAGCGACGAGTCGGCGGACATCAGCGTCGAGTAGCGCTCCCGGCCACCCGCCGAATCAGTTCGGCAAGCGCGTCGTAGAACCCTTCTTCGTACTTCGTCTCCGCGTCGACGGTCGACCGCGCGTTCGTCTCGTTGACGACAACCCGGTCCTCGGTCTCCAGCAGGTCGACGCCCAGGAACGGTACGTCCAGCGCCTCGGCCGTCCGTTCGGCGACGTCGCGCAGTTTCGGCCGGAGGTCGACGCCCCGCGCCGTCGCTCCGCGGTGGACGTTGTGTTTCCACTGCCCGGCCGCCAGCGCGTCCGCCGGCAGACGGCGCTCGACCGCGCCGGCGTACTCGCCGTCGACCACCATCGCGCGGTAGTCGGTCGCGCCCGGGAGATACTCCTGGACGAGGAAGGACTTGTCGCCGGTCGCCCGGTAGTCGTGGACGAGGTCGAGGTAGTCGGTGATGCCGAGAAACGAGTCGAGGTCGTCGACGCGCGCGACACCGACGCCCCGCGTCGTGGAGTTCGGTTTCACGACAACCGGGCCGTCGAACCGCTCGAAGGCGGCGCACAGTTCGTCTTCGTCGACCGGGTTCGAGACGAGGACGGTCTCCGGCACCGCCACTCCCTCGCGGCCGAGCGCCGCGATGACGCCGGCCTTGTTCCGCGACGTGAGCACCGCCTCGCGGTCGTTCACCCACGGCACGTCGAGCAGGGCGTCGACCGCGCCGCCCTCCATCGCCCGCGACGGGTAGACGAACCCCACGTCGAACTCGTCGGGGTCCCACGGGGGGTCGGCGAGGTCGACGGTCCGGGCTTCCGTCGGGACGTGGACGGCCCGGATACCTCGGTCCGCGAGCGGGTCCCGCACGCGTTCGAACGTCTCCTCTCGGTAAGCGACCGCGAGGTTCAGCATCGAATGGGGTTTCGCACTGGGGGACAAAGAACGAACCGGTGGTCGGGACGGCAACGGCCGAGCGTCGACCGGAGCAGTCGAATCCGCGCGAGCGCGCCTCGACGGACGGGCCGTTGGCTGGCGGCGAACGGTGACGCGAAGAATCGGCGACGGTAGTTACGCGACCAGTTTCTCTTCGCCGCGCTCGACCTTGATGCGGCACGGCGGAGAGATCTTGTTGTACGCGCGGCGGAACGCTTCCTTGACCTCGTCGGCGTCCTCGACCTCGCACCACGCGGTGAACAGGCGCTCGCCCGCTCCGATGCGCGCGGCGGTGCCGACGACCTTCCCGAACGACTGCCGCATCCCGTCGGAGACGCGGTCCGCACCCGCGCCGGTCGCCTGCTTGTTCTCCCGGATGACGTGGTGGGGGAACTTCCGCAGGATCATCTTGTAGTTCTCCTGTCCGAGCTCCTTGAGCAGGTGTCGGTTCGCCGACAGGCGCGAGGCCTCCATGGAACCGTGGCGGAGCTGACACTCCTCCTCGAGGACCAGCGAAATCTGGACGGGGTAGTCGTCCTCGTCGCTGTCCGTGTTGCCCATCTTGTGCTGTGCGATCTTCGAGCCGGGGATGCCCGTGATGTACTCGCGTCGCGTGTACGCGGGCTTGCTAATCTCCCGGTACATCGAGGCGGGTTTGTCCGACATGGTTACTACTGGGTTCTGAGGCCCAGAGTACGAATAAACCCTTCGAAGCGAGGCCAAGCGACGAGTGGCGCGGACCGTCTCGACGCGAGCGACCGCCGTCGACGACCGACCGGGCGCGAGACGGGGCGACGACCGTCGAGACGCGAAACGGAGGACGACCGTGCGGAGCGACGAACCATAGGAAGTCTCCGAAACCGCGGTGGTAGCTCCGGCCGGGCGCGTCGGACCGGACGGCGGTCACCGCACGAAGTCCGAGACGAACCGGTCGGGGAGGTAGTCCAGCGCGGGGTCGGGGAGTCGGGGGACCAGCCACTCCGTGACGTAGACGAGGCGCTTTCGGACGAGGGCGTAGACGCCGGAGACGGCGACGGCGGCGACGACGATCGTCTGGACGGGACCGTCGTGGAGCGCGGCCGCGGGGGCCGCCAGCACGAGCGCGAGCGCGAGGTCCTCCGGCGCGCCGTCGTACCGGACCCATCGACGGGGGGCGACCCACCGTCCGCGGAAGTGGTCGTACACCGCGCGGTCCGACTCGCCGAGCCACGGCTTCAGTTCGAGACCGCCGCCGAGGGCGTCCGAGGCGGAGTGGAGCGCTGCCGCGAGCAGGAAGACCGCGACGCCGACGCTCCACGCGCCGGGCGTCAGCGCGGCGACGCCGACTGCGACGAGCGCGGCCGCCGAGTAGTACACCGGGAAGTGAAGCGTCTTCCGGTGACCGGCGTAGAGGTCGAGGTCGGGGAACGCACCGCCGGCGAGCCCCGCCAGTACCGCCATCGGGGCGAACTCCGGAGCCACGAACAGGGCCACGCTCCCCAATAGCATGCCGGCGAGGGCGTGCGTCGTCACCATCATTGTAACACTCGATACGCAGCGTTCGTTAAAATCGCTGTCGGGTATAGACAATTGGTAACATAGTTCATTCTGTGCCGACTGCCCCCGCGTTCGGTCGGCTTTCGTTTGCAACGACTCGGGGGAATGGCCGTGCCCGGTTCAGAAGGCTTTTGATTTGTCACAGGCAAGGTTTTGCACGATGCCGAAAGACCTGAACTGGGCCATCGGCGGCGAAGCCGGCGATGGAATCGATTCGACCGGCAAAATCTTCGCGCAGGCTCTCTCGCGCGCGGGTCGACACGTCTTCACCTCCAAGGACTTCGCGTCCCGCATCCGAGGAGGGTACACCGCGTACAAGATTCGGTCCGCCACGGACCGAGTCGACAGCGTCGTCGACCGACTGGACATCCTCGTGGCGCTCACCGAGCGCACCATCGACGAGAACATGGACGAGCTCCACGAGGGGAGCGTCATCATCTACGACGGTGAGCGCACCGAGATGGAGGACCTCGAGGTTCCCGAGGGCATGATCGGCCTCTCGGTGCCGCTGAAGCGCCTCGCCGAGGAGGCCGGCGGCGCTATCATGCAGAACACCGTCGCACTGGGCGCGGCCTGCGAAGTGTCGAACTTCCCCATCGAGAATCTGGACAGCGCACTCGACAAGAAGTTCGGCGCGAAAGGTGAGTCCATCGTCGAGAACAACAAGGAGGCCGCCCGCAAGGGCCAGGAGTACGTCCAGGAGGAGTACGACCACGACTTCGACTACGACGTCGACACGACCGACAACGACTACGTCCTGCTGAACGGCGACGAGGCCATCGGCATGGGCGCCCTCGCCGCTGGCTGCCGGTTCTACTCGGGATACCCCATCACGCCCGCGACGGACGTGATGGAGTATCTCACGGGACGCATCGATAACTACGGCGGCACCGTGATGCAGGCCGAGGACGAACTGTCCGCCATCAACATGGCGCTCGGGGCGGCCCGTTCGGGCGCACGCGCGATGACGGCCACGTCCGGGCCGGGCATCGACCTGATGACCGAGACGTTCGGTCTCGTCGCGCAGAGCGAGACGCCGCTGGTCATCTGCGACGTGATGCGCTCCGGCCCCTCGACGGGGATGCCGACCAAGCAGGAGCAGGGCGACCTGAACATGACGCTGTACGGCGGGCACGGCGAGATACCGCGGTTCGTCGTCGCGCCGACCACCATCAGCGAGTGTTTCCACAAGACGGTCGAAGCGTTCAACCTCGCCGAAAAGTACCAGACGCCCGTCTTCCTGGTCTCGGACCTCGCGATGGCGGTCACCGAGCAGACGTTCTCGCCCGAGGAGTTCGACATGGACGAGGTCGAGATAGAGCGCGGCAAAATCGTCGACGAGGACGAGGTCGAGGCGTGGACCGACGAACAGGGTCGGTTCCAGCCGCACTTCCCGACTGCCGACGGCGTCAGTCCCCGGGCGCTCCCCGGCACGACCGACGGCGCGCACATGTCGACGGGCCTCGAACACAACGCGCTCGGTCGCCGGACCGAGGACACCGAGGTTCGCGTCGAGCAGGTCGACAAGCGCAACCGGAAGGTCGAGACCGCCCGCGAGAACGAGGACTGGGACTACCGCGAGTTCGGCGACGAGGACGCCGACAACCTCGTCATCTCGTGGGGGTCGAACGAGGGCGCGATGCGCGAGGCCCTCGACTTCCTCGAGGAGGACGGCGTCGACGTGCGGTTCATCTCGGTCCCGTACATCTTCCCGCGGCCGGACCTGAGCGACGAGATAGAGGCAGCGGACGAGACCATTGTCGTCGAGTGTAACGAGAGCGGACAGTTCGCCGACCTGCTCGAACACGACGCCCTTACGCGTCTCAAGCGCGTGAACAAGTACACCGGCGTCCGGTTCAAGGCCGACGAACTGGCGAACGAGATCAAGCAGACGCTCCAGCAGGAGGAGGTTACGACATGAGCTCCGAGGTACGATTCACCGACTTCAAGTCGGACAAACAGCCGACCTGGTGTCCCGGATGCGGCGACTTCGGGACGATGAACGGTATGATGAAAGCGCTCGCCCAGACGGGCAACGACCCTGACAACACGTTCGTGGTCGCGGGCATCGGATGTTCCGGCAAGATCGGGACGTTCATGCACTCCTACGCGCTCCACGGCGTCCACGGCCGGGCACTGCCGGTGGGCACGGGCGTCAAACTCGCCAACCCCGACCTCGAAGTGATGGTCGCGGGCGGCGACGGCGACGGGTACTCCATCGGTGCGGGCCACTTCGTCCACGCCGTCCGTCGGAACGTGGACATGAGCTACATCGTCATGGACAACCGCATCTACGGGCTGACCAAGGGGCAGGCCTCGCCGACCTCGCGCGAGGACTTCGAGACGAGCACGACCCCCGAGGGTCCCAAACAGCCCCCGGTCAACCCGCTCGCGCTCGCGCTGTCGGCCGGCGGCACGTTCATCGCCCAGTCGTTCTCGACGGACGCCCAGCGTCACGCCGAGATCGTCCAGAAGGCCATCGAACACGACGGCTTCGGCTTCGTGAACGTGTTCTCGCCGTGCGTCACCTTTAACGACGTCGACACCTACGACTACTGGCGCGACGCCATCGTCGACCTCGAAGACGAGGACCACGACCCAAGCGACTACGAGGCGGCGAAGGACAAGATTCTCGCCGGCGACAAGGAGTACCAGGGCGTCATCTACCAGGACGAGGACAGCGTCCCCTACTCGGAACTCCACGGTATCGAAGGCAACATGGCCGACATCCCGGACGGCGCGCCCGAGGACGCGACGGATCTCGTCCGCGAGTTCTACTGACCCCCTCGTCGTAGCCGATTTTCGCTTCGCATTCTTCGCTCACCACCCGCCGAGCGCCGGGAGCGCCTCGACCGCGCCGCCGCGTCGAACTGCGCTCCGGTTCGACCCTGCGGGACGGCGACCATCTGGCGTACTTCCGACACGTTCCGGGCGACGTTCGTCGTCGAACCGCGATGCAGAAGTCGGCCGCTACGGGCCGGGTTTTTCGACCAGCGCATCCCGACTAAATCCTACGCTCGGAGCGTTTGCGTCTGTTTTTTATGATATGACCGGTAACACCGTGTAGAGATGACTGCGGAAACACGCGACATCGTCGCCGGGGGCGAGGGAACTGCCGGACCGTTCGCGGCGGCGACGGTCGGCAGTGCGGACGACGTCGCCGCACGGAGGACACCAGGGGAGACGCTCGACCGGTACCGCCCGGTCGAGGGAGACGTATCGACGTTCAGCCGCACAGACGACGCCGGGGCGACGCGCGATGACTGACCGCTTCGACGTCGTCGTCGCCGGTGCCGGTCCGGCCGGTGCCCAGTGCGCGCGAGACCTGGCTCAGCGGGGCTACGACGTCGTCGTCCTCGAAGCCGAGTCCGAGGACGAGTTCCCGCGCCAGAGCAACAAGTCGACGGCCGGGACCTTCCCGTCGATGATGGGGTCGTTCGGGATTCCCGACGACGTGGTGATGAACTACACCGACGACGTCGTCCTCGAATCGCCGAACGAACACTTCGCCCGGAGTCAACCGGGTGCCGTCCTGGAGTTCGCCGACTTCAAGCGCTACCTGGTGTGGGACGGCCGCGAGGAGGGTGCGGAGTACTGGTTCGACGCTCGCGTCTCCAACCCCGTCACGGAGGACGGCGAGATAGTCGGCGTGCAGTACGGCGGTCAGCAGGAGGTGTACGCAGACGTCGTTGTCGACGCCACCGGACCGGCCGCACCGCTCGCGAAGAAGCTCGGCGTGACCGACCTCCAGCGCGAGAACCAGGCCATCGGCGTCGAGTACGAACTGGAGGGCATCGACATCGACGCCGACGGGTACGCCGACCTCACCGACGCGATGATGCTCCGACTCGACCACGAGCTCGCGCCGGGCGGGTACTCGTGGATATTCCACACCGGCGGCGACACCGCGAAGGTCGGCCTCTGTTACATCCAGAACGAGGCACACCGCGACTACGCCAGGGACGGGATGGGCATCGACGACTACCTCCAGCACTGGCTCGACACCGACCCCCGGTTCGAGAGCGCGGAGCGCATCGCGGGCAAGCAACACCGCGGGTCCGCCCACATCCAGATGCCGAGCGGGTTCAGCACCGACAACTTCATGGCAATCGGTGACACCGTCCCGACCATCGACCCGCTCTGGGGAGAGGGAATCCACACCTGCATGAAGTCGGGGCGAGCGGCGGCGGTGACCGCCGACCGGTGCTTCATGTCCAGCGACCGCGACACGTCGGCCGAGTCGCTGTCCATCTACGACGACCTCTGGCACGAGCGCGTCGCGCCGCAGATGCGAAAGCGATTGCTGATGACCCAGTTGCTGTATCTCGCGCCGAACGAACGGTACGACACGCTGATGCGCGACCTCGACCGGCTTCCGGACGGCGCGCTGAGCGACGCCAACTCCGGGAGCGTGCGGCCACTTCTGAAGCTTCTGCATCTGCAGGACGTCCCGCTGCTGGCGCGGTTCGCCAGGGAACGCCTCGGGAAGTAACGTCGGGAACCGGGGCCCGCCGGCGGGCGAACGCCGTCCACGGGCCGCTGGGACTTCGTCGGTCGCCGTGACCGCGCTACGCGAGGACGTTCGCCGCGAAGTAGAGACCGAACGCCAGCGAAATCACGCCCAGCAACTGGACCAGTCGTCGCCAGCGCTCCGACACCGGCGACGCGGTCCCGTACTCCCCTCGACCGTCGTGAGGGCGTCGGCCGGCGGTCTGTGCGCGAACGACGGCCTCGGGGTACGCGACGAGGACGAGACCGAGGCCGACGCCGAGGACGCCGGCGAGGAGGGTACGGAGGTCCATCAGTTGCGGAGGCGGTCGATGCGCTTCTCGACCGGCGGGTGAGACGCGAACAGGCGGGCGAGACCGCTCCCCTCGCCGAAGATGCACAGCGCGTTCACCTGCGCGTCCACCTCGCTCTCGCGGGCACGCTGGCTGCCGCTGCTTATCTTCTCCAGCGCGCTCGCCAGCGGTTCGCCGCCGCCTATCTCGTCGGCGGCGTCGCTGTCGGCGACGTACTCGCGGTAGCGCGAGATGGCGAACACGAACAGCATCACGAGCATCTGGGTCACCTGGCCGACGACGATGGCGAGGAAGAAGTCCGCGAGGTCGTTGTCGCCGGTCAGCAGCACGGCCCACTGGGCGACGATGGCGACGATGGAGGCGACGCCCTGTCCGAGCACCATCATCACTACGTCCCGATTGCGGACGTGGGCGAGTTCGTGTGCGAGGACGCCCTCCAGTTCGTCCGGGTCGAGCAACCGGAGCAGTTCCTCGCTCACGACGACGGTGCCGGCACCCTTGCGGCCGACGGCGAAGGCGTTCGGGACGCCCATCCGGGCGACCATCAGTCGCGGCTTGTCGATGCCCATGTCGTCGGCCAGCGACTCGACGCGGCGGTGAACGTCGGAGTACCGGTCCTCCGGCAACTCCTCGGCACCGACGCTGCGGAGCGCGGCCCACTTGCCGACCTTGTACTGGACGCCGACGAAGGCGACGCTACCGAGCAGTACCAGCGGGAGGGGCCAGCCGAACACGCCCATCACGACGACGGCGGCGACGGCGTAGAACGCGAACAGTACCGACCCCGTAATCGCCATGCGAGCTTTCAGACCGAAGTGGCGCATATCTGATTGTTTCGGCTCGCGACAGAAATAATCGGCGGTAGCGCGTCTCGACGCCGGACGCTACTCGTCGCCGCCGGTGCGAATCGCCCGTTCCGCGGCGGCCAGCGCCTCGTCGGCGTCGAACTCGGCGACGATGCGTTCGAGTTCGTCGTCCGGGGTGTCCGCGAGGTCCCGGGCGTGCTCGGTCATCCGCGGTATCGCGCGCACGACGTTGTCGATGACGGGAATCGCCGCGGCCCGGGGCGACCGCGACATGGGGTTGAGGTCGACGACGATCTCGGTCTTCCCCATCTCGGCGAGCGCGGCGGCCCGGTCGCCGTCCTCCAGCGGGACGAGCACCACGTCGGCGTCGCCGATGCCGTCCGCGTCCACCTTCGCGCGCTCGTGGTCGAGGCCCGGAATCCGGGCGTCCGCCGCGAGGCCCTTCACCTCCTCCGCGCCGTGGTCGCGGAGGTGGTCGGCGATGGCGTCCACGCGCTCGTCGGTCCGGTTGAACAGGTTGACCTCGACGTCGGCACCCGTAGCCTCGGCGAGTTCGACCATCTGCCCCGGGACGAGTGCCGCGACGTTGCCGTTGACCGAGAGGACGGCGTGGTCGGCCAGCAGCAACTGGGCGGCCGCCACCCGCTCGGCGTCGTCGGCGCTCGGCAGGGTGCGTTCGCCGAGCAGGTAGTCGAACGCCTCGCCCCGACCCTCCGCGATGAGACCCTGTTTGCTCGTGATACCCTTCTCGACGCCGTCCTCGATGCGGTGGCGCGTCCGCAGCGACTCGGCGCGAGGATGGTCGTCCGGAATCTCGGTCATGCGCGTTGCTCGGTGGCGTGGCGTCTAAAATTGGGTCGGTTCGGGACGGCGGGCTAGTCGACGAGCGTCGCGCCACAGTGGTCGACGTCGCTGACCGCGGCGTCGTAGCCCGCGTCCGTCAGCCCCGTGTCGAGCGCGAACACCGTCTCGCCGAGCATCGCCATCGACGCCCGGCCGCCCTCCGCCTCCACGTCCTCGATGACCGCCTGCACTTTGTCGCTGAGGAGGCCGGCGCGCTCGGCGAACTCGCGGGAGAGGCGCGTGAACGACGCCAGCGTCGGTTCGTTGACGAGTTCGACGAGTGCGTCCACGCCGGCCTCGGAGAGGCGAGCGGTGTTGCCCGAGAGCACTTCGGCGGTCGACCGGTCGCCCAGCGAGAGGTACTCCACGCGCCGCCGGGCCGACACGCCGTCGAGACGGTTGTACTCCGGCGCGCCCGGTTCGAGCCGAACGGGCACGCCGCCCCGGGCCTGCGCAACCACGTCGCCGAGTCCCGTGCCGGCCTCTATCTCCGCCACGTGGGCGACGGTGACCAGTTCGTTCTCCGAGCGCCCGCAGTCGAACGTCTCGTTGGCCGCGAGCGCGGTTCCGAGCGCGACCGCTCCGGAGACGCCGAAGCCGGCACCGACCGGGAGGTCGGTCGTCGCCGCGACGCGCGCCGTCACGTCCAGTTCGTCCAGCACGCGCCGACCGGCCTCGACGGACTGCCCGCCGTCGAGTTCGACGCGCGCCTCCGACGCCGGTTCGACGGTCACCGTCACGCCCTCCGACAGCGTCAGTCCCGCTCCGCGAGAGCCGGCCCGCTCTGGGTCGTCTGCCTCGTGACTGCTGAAGAAGCCGGTGACGTGTCCTGGCACGAACGCCCGGCCTTCCTCGTCGCTCATACTCCCCGCTTTCCGGCGACAGTGTATAACGCTTACAGTTCGCGGTCGCTGGCGGGGAGACGAGTCGGGGTGCGAGCGCCCCGTCGTCCTGTGCGCCCGAGACGGACGGCGCGTCCGGACGACGCCGAGGCGAGGACGACCGCCGCGGAGGACCACCTCGGCGCGAACGGACGAACTTATCCGCCGGCGCGGCGACGTTCCGACATGGACTGTCGGCGGTGTGGCACGGACATCGAACGCCCGGGCGACTACTGTCTGGCCTGCGACACCGCCAACTGCGACGCCGTCGTCGCGGTGTTCGACGACGACCGGGCGACGCTGACGATGCTGGACGACGAGGAGGTGGTCGGCGAGACGACCGTGACGACCGTCCCGGAGTCCGGCGAGGAGACCGGCACCGTCCAGTTGCGCAACTTCGCGGGCCGCGTGGCCGACGAGATACGGCGCAAACGCCCCGAGACGGTGTACGCGGCCGGCGCTCGCGCGCCGCTCCGGGAGACGCGCGCGCAGTTGCACCACAAGTTCTACCGCGTCGGCGACGACGGCGCCGTCGAGGAGGTGCTGTCGCGCCGCGGCGACCGCTCGCTGGAGGTGGTCGAGACCAACCCGCTGGAGAAACTCGGGGGGTCACACTCGACGTTAATCGGCGACCGCGACGGGATGTCGGCGGTACAGGCCGCCGCCCAGCATCCGCACGTCAAGAAAATCATCCCCGGTCCGATCAGCGCGGGCGGGTCGAGTTCGCCCTCCGGCCTCCGGGCGAAGGCCACCCGTGCCGACGAGAACGGCAACGTCCGCCTGCTGCTGCGGGACGGCTCCAGCGTCCAGGAGAACCGCGTCGTCACCACCGCGATGGACCGCGAGCGCGGCGAGCGCGTCCGCGAGGACCTGAACGAGGCGCTCGCCGAAGCCGGGTTCCAGTGACCACCGAACCGCCCGACGTCGCCGACGTCCCCTGCACCTGAAGCCCCAACCTTCTTGGGCGGCGCTGTAATTAGATATAATTACACCCATGGTCACCCACTACGACGCCGCCCTGGCAGCGATTCCCGCCCTCTCCGGGGGTGGCTTCGTCGCCGGACAGTTCACACAGCTACCGCTGGCGATAGCGGGACTCGTGGCGTCGCTTCTGGTCATCGGCTACGAGCTCGTGAACGCGCCGACCGACGAGTGACGGGAACTCAAAGGGTTTATCTGTCCTCTGGAGCAATTCTTCGGTACTATGGCCCAGAACAGGAAGAGCCGAACCGGCAGCGCCGGACGGTTCGGGGCGCGATACGGTCGCGTCGCGCGCAAGCGCGTCGCCGAGATAGAGTCAGACATGCACGACGACCACACCTGTCCGGACTGCGGTAACGATACCGTCGACCGGCAGGGGACCGGCATCTGGCAGTGCGGCAAGTGCGGCTACAAGTACGCCGGCGGCACGTACCGCCCGGAGACGCCCGCCGGTCGGACCGTCAAACGCTCCATCCGCGCCGCCCTCGCCGAGGAAGAATGAGCTACAAGTGTTCCCGTTGCAAGCGCGACGTGGAACTGGACGAGTACGGGGGAGTTCGCTGTCCGTACTGCGGTCACCGCGTCCTGCTGAAAGAGCGCAGCCGCGACATCAAGGAAGTCAACGTCCGGTAGCGTGCACGACGCCGTCCTCGAGTTCGATTACGACGCCGACGCTCACGCGACCACTGTTCTCCGAAGCGTCGAGCGCGAAATCGGTGAGATAGACGGCGACCGTTCGCGGACCACTATCTCGCGCGACGACGCCACCGTCGTCGTCCGCGTCGAGGCCGACGACCTGGTCGCTCTCCGCGCCGCGCTGAACACCTGGCAGACGCTGGTCGGTGTCGCCGAGGAGTGCATCGAACTCGGCGACGCGGCGCGCCGCGCCGGCTACTGACCCGCCTCCGACAGGGCGACCCACCCGCAGACCAGCGCGCCAACCCCGTCAACCGCCGCTATCAGCGCCGCCGTCGCGGAGAACGACTCCGACCACACGCCCCCGACCGCGCGGACGTGGTCGGGATTGGGGACGGCGAAGTGGACGAAGAGACCGAACGCCAGCGACGCCACCAGCGACAGCGCGACCACGGCCGCGCCCGCCACGTCGTCACCCAGACGGGCGAACGCGACCCCGGCCACCGGAGCGAGCACGACCACAAGCGCGACGAACGCCCACTGGCCGGACGAGAGGGCGACCGGCACCGCAGCGTGGACCGCACCGTGAGCGAGATTGACGAGGAGGTGAACGGCGACGACGCCCGCGAGCGTCACGCGCCGCGTCATGCGTACTCGTCGCCGTCGTCGGCCAGCGTTCCGTCTACGCGCCGCATCTCGACCACCATGTACGGGCGTTGACACCGGTCGAACGTACCGCTTCTGCCGCAGTGCTCCGGCCGGTTCTTAAGGGACCGAGCGTCGAGCGCGAAGCGCCCGGCCGCGACCATCGACCCGGGGAGAGCGAATCTCCGCGGCCCCGTCGGAGCGCCGGCGCGAGACGTCCGCCGGCGGCCGATTCTCCCGCCGCCGGTCGCCCCCTGGACCACCGGCCACGACTAAAAGCGGGGCTTTTTCTGTCCGGGCCACGAGATTGGAGGTATGCAGGGTAATCTTCCGCCGGAAGCCCAGGAGAAGCTCGAAGAACTGCAGGATCTGCAGGACACCGCACAGCAGGTCGCCGTCCAGAAGAACCAGGCCGAGACCCAGCTGAACGAGGCCCAGACCGCGCTGGACGAGCTCGACGACATCGACGAGGACACGACGATGTACCGCGAGGTCGGCGAGCTGTTCGTCAAGACCGACTACGACGAGGCCCAGGAGAACCTCGACGAGAAGGTCGACAGCCTGGAGATTCGCGTCGAGACGCTGGAGAAGCAGGAAGAGCGCGTCCAGGAGCAGTTCGAGTCGCTCCAGAGCGAGCTCCAGAACATGCTCGGCGGCGCTGGCGGTCCGGGCGGCCCGGGCGGTCCGGGCGGCGCTGGCGGCGCGTAAGCGATGGTCGACGACGAGACGGTCGTCCAGACAGCGGCCGAAGCAGCCGAAGGCGTCATATTTTCGCGCTACAGGCAGTCGGACGTCACCGACTTCGACGTGACCGTCACCTTCGAGGACGGCGTCCTCGACGTGGACGTGTACGTCAACGCGCCGGAGGCCGACGCGGACGAGGCGACGGTCGCCGACGACGCCGCGCTGGCGGCCCGCGCCGCGGTGGACGACCTCTTCGCGGACGAAGAGGCGTAATCTCCACCGCAGGTCGAACGGTCGGCGCGGACCGTCGCACGAGTCCACGTTCTCACGCACGTCACCGTTCGCCAGCCGCGGGTTCGCCGAGGAGACGGCGGACCCGGAGTCCGACCTACGTCTCCGCGCCGGCGCGGCCGAACAGGTCCTCCGGATCGTACTCGTCGGCGACCGCCCGCAGGCGCTCGGCGTTCTCGCCGTAGGCGACGTGCTCCGAGTCCTCGCCGAACCCGGGGAAGTTGACGTACAGGCCGCTGGCGGCGGAGCGGTCGCGCATCGCGTCGACGCTGTCCCGCACCCACTCCACGGCGGCCGCCGTCTTCCGCGGGTCGTCCCAGTTCGCCTCGAAGTTGAGGAGGTACGGCGCGTCGCGGTCGGTGTACGCCGTCTCGGTCTCGCCGACGTCCGCTATCGCGCCGCCGAGGTGCCAGAGGTCGACCGTCGACAGCAGGGCGGGACAGGCTTCGGCCGTCTCGACGATACCGGCGATGGCGTCGTTGTCCAGGTCGCGCAGGTACAGCGACTTCCAGTAGTAGAACCGGCCGTGCGGGTAGTCCTCGTCGAGCATCGACTGGAGTTCGAGGTACGGCATCGTCCCGCTGAAGTCCGCGATGGGGTCCGCGAACTCCCGGAGCGGCCGGAGCGCCTCCGTTCCCTCCTCGGGGTCGTCCGCGTAACAGCCGAAGAAGACGACCGCCGGGTCGCCCCACGACGACTCTGGCAACTCCTCCATCTCGGGCACCCAGGCGTAGAACGGGAGGACGCTCACCGCTCGCGGTGCGTCGGCGGCGAACTCCCGGAAGAACGCCAGGGCCTCCTCGGCCCGCTCGCCGCGGTGCCAGACGAAGCAGGTGGCCACCTCGGGACCGACCGGGTGACAGTCGAACTCGAAGCTCGTGACGACGCCGAGTTCGGCGCCGCCGCCGCGGAGCGCCCAGAATAGGTCCGCGTTCTCGTCGGCGCTCGCCCGGACGAACGCGCCGTCGGCCGTCACCACGTCCGCCGAGACGAGGTTGTCACAGCTCAGGCCGTGCTTCCGGCGGAGGTGACCCATCCCGCCGCCGAGGGTCAGCCCCGCGACGCCCGTGTCGGAGACGACGCCGCCGGGCACCGCGAGGCCGAACGCCTGCGTCTCGCGGTCGACGTCCCCCCACGTCGCCCCCGCGCCGACCTGGACGCGCCGGGCGTCGGGGTCCACGCGCACCCAGTCCATCGGCGACAGGTCGACGACGAGGCCGCCGTCGACCGTCGCGGCGCCGGCGACCCCGTGCCCGCCGCCCCGGACCGCAATCGGAAGGTCGTGCTCGCGCGCGAACGCGACCGCCCGGCGCACGTCCGCGACGCCCGCACAGCGCGCGACCATCGCCGGCCAGCGGTTGACCATCCCGTTCCACACGCGACGCGCCTGGTCGTAGGCGTCGTCGTCGGGCGTGACGAGGTCGCCCGCGAGGTCGGTCGCCAGTTCCGTCACTACCGGTTCGGAGAGTGCTGATTCCATGTTCCCCCACCGAGGCGGGCTACGCCGGGCGCGACGATAATCGTTCTCCCGGACCTATCCGGAGTGGGCGAGGAGGAAGACGAGGACGCTGATGGCGGTGACGGCGAGGATGACCGCGCCGGCGAGCGCGCCGCCCATGGCCATGACGGCGTTGGCGTGGCTGGCCAGCGTCTCGGTGCGGTCGTTGCCGAACACCGTCACCTCGGCGCGCTCGCTCTCCATGCCGGCTTCGACCGGTTCGAGGTCGGCTTCGGCCTCGTCGACGAGCCGCTCGACGAGCGCGACGAGGTCGTCCTGGTCGATGGCCTCGCCGACCTGGTTCGACGCCTCCACCTGGTTGACGACGTGGGTATCGGTCGTCATCACCTCGACCGCGTCCACGTCGACGCTCGCCCGGAGCGCGTCCACGATGCGCTCGCGGAGGCCGGGTTCCATGTTGTTCCCGTCCACGAGCACGTAGACGGTCCGCTGGTCGGCCACGTCGAGCACGGCCACGCGAACGCCGAGCGGTCCGATGCCGTCGAGCGGTTCCCACTCGGTCGCGTCCCACGCGACGCCGAGTTCCAGCGTGCCCGACGCGGCGTCGTCGAGTCGCGTGGCGGCCTCACCCGCGGCCTGTAGCATGTCGAACGAGCGCTCGCTACCGGGATAGACGTGGCCGAGGTCCTCGCCCTCCAGGCCGTCGTTGCAGTTGTGCGCGTCGACGAGCATCACGTCGTCGAGGCCGTTCGAGCGCGCCTCCGCGGCCGCCGAGAGGCCGACTGCGTACTCCACGTCGTCGGCGCACTTCGGCGAGTAGGTGGCGACGAGCAGGGCGTCGTCGCCGAACGCCTGGCCGAGCATCTTCGCGTCGCCGGACCGGGTGCGGACGCTCGCCGTCGCCGTGTCGGTGTACTCGATGCGGTCGTGGGCCGCGGCGGCGGTGTCGAGGATGGTGTCCACCTCGCGCTCGGTGACGAGGTTGAAGTCGTGGCCCGCGGTGGCGTGCGGGACGAAGGCGAGTCCCTCGGCCTCGGTCGCCACGCGGTGGGGCAGGTTGCCGCCGCCGATCTCGCCCATCGGCCCGGGGTGAATCATCGGCAGGACGAACCGTGCCTTCTCGGTCCCGTCCGGGCGGCGAAAGGAGAGGTCCGTCACCGGGACGAGGGCCTGCTCGCCGATCTGCTCGAAGAAGTCCTCCAGTTCCCGGGTTCCCTCGGCAACGTGGCCGATGAACCCGCGGAGGAAGTCGAGGACGCTGACGCCGAGGCTCCGCCGCCACGGTCGGTCGAGGACGACGAGGAAGCCGTACACGCCGAGCGCGTAGAGGCCGCTGACGACCGCGAGCACGAGGAAGTCCCGCGGGCGGACGACCGACGAAATCTCCGGGGGTGCCTGGTCGGGCCGGGAGAGCACGTCCTGGATGAGTGGACGCGAGAGCGCGTTCTGGACGAGCGGGCCGCCGATTTCGAGCAGGCGAATCGTCTCGCTGTAGACGAAGAAGAGCACGGCGGCCGTCCCGGTCTGGATGCCCGCCGGTATCGTCGAGACGAGGAACGACGTCCGGGAGACGGCCATGACGACTAGCAGGCGCAGTGCGAACACGGACGAGAGGCCGACGATGAGCGCGTCGAAGACGAACTGCTGGCCGAGAGGGGTGAGCGCGGATATCATCCCCGCGACGCTGAGCACGGCGACCACGACCACCTCGCAGGTGAGCGCGAGCAGCGACGCCCGGTTGTAGGTCAACTGCCCGCCGAGGCGGCGGTCGACGGGCGTTGTGAGGACGCTCGCCACGACGGTCGGCACGCCGATGAAGAAGACCCCCTCCCACGCGTCCTGGAGGACGTAGTTCGAGTCGAACGCCCCGACGCCGGTGACGGCGGCGATGAGCAGCGCGAACGTGACGCTGGCGTACCACCGCGGCGCACTGAAGATGTACCGCGAGAGGCTCGCCAGGTCACTCTGGGTCGCTGTCATTGTCGAAAAGGAACGCCCGGAGGAGTTAAAATATGCTACTCGCGGACGGAGACCGTTCCGTCTCGTCGGACCGTCTGGCGATTTCGCGCGCGACCGCCGAACCGGTCGTCGCTCGCTACGTCGCGGTCGTTCGCGGGGTCCCGGGGGCGAAACGTGACCGAAATCCGAACGTTTTTCGAGGCGAGACGAGTCGCTGGACCACGATGACGGACGAGCGGACGACGGGAGCGGAGACGGAACGGGAGTGGACCGCCGCGCAGGTCCGCGAGCGCGCCGAGTCGTACTTCGGTGACGTCGCGCCGGCCCACGACTGGCACCACGTCCGGCGCGTCGCGCGCCTGGCGGAGACGCTGGCCGGGAAGACCGACCGCGAGGTCGACGAGCGCGTCCTCCTCGCGGCGGCGTGGCTCCACGACGTGGGGCGCGCGAGGGAGGACCGCGGCGAGATTGCGGACCACGCCGAGTGGGGTGCGCGGGAAGCCGGGCGCATCCTCGCGGACCTCGGGGCCGACCCCGACGCCGTCTCGGCGGCGAAACACTGCGTCCGGGCGCACCGCTACTCGAACGACGTGGAACCGGAGACGCCGGAGGCCGAACTGCTCTGTGACGCCGACAACCTCGACGCGCTCGGCGCGGTCGGAATCGCGCGCTGTTTCTGCTACGGCGGCGAACGCGGCCAACCGCTACACGACCCCGACCTGCCCGTGGAGGCGGACGACACCGAGGCGGGCGCGACCCAGCTAAACCACGTGCAGAAGAAGGTGCTGTCGCTGCACGAGCGGATGTACACGGACGCGGGCCGCGAGATGGCCGAGGACCGCCGGGCGTACGTCGCGGAGTTCGTCGAACGGTTCGAACGAGAGGTCGCGGGCGACGCCTGAGGCCGCGGGGTCAGACGTTCGGGTCGGCGTGCTCACGCACCCAGGCTTCGAGTTCGTCGCCGGTCACGTCCATGCCCTGACGCTGGAAGAACGCGGCGACATTGGCGCAGTCGCGCGTGAGGAAGTCGCCGCTGTTGGGGTGGTGGAGCGTCACCGCCTGTCCGAGGTCGATGATACAGAGTTCGCCGTCGTGGACGATGATGTTGTACTCGCTCAGGTCGCCGTGGACGAGGCCGGCGTCGTAGAGGCGACGCATGTACTCGCGGACGACCTCGTAGGCCGTCTCGGGATTCTCCAGGTGGGCGTCGTCCAGGGTCGGCGCGCGCTCGCCGTCGTTGCCGAGAAACTCCATGACGAGCACGTTGCGCTGGACGGCGATGGGTTCGGGGACGCGGACGCCCGCCCTCGCCGCGCGCTTGAGGTTGGCGAACTCCTTGCGGACCCACGCGAGCACGACGCGCTTCTTGTTGCCCGACAGCTCTTCGAACCGGGGGTCGCCGACGAGGTACTCGCGCATGTCCTGGAAGTCGCTGGCGTTGATGCGGTATATCTTCACCGCGACCTCCTCACGTTCGTCGTCGGCGAGCGCGTTGTAGACGGTCGCTTCCTTGCCTGAGGAGATGGGGCCGCCGAACGCCCGGACGTAGCCGTCCTGGACGAGTTTGTAGAGGGCGGCGAGCGTGGCGTCGTCGAAGACCGACTGCTCGACTTTGAACTGCTCGGTGTCCTTGATGCGTTCGCGGAACTCGGAGAACTCGCGGTCGCGCTGCCGGGCGATGCGGTCGGCCTCCGTGTCGGTGACGTCTATCTCCTCCCACTCGTCGCCGGGGGCGTCCGCGTTCTCCTGGTCGAGCAGGCCGTACTCCTCACTCATCTAGCACGGGGTATGCGAGGGAGCCGTAAAAGGATGGTCCGTCGCCGCGAATGGCGTCGTCTCGTTCGGCGACGCGCGGTCAGCGCGATTCGCGGTGGAGGATCTCCTCGACGCCGCGGCGCGGCAGTCGCTCCGGTTCCTCGCCGCCGCTCGGTCCGACGGAGAGCAGGACGACCGGAATCTCGTCGTCGGGCAGGCCGAGGAACTCCGCGATGCCCTCCTGGTCGAAGCCGATCATGGGCGTCGCCTTCAGTCCCCGGGCGTGGGCGGACAGCAGGAGGTTCTGGGCGGCGAGGCTGGCGTTGCGGATGGCGTAGTCGCGGCCCATCCGCTCGTCCTCGTACATCTCGACCGACTGCGCCTTCGTCTGCTCGGCGGCCGCCTCGTCCATCCGGCCGGCTTCCTCCCACTCGTCGAAGACGCGGTCGGCGGTCTTCGCCTCGGTGTGACCGACGACGAGGATGGCGGTGCCGGCCTCCCGGACGTGCTCCTGGCCGTACGCGAGGTCGACGACCTCGTCCAGACGGTCGTCGTCCTGCACGACGACGAACTCCCACGGCTGGAGGTTGTACGACGACGGCGCGAGCGCGGCGTCGCGAATCAGCGATTCCAGCGTCTCGTCGTCCAGTTCGGCGTCGGGGTCGAAGTTGTGTCCCGAACGACGCGTCCGCAGCGCCTCGATGGCGTCGGGGAACTTGGCGTCGTGCGCCACGTCGGACTCGCCGGTGGGTATCTGCTGAGACATCGTGTCCGAACGAAGGGGTCGGAGGGATAACGGGGACTCGGAAACGGCCGAACTCTCCGATTGGGGTCTGCTAGCCGCCCGCTAATATCGGATAGTCGAGAGAAGCATCATGCAGGCTCGGGGCGAGGAGACACGCTCCCGGACGAACGGTGACGGAGCGACGAAACGGCGTTACTGGATGTGGCCCTCTTCCCGAAGCTGGTCGGCTTCCTGCTTGTCGTAGCGCCACTTGATGTCGGCCTTCTCGTCCTGCCAGTCCCACGGCTCCACGAGCACCACGTCGTCCTCGCGAATCCAGATGCGCTTCTGCATCTTGCCGGGAATCCGGGCGGTACGTTCCTGACCGTCGGCACAGCGCACTTTGACGCGGTTCGCGCCGAGCATGTTCGTTACAGTTGCAAACACCTCGTCGTCCTCCGGCATGCGAAGGTTCTTGCGTCCGCTGTTGTCGCTCATGGTTCACGATTGGGCAGGCACACCTTTAAATCCGCTGTCCCGCCCGCGCATCGAGGGTGCTCCGCTCGCTACCCGACTTCGAGTTCGCAGAAGGAGAGGTTCCAGCCGTCGGGGGCCGAGAGCCGGTGGCCGTTCACGACCCAGTCGTCGACGTCGCGGTCGGTCAGCGGACGCGCGCTGAACCAGTAGGTCGCGGCGAGCCGCGAGAGCGGGAACCGGTCGGTCGCGACGAAGCCGTGCGAGGCGAGCACGGACCGCGGGAGCGTCGTGCCCGCGGCGGCGACGAGGTCCGCGTCCGCGCGGTCCGCGAGGACGCGCCCGAGCAGGGCCGACAGGCGCTCGTCCCGGCGGTCGTCGCCGACCGGCGGTAGCGCGTCGGAGACGTGGACGACGTCGGCCGGGACGTCGCGCTGTTCGCCGACGACGAGGGCGGCGACGGGCGCGCCGTTTTGCCGCAGGACGTACGTCGAGTAGTCGTACCGCGGATTCCGGAACCGCCAGCGGAGGAACGGTTCGTCCCGGACGGCGGTCGCGGCCGGGGCCGTCCGACGCGACGCGACCGACGCGAGCAGCGCCGGCGGCGCGCCGGAGTGGCGCTCCACGCGACCCTCGGTCGTCGCGCCGGCGAAGTGGTCGCGGGCCGCGAGGTAGCGCCGGACGCCCGGCCGGAGCGCGCCGGCGACCCGCCCCGCGACGCGTCCCAGCGGCGTCGACCCGTCTGCGTCGACCAGCGCGGTCGGGTCCTGGATTCGGTAGTACTCGGTGAACGGTGCGACGACGCCCTCGTCGAGCGAGAGTTCGTCGGCGAGCTTTTCCAGCCCGCGTTTCACCGCCTCGTTCGGGAACCCGACGACGACCGAGGGGTCCCGGGAGCGGTAGTGGTCGTAGACGTCGGCCGCCAGCCGGGTGAATAGCCCCTGCCGGCGGTGGTCGGGGTGGACCATCGGGTCGACCTGCACGAGCGCCAGTTCCCGCCGGCCGGCGACCGAGAGCGGGACCGGCAGGCTCGGTCGCGCGCCGACGATACGTCCCTCGCGTTCGGCGACCCAGATCGGGACCGACGGAAGGTAGGGATTGTCGGCGAACTTCCAGTCGAACCACGCCTCCCCGCCCCGGGCGTCGCCGAACACCGTCTCGTACAGCGAGAGCACGCCCTCGCGGTCGTCGGGGTCGTACTGGCGAATCGTGTACGCGTCGTCCGCCGTCCGGGAGCGCTCCGGGGTCGTTCGGTCAGCCATCGTCGCGAGTTCGCCGACGCACCGATTAAAGCGGCGCGACCGTTCGGTAAGTCACGGACGGCGCAACCCGGTTAACGTCGGTCAACGACCGCCAACCCCGGCGTTGGGGTCCTCCTGCGACGCGATACGCTCGCCGTGGACCCGCGACGGCGAGCGCTCAGGTCCACGTTACGCTTCGAAGGGCAGTCCTGACCCCTTCGAGTCGGGCGATAGCGGTCGACTGCCGACCGAGAGCCCCCGTTACGGACGTTCTACGACCGTGAACTGTTACCGCGCTTTTTTCGCGCGCGCGTCGGCGTGGCGGGCATGGAATCAACTGCGTTTTCGGCGAGGGCCCGGTCGGGCAACGTCGGGCGGCTGTACGACGAGACGGCCGGAACACATCCCGGACGGCTCGCGCTGGAGATGGACGGCGTCGCGTACTCGCACGCGGAACTGCGCGACCGCTCGGCGCGGTTCGCCGGCGGGCTTCGCGACCTCGGCCTGCGACCGGGCGACCGCGTCGGGATACTGCTGCCGAACAGTCCGGAGTTCGTCGTCGCCGCGCTCGGCGCGGTCAAGGCCGGGACGCCGTTCACGCCGCTGAACCCGCAGTTCAGTCCGCGGGAGGTCGCCTACCGCGTCGGGGACGCCGACGCCGCCGCGCTGGTCGTCCACGAGTCGCTGCTCGGGACGGCCGAGACCGCCATCGACGCCGTCGAGACCGACCCCGCGGTCGTCGTCCGCGGGAGCGCCGACGGGGCGACGCCGTTCGACGACGCGGTGCGCTTCGCGGACGTGGACGGCGACCCCACGGTCGTCGACCGGGCAGACGACGACGTCGCCATGCAGCCGTACACCAGCGGCACGACCGGCGAGCCGAAGGGCGTCCTGCTCACCCACCGGAACCTGCGAGCGCAGTCGTTCGTCGGGTTCGAGCGCACGGCGCTCGACGCCGAGGAGGAGCGGTTCCTCTCCGTGCTCCCGCTGTCGCACATCGCGGGCTTCGTCAACCGGACGTGGCAGCCGCTGGTCCGCGGGGCCTCGGTGTACCTCCAGGACCCAGAGGAGTGGGACCCCGAAGCCGCCATGGCGACCATCGAGTCCGAGTCCATCACGAAGTTCGGCGCCGTCGCCGCGATGTACGTCGACATCATCAACCACGACGAGTTCGGCGAGTACGACCTGTCGAGCCTGCAGGAGGTGATGGAAGGAGGTACGGACATGCCGGGCGCGGTCCAGGAGCGCTTCGAGACGGAGGCCGGGGTCGACCTGTTCGAGGCGTACGGCCTCACCGAGACCGGCGGCGGCACGCACGCCGGCATCAACGCGACGTTCGGCCCGCGCCCGGGGACCATCGGCCAGCCGTTCCGGGCGACCGATTGCAAGGTCGTCGACGAGGACGGCGAGGAGGTGCCGCCGGGCGAGTCCGGCGAACTGCTCGTCCGCGGTCCGCACGTCATGGCGGGCTACCACGAGCGCCCCGAGGAGACCGCGGCCGCGTTCACCGACGACGGCTACTTCCGGACCGGCGACGTGGTCCGCCGGGACGAGGACAACTACTACGAGGTGCTCGGCCGCAAGTCTGACGTCATCCTCACCGCCGGGTACAACGTCTATCCACGGGAGGTCGAGGAGGTACTGTACGACCATCCGGCCGTCGAGGACGCCAGCGTCGTCGGCGTCCCGGACGAGCGCCGGGGCGAGACGGTGAAGGCCTTCGTCGTCACGGCCGACGGCGCGGACCCCGACGCGGCCGAGATACGGGACCACTGCCTGAAGAACGCGGCCCCCTACAAGCACCCCCGCGAAGTCGAGTTCGTTCGGCGGCTCCCCCGGACGACGAGCGGGAAGGTCAGGCGGTTCGAACTGGTGAGCCAGGACGACTAGCAGCGGTCGACGCCGGCGACCCGCCCCCGCGCCGGATTTATATTTCGGAGGACCGTACTCCGATACGTGAGCGAGCGAACGAGTGCGCTGGACGCGCTGGTGTTCGGCGTCGACGTACAGAGCGGGGACGTGCGGGGTGACGCTCCTTCCTACGCGCTCGTCGTCTACGACGGGGAACGACTCGACCGCGACGTGGTCTCCTACCGGAAGCTCCGGCGGCTCATCGAGGACGAGCAGCCGGCGCTCGTGGCCACGGACAACATGTACGAACTCGCGTCGGACAAGGACGCCCTCGTCCACTTCCTCCGCGAGCTACCGGACGGCACGGGGCTCGTGCAGGTGACCGGCGACGAGCGTCCGGAACCGCTCTCGCGGGTCGCCTCGCGGCACGGCGTCCCCTACGGCAAGGACCCGATGGAGGAGGCCGAGGCGGCGGCGCGGCTGGCCGCGATGAACGTCGGCCAGGAGGTGTCGGCGTTCACCGACACGACCGAGGTGAAGGTCGCCCGCGGACGCTCGACCGGCAAGGGCGGCTGGAGCGAGGACCGCTACACGCGCCGCATCCACGGCTCCGTCAAGGAGACGACGCGGGACGTCGAGTCCGAACTCGACGGCGCCGGCCTCGACTACGAGCGCGACGTGACCGAGAAGTACGGCGGCTTCGCCAACGCGGTGTTCGAGGTCGAGGCGCGCCCGGAGGACATCCCCGTCTCCGCCCGGCGTAACGGCGACGTCCGGGTCGAGATAGAGCGCCTGCGACGCGACGGCATCGAGTTCGAACCGCTCGTCAAGCGCCGCGACCACGTCGTCGTCGGCATCGACCCCGGGACGACGACGGCGGTGGCGCTCGCGGACCTCGACGGCGCGCTGCTCGACGTGTTGAGCACGCGGACGGCCGACACCGCCGAGGTCATCGAGTGGATAATCGAACGGGGCCGACCCGTCGTCGTCGCGGCGGACGTGACGCCGATGCCGGAGACGGTCGAGAAGATACGGCGGAGCTTCGACGCCGCCGGTTGGACGCCCGAGAAGGACCTCCCGGTCGACGAGAAGCAGCACCGGACGCGCGAGCAGAGCTACGACAACGACCACGAGCGCGACGCGATGGCGGCCGCGCTGTTCGCCTTCGACGACCGCGAGGACCAGTTCGACCGCATCACCGAGAAGGTGCCCGCCGGCGTCTCCCGCGGCGAGGTTATCGCGCGCGTCGTCGCCGGCGAGGAGAGCGTCGAGACGGCCCTGACCGACCTGACCGAGGACGACGGCGACGAGGAGGAGGAGACGACCGAGCACACGGTCCGCGAACTCTCCGAGGAGGAGAAACGCATCAAGCAACTTGAGTCGCAGGTCGAACGACTCAAGTCGCACGTCTCGGACCTCGAGGCGACGGTCTCCGAGAAGGACGACCGCATCGCCGAACTGGAGGACGAACTCACGGAGGCGCGCCGCGAAGAACGCCGGGACGCCCGCGAACGCCGTCAGGTGTCGCGGCTCGAACGCGAGACCGACCGCCTGGAGCGCGAACTCGACGAGCGCGACGAGCGCATCGAGGAACTGGAGGACAAGTTCGCCCGGCTCAAACAGCTCTGGAAGCTCGACCACTCGAACTTCAGCGACGTCGCCGCCGAGAAGAAGGACCTCATTCCCGTCAAGCCGGTCCGGAAGTTCACGAAGGACGCCATCCGGGAGGCCCACGAGAACTACGGGCTGGCGGAGGACGACGTGGTCTACCTGCGGGACGCCAGCGGCGCGGGACGCTCGACCGCCGAACGACTCGCGGAGGTGAACCCCCGCGTCGTGCTGAAGGAGGGCGGCATCTCCGACGTGGCCGACGACGTCCTCTTCGACCACGGGATTCCGGTCGGGCCGGCCGACGACGTGACGATGCAGGAAGTCGACGAACTCGCCGTCGCCCGCGAGAGCGAGGTGGAGGCGGTCGTCGACGACTGGCACGACCGCGCCGAACAGCGCCGCATAGAGCAGAAGTCCGAACAGCTCGACCGCCTCATCAGCGAGCACCGCGCCGACCGCCAGTACGACCGCGGCAGTTCGAGCACCTGACCGGGAACGCGCCGAGAGCGGAGAGCTACGTCGTGATGCTCCGCACGAGCGTCAGCGTCGTCCCGGCGGCCCAGACGACCACCCCGACGATGGCGATCCCGAGGCCGCCGTACACCAGCCCGTATCCGGATTCCGTCGCGCAGGTCGCCACGTCACTCGCCGACTCGACGGCCGCACACCCCCCAGACGGGACCGTCGCCGCCGCGCCGACGAACAGCAACAGGCCGACCACCACCAGCCAGAGGCCGACGCGCGTCGCGTTCATGTCCCCACCTTTTCGCGCCGGGGAACTTGTTCGTTCCGGGCACGGCTGACGGACGTCAGACGCGCTCCGGGCCGACGGCGACCCGCCGCGCCCGCTCACGCTGAAGTGACTGGCCGTCCACGATACGGGTATGGCCACGGAACTCGCGGACGGCTGCTGGTGGCTCGACCTCGGGAACGTGAACTGCTATCTCGCGGACGACGACGGGTCGCTGACGCTCGTCGACGCCGGCACGCCGTTCGACTACGGGAGAATCGCGACCGGCGTCCGCGACGCGGGCTACGACGTCGCCGACGTCGACCGCGTGCTGGTCACCCACTACGACTTCGACCACGTCGGCGCGCTCGCCCGCCTCGTCGACCTCGACGCGCCGGTGTACGTCGGCGCGGCGGACGCGCCGCTGCTGTCGGGCGACCGACGCCCGGACTGGCACAACCACAAGGGCGCGCTCCAGCGGGTCACCCGACCGCTGCTGTCCGCGCCAGACCTCCCCGTGCGAACGGTCGAGGACGGCGACGCGGTCGGGAGCTTCACCGCCTACCACACCCCGGGGCATTCGCCGGGTCACGTCGTCTACGTCAGCGAAGCCCTCGACGCGGCGTTCCTCGGCGACCTCGTCCGGGAGGACGGAGGGGAACTCGCGGCCTCGCCATGGCTGATGAGCTACGACACCGCCGCGGTGCGAGACAGCGTCCGGTCGCTCGCAGAGCGCGCCCCGTCGTTCGCGGTCGCCGCGATGGGCCACGGCGTCCCGTTCGTCCGCGACGGCAGCGACCGACTGCGCGAACTGGCCGCGACGCTGTGACGCCGGACCGCTCGACCCGAACAGTTATGCCGGTCGCCGTCCGAGGGCGGACATGGAGAACGTTCGACAGAAACTGATCTCGCTGTTCTTCGTCCTGCTGATGGTCGGGTCGGGGCTCGCGTACGCCGTGACCCTGTTCTGACTACTCGACGTCCCACACGTCCGCCATCGGGCTGTTCTCGCGGTCCCGTGAGCCGCCGGAGTCGTCCGTCCCCGCCGACCCGCCGCCGCGGGACCGACCTCGCCGCGACCGTCCCGCGTGCCCGCTCGCTCCGGCGCCGGCGTCCGCGGGGTCGAACGCGGGCAGGTCCGGGCGCTCCATACAGTCGACCTGGTCGGCGAACCAGTCGGGCATGTCCGAGCGTGCCCGGTCGAACAGCTGGAGCAGGCTGGAGTCGGCGAGGTAGGTCGCGCCGAAGTCGTCGGGCGAGCGCACGACGCGACCGCAGGCCTGGATGACGGTCCGGAGCGCGGAGCGGTAATACCACGCCCACTGGCCCTGTTCGAGGCGATGGGCGACCCGAGAGTCGCCGGTGTTGGCGAACGGCGCTTTGCAGAGCACCTGCCAGCGCGCGAGGTCGCCGTGCAGGTCCAGCGCCTCCTCCATCTTCACCGAGAGGAACACGTCCGGGTCGTCGGTCGCCTTCCACGCTTCGAGGTCGGCGTCGCGGCTCTCCCGGTCGTGCGCGCGCACCCGGTCGCCGACGCCGAACTCGGCGAGGCTGTCGACGAGTCGCTCCTGGATGGCGTAGGAGTGGGCGTGGACGATGCCCTTCTCGTCCGGATGGGCCTGCATGATGCGGACGAGCGTCCGGGCGATGGCCGGCAGGGTGTCGTCGCGGTGCTCGTAGGTCATCTTCCCCTGGGTCACGTCGTACAGCGGCCGGTTCTCGACGGGGAACGTGTGGCCGACGTCGACGAGCGCGACGTCATCGGGGTCGAGGCCGACCTGTCGGCAGAACGCCGCCTTGTTCAGGATGGTCGCCGACAGGAGCGCGAACCGGTTCCCGCGGTCCCAGACGGTGTGGGCGAGGTAGCGCTCGGGGTTCATCGGCTTGATGGTGAGCGGGCCGCCCGTTCCGTCGGACTGGTCGACGACCCACTCGGTCGCGCTGTCGGGGTCGCGGTAGTCGGAGACGAACCAGTCGAGTTCCGAGATGAGTTCCTGCAGGCGGTCCCGGCGGGCGGCCTCCGCGGGGGAGAGCTCCTGCTTCGCCAGCAGGTCATCCTTCTCGCGCTCGCAGACGTTCGAGAGGCGCTCGGCGTACCGCACCGCGCGGTCGATGCTCTCGACCGCGGGCACGTCGACGTCGTCCCAGATGGGGACGGTTCGGGGGTTCAGTTCGATGGCGGCGTACATCTCCGCCCACTCCGCGAGGCCGTGCGCCTCGTCGACGACGACGACGTCGCGCTTGCGGAACACCTCCGACCCCGCGGTGCGCATGAAGTACGCCAGCGTCATCGCCGCTATCTCGCGGTTGCTGGCGATGGCGCGGTCGGAGAAGTACGGGCAGCGATGCTTCACCGAGCAGTCGTACCCCTTCTCGCGGGCGCAGGGTGCGCGGTCCACGGGGGTGTCTTTCTCGCCCGGCAGGATGCAGGAGTAGTTGCGCTTGCCCCGGATTATCTTCAGGTCGTCGAGCAGGGCGTCGGCCGCCACGTCGTCCAGCTGGGAGACCTGCGGCGTGGTGTAGTACGCTCCCGTCGCGTCGCTCGGCGCGGCGTCGTCCGGCCGGCGAGCGCACCCCGCGATGGCCCGCGCGAGCAGCGACTTGCCGCTCCCGGTCGGCGCTCGCACCAGCACCACGTCGTTGCCGGCCTCGAACGCGTCCCGCACGTCGGCGAGGGCGTCGCGCTGGTTGCCCCGGTAGGAGGGCGCGGGAAACTCCTCGAAAATCCGCTCGGGGTTCACGATTCACCCGACGAAAGCCGGGGCGTAAAACCTGCCGGTCCGGGTTCACGACCGCCGACATGACAGAAATCATATGCCGAAGGCGAAGGTACGTCCGGATGGCGAGGGTCGCTGCCATGGACGACTCCTGCCTCGAACCCCTCCCTCGCCGTCCTGGTTTCCCTCAGCGACTCGTAGGACGATGGTTCTCCCCGTCCCCCGACGCCGTCGAGAGCGACCCCCGCTCCTCCGGGAGTAGCGCTCCACTCACTCCGTTCGCTCCGGGAGGGCCGCCACGTCCTTGCTCGTCGGATGGTCCGGCAACTGCTCGATACAGGCGTAACAGAGGAAATGCTCGCTGCCGTCCTCGAACTCCAGGGTCATCCCGTCGGTCGTCTGCCCCCCGAACGACCAGAGATTGGCGATTCCTCCCGCGATGGACACCTCCGCCCCACAGCCGTCGCACGGGTCGGTCGTCATACCGTGCGCTACGCGCTGGACGAAAAAGAAGGCGCCGCCGAGCGACCGCCGTCGGACGGCGACGGATTCCCGGAAGCGAGACGGGGGCTACGAAATCCGCGCGTCGACGACGACGTGCCACACGCCCTCGCTGTGGCTCTTGACGCGCCGACGGTCGAGCACCTCGACCTCGCGCCCGCGCTCGCTCGCGGCCTCGCGGAGTCGACCGACCGGACGGTCCCAGAGGCGGTCCTCGGGCGTCGCCGCGTGGAAGTGAACGACGCCCCCGGGCTCCAGCGCGGCGAGCGCGACGTCGAGGTACTCGTGTGCCTCGCGGGACCGTCTCCCGTGCCCCTCCGAACGCGGTTCGGCGACGCCGTAGTAGCCCATGACGACGCGCTCGGCGCTGGCCGCCACGTCCCGGCAGTCCGCCCGGTAGGCGTCGACGCGGTCCTGGACCCCGTTCAGGACGGCGTTCTCGACGAGGAACCGGAACGCCGCCGGGTTGCGCTCGACCGCCGTCACCTCGGCCCCGGAGCGGGCCATCGGGAGCGTGAAGTAGCCGATGCCGGCGAACATGTCGAGGACGCGCTCGCCGTCGGCGACGACCTCGCCCATCCGGGCGCGCTCGCGTTTGTTGCCGGGCGAGAACATCACCTCCGCGAAGTCGAGGGCGTACTCCGTGCCGTGTTCGACGTGGACCGTCTCGGTGTCACCCTCGCCCGCGACGACGGTCACGTCGGGTTCGCGGTGTTCGCCGGAAATGCCGCCGCGCGCGAGGACGGTGTCGGCCTCGCCGTGGAGTTCGAGCAGCGCCTCGCCGACCGCCTCGCGGCGCTGGCAGTCGCCGAACTCCACGAGTATCACGGTGCCGACGACCGCCCACGACCCCGGCGCGCGCGCCACCTCGTCCTCGGACCAGCCGCGCGCCCGAAGACGCGCTTCGAGGTCCGGCAGGCGAGGTTCGGGAGCGACCTGCTCGACCACGTCGCAGACCGGGGTCTCCGTCGGCCGCTCGACGACCGGAAGTTCGACCGTCTCGGCGTCGCGCTCGCGGACCTTCCGCGAGTCGTCGTAGACGCCCTCCGCGTCGAGGGCGGCGATGGCGTCCTCGGCGCGGGGCTTCTCGACGACGGCGGCGAGCGCCGGGTCGTCCTCGGCGGCGTCGCCACCGTCCCGGTCGGGGGCGTCGCGGTCGAGGCCTTCGGTCATCCGCTCTCCCTGGACTCGTCGGGGAGGACGTGCAGTCCCGCGCGACTCTTCAGCACCGGGACGCTGTCGGCGTCCGCGTCGAGGTAGTCGGGGCGCGCGACCGTCTTCGTCCGGTAGGTCTCGGGGTCGAGCACCTGGACGGCGTGTTCGTCCTCGGTCGCGACCAGCGTCGTCTCCTCGGCGTCCTCGACGCGGCCGAGCTTCCGCGGCTCGGGCGCGTCGTCGTCGTCGAAGCGCAGTTCGAACGGTTCGCCCGTCGTGAGCCGTCGGCCCTTGAGGTTGCTCCGGACGCTCCTGACCAGGACGGGACCCCCCTCGTCCCGGGGGTCGATGACGTCGCCCGGCGTGAACGGGGGGAGCCGGACGGCGTACGTGACCCGGTACACCTCGTTGCCGTCCTCGTCCTCGGTCACCAGGGTTTCCGAATCGGAGAAGTCACCGCCGAACTCCTCGATCAGCTTGCTCGCTATCTTCTTGCCGATGTTCGTCGTCGACACCTTCAGGTCGAGACCGTCCTCGGTCTCGCTCACGTCGGTGACGAAGGCGTCGCGGTCGCCCGTGGCCTCCATCTCCTCGACTATCTCGGTCGCTATCTCGCGGGCGCGCTCCGTCTCCTCGGCGGTCGGCGTGCGCCCGACCGCCCGGACCTGGACCGTGCTGGCGTAGTAGTCGCCGGCGATGCGACCGCAGCGGGTGCAGGTCTGGCGGGATATTTTGACCGGCACGGTGACGTCCTCCTCGACGACTGTGCCCCGAACGACGCCGGAGAAGTACGAGTGCATCCGGATGGTGTTCTGGTCGACCTGCTCGGGATCGACCTGCCAGGAGACGTCGTCTGCGTCGACGTGGACGCCGAGCGCGTCGCTGACCTCCTCGATGGCGACGTCGGTGTAGTCGCGCGCGCCGACGTCCACCCAGCGGTTGCCGCGGTGGACCGCGCCACACTGCGCGCAGACCCGTACCTCGATGCGCTCGGGGGCGTCCACCAGGTCGAAGCGGTCGAAGTAACAGGAGTCACAGAGCTTCCGCTCGCGCCGGGTGGCGGCCCCGGGGTACGCCCGGGTCGAACGGTCGACCTCGATGGGGTCCCCGCAGTTCGGGCAGAATTCGCCAGACTCGCTCATTGACGGGCCTAGGGCGTTCTCGCTTTTAAAGCTGAAGAACGGCACCGCGGAGACGACCCGTGGCGGTTTTGGGGACTCGCGCCGTCGGACCGGCCATGGACCGCCCGCTCGTCGCGCTCGTGATGGCCGGCGGCACGGGGACGCGGCTCTACCCGGCCAGCCGGAGCGACCGCCCGAAGCAGTTCCTCCCGCTCGGCGACGGCGACGCCTCCCTCCTCGCCGACACCGTCTCCCGGGCGGGGTTCGCCGACGAGACGTTCGTCTGCACCGCGCCGGAACACGAGGCCAGCGTCCGCGAGCACGCGCCGACTGCCGGCGTGCTGGTCGAACCCGAACCGAAGGACACCGGGCCGGCGCTCGTCTACGCCGCCCACCGGATTCGCGAGCAGGTCGGCGACTGCGCGCTCGTCTGCCTGCCGAGCGACCACCACGTCGCGGGCGAGTTCGCGCCGACCGCCCGCCGCGCCGCGGAAGTCGCCGTCGACACGGCGGGGCTGGTCACGGTCGGCGTCGAACCGACCCGACCGGCGACCGGTTATGGGTACGTCGAGCCGGGAGCCGACCGCGGTGACCACTTCGAGGTCGCGCAGTTCAGGGAGAAACCCGACGCGGAGACCGCCGAGCGGCTGGTCGAGCGCGGCTGCTACTGGAACGCGGGGCTGTTCGCGTGGACGCCGTCCGCGTTCCTCCGGGAGGCGCGCGACTCGCCGCTCGCGCCGCTCGTCGAGCGCCTGGACGCCGGCGAGCCGGACGCGGGGTTCGCCGCGGCCGACCCGGTGAGCGTCGACTACGCGGTGCTGGAGCGGGCCGACGACGTGTACGTGGTGCCCGCGGGGTTCGAGTGGGACGACCTCGGCTCCTGGGACGCGCTGGAGCGAGTGCGCCACTCGGACGGGGAGAACGTCGTCCTGAGCGACGCGCTGACGATCGACGCCGAGGGGAACGTCGTCGCGGGGGACCACCACGTCAGCCTCGTCGGCGTCTCCGACTTCGTCGTGGCGGCGTACGACGACCGCGTGCTCGTCGTGCCGAAGGAGGAGGCCCAGCGCGTGCGCGAGGTCGTGGCGAGGCTCCGCGAGGATGACCGGTTCTGACCGTCGCTGGCCGTCGCTGGCCGTCAGCTTTCTTCCTCTCAGCGGCGAACGACTTTACATGGGAGACGTACCAGACGTCGAAGCGGTGGAGACGGAAGACGAGTACATCCACGTCCGGTTCCGCGACCCGGACGAGTTCGACACCATCCGGACGCCGGACTGGGCGGAGAACCCGGCCCAGGACGTCTCAGAGGGAGCCGAGGTCCGGACCGGACAGGAGGAGGACAGCGACGAGTGGGAGGTCCAGAGCGTACTGATAAAGAAGAGCGTCGGCGAGGACAAGGCCCGCGACCAGGCGAAGGAGATAGTCGACAAGATAAACGACTGACGCCCCCGGACGTCGCTCGGCGATGCGCCCCTGGGGTACGGGCACGGACGCCCTCGTGGAACGGTCGGCGAGCGCCGTTGCCCGTCAGCTGCGCAGGCGACCGCCGTCGACGGGCACGGCGGCGCCGTTGACGAAGCTCGCGCGGTCGCTGGCAAGGAAGGAGACGGCGTCGCCGAGTTCCATCGGGTCACCGACGCGGTCCAGGGGGATGTCGCTGGCCCAGTCGTCCAGGCCGGCCTCGTAGGAGTCGTACTCGCCGCGGTCGAGGGCGGCCTCCACGAGTTCCTGAATGCGCGGCGTCTCGTGTGCGCCCGGGAGGACGGCGTTGACGCGCACGTCCGGCGCGAACTCGCGCGCCTGGGTCTTCACCAGTCCGATGACGCTCCGCCGGACGGCGTTCGAGAGGACGAGGCCGTCGATGGCCTCCCGGACGCTCGTCGACGTGATGCACGTGACGGAGCCGGCGTCGCTCTCGACGAGGTGCGGGTGGGCTCGGTCGGTTGCCCAGACGACGCTCATCACCAGCAGGTCGAAGGCCTCGTACCACTCGCGTTCGGTGGTGTCGAGGAACCGGCCGCTCGGCGGTCCGCCGGCGGACGTGACGAGGTGGTCGAGGCCGCCGAACGTCTCGACCGTCTCGTCGACCAGCGCCTCTATCTCGTCCGGGTCCGTGATGTCCGCCGGTATCGCCAGCACGTCGCCGTCACCCATATCGTCGACCACCGTCTCGGCGTCGGCGAGCGCCTCCTCGCCGCGAGCACAGATGGTCACGTTCGCTCCCTCGCGCGCCAGCGCCTTCGCGCTCGCGAGGCCGAGTCCGCTCGAACTCGCCGTCACGAGCGCCGCGTTGCCGTCCAGTTGCAGGTCCATGTCTCGCGATTCGGGACCGACCCTCAAATGTCCCGGGGACGCGGCGTCGCGCCGAACGGCCACCCACTCCGACGGCCGCCGGCTTTCCGACGAACGGAGGCCAGAAGCGTTACACCGCCTGGGGTCGTCGTCCAGTCCGCCCCAGGAGGGGGTGGAGGACACACAGATGGCACACCAGTTCGAATGCACACAGATGGACTGCGACTTCATGGTACGAGCGAACGACGAGAACGAGGTAATCGACATGGTCCAGGAGCACGCCCGCGAGAAGCACGGGATGTCCATGGACCGAAACGACGTCCAGAACGGGATACAGCAGGCCTGACCCGCGGATTCTTTTGTCTGGCTGGCGAAGGATTAAGTAGCTCCGGGAGCGTGGTGAAAGTGATGGCAGACGACCCGGAGGAGGGGATGTTGTCCTGGGACGAGACGGTGTTCCGGGACGAACACGTCTTCGAGATAGACTACGTCCCGGAGACGTTCGAACACCGCGAGTCCCAGATGCAGAGCCTGCAGTACGCGCTCAGGCCTGCCGTCCGGGGGTCCCGACCGCTGAACGTGATGGCGCACGGACCGCCCGGAACCGGCAAGACCACCGCCGTCCAGAAGCTGTTCGACGAACTGTCGGCCCAGACCGACGTCCGGACGGTGCGCGTCAACTGTCAGGTCGACTCGACGCGCTACTCCGTGTTCTCCCGCATCTTCGAGGGCATCTTCGAGTACGAGCCGCCCTCCTCCGGCATCTCGTTCAAGAAGCTGTTCCGCCAGATAACGGACAAGCTGGTCGAGGACGACGAGGTGCTCGTGGTCGCGCTCGACGACGTGAACTACCTCTTCTACGAGAACGAGGCCTCGGACACCCTCTACTCGCTGCTGCGCGCCCACGAGGCCCACAGCGGCGCGAAGATAGGCGTCATCGTCGTCTCCTCGGACCTCAACCTGGACGTCATCGAGGAACTGGACGGTCGGGTCCAGAGCGTCTTCCGCCCGGAGGACGTCTACTTCCCGGTGTACGACCCGAGCGAAATCGTCGACATCCTCGACGAGCGCGTCGAACGCGGCTTCCACGACGGCGTCATCTCCACCGAGGTGCTGGACGAGGTCGCCGAACTCACCGCCGAGAGCGGCGACCTGCGGGTCGGCATCGACCTGCTGCGCCGGGCGGGCCTGAACGCCGAGATGCGCGCCAGCCGCACCGTCAGCGTCGAGGACGTCGAGGAGGCCTACGAGAAATCGAAGTTCGTCCACCTCAGCCACAGCCTGCACGCGCTGAGCGACAACGAGGAGGCGCTGGTCCGGGTCATCGCGGAGCACGACGGCGAGCAGGCCGGCGACGTGTACGACGCGTTCCACGACCAGACGGAGCTCGGTTACACGCGCTACTCCGAGATAATCAACAAGCTGGACCAGCTCGGCGTCATCGACGCGACCTACACGAACGTCGACGGACGCGGCCGCTCGCGCACCCTCTCGCTGCGGTACGACCCCGAAGCCGTGCTGTCGCGCCTGGAGGAGTGAACCGGGCCAGAGCTCCTCGCCGGCCCGGAACCGCCACCGGCGACGGCGACGCGCTCCGTGCCCGGTCCCGGGACGGGGTGCCACGGGAGCGCGTCGGTCGGCGTTCCGAGGGCGTCAAGTGCGTCGGACTCCAAGCGAGAACAGCATGAGTGACGCAGACTCCGGTCCGCTGTCGCCCGACCGACCCGAAGCGGAGTCGGACTTCCGGGTGGACGCGCCGTTCGACCCGGCGGGCGACCAGCCGGAGGCCATCGAGCAACTCGCCGAGGGGTTCCGGCAGGGGATGGACAAACAGACGCTGCTCGGCGTCACGGGGTCGGGGAAGACCAACACCGTCTCGTGGCTCGTCGAGGAGATCGAGATGCCGACGCTGGTCATCGCGCACAACAAGACGCTCGCCGCCCAGCTGTACGAGGAGTTCCGGAACCTGTTCCCGGACAACGCCGTCGAGTACTTCGTCTCCTACTACGACTACTACCAGCCCGAGGCGTACGTCGAGCAGACCGACAAGTACATCGAGAAGGACGCCTCCATCAACGAGGAGATAGACCGCCTGCGCCACTCCGCGACGCGCTCGCTTCTGACCCGCGACGACGTCATCGTCGTCGCCTCGGTGTCGGCCATCTACGGTCTCGGCGACCCGCGCAACTACGAGGACATGAGCCTCCGCCTCGAAGTGGGCGACGAGGTGGGTCGCGACGAACTGCTCGCGCGCCTCGTCGACCTGAACTACGAGCGCAACGACGTGGACTTCACGCAGGGTACGTTCCGCGTCCGGGGCGATACCGTCGAGATATTCCCGATGTACGGCCGGTACGCCGTCCGCGTCGAACTCTGGGGCGACGAGATAGACCGGATGGTGAAGATAGATCCCCTCGAAGGCGAGGTCAAGTCCCAGGAACCCGCGGTGCTCGTCCACCCGGCGGAACACTACTCCATCCCCGAGCAGACGATGGAGCAGGCCATCGCGGAGATAGAGGAGGACCTCGAGGACCGCATCGGCTACTTCGAGCGCAAGGGCGACCTGGTCGCCGCCCAGCGCATCGAGGAGCGCACCACGTTCGACCTGGAGATGATGCGGGAGGCGGGCTACTGCTCCGGCATCGAGAACTACTCCGTCTACCTCAGCGACCGCGAGGTCGGCGACGCGCCGTTCACGTTGCTCGACTACTTCCCGGACGACTTCCTCACGGTCATCGACGAGTCCCACCAGACAGTCCCGCAAATAAAGGGCCAGTTCGCGGGCGACAAGTCCCGGAAGGACTCGCTGGTCGAGAACGGCTTCCGCCTGCCGACCGCGTACGACAACCGCCCGCTCACGTTCGAGGAGTTCGAGGGGAAGACCGACAAGACGCTGTACGTCTCCGCCACGCCGAGCGACTACGAGCGCGAGGAGGGCGAGCAGGTGGTCGAACAGATCGTTCGTCCCACGCACCTCGTCGACCCCGCGGTGACGGTGACGGACGCCTCCGGCCAGATAGACGACCTGATGGACCGCATCGACCGCCGCGTCGAGAACGACGAGCGCGTGCTCGTCACCACACTGACGAAGCGCATGGCCGAGGACCTCACGGAGTACTTAGAAGAGGCCGGCGTCGCGGTCGAGTACATGCATGACGAGACCGACACCCTGGAGCGACACGAGCTCGTCCGGGGACTCCGCCTCGGCGAGTTCGACGTGCTCGTCGGCATCAACCTCCTCCGGGAGGGACTGGACATCCCCGAGGTCTCCCTCGTCGCCATCCTCGACGCCGACCAGGAGGGGTTCCTGCGCTCGGAGACGTCGCTCGTCCAGACGATGGGCCGGGCGGCCCGGAACGTCGAGGGCGAGGTCGTGCTGTACGCCGACGAGACGACCGACGCGATGGCGGACGCCATCGAGGAGACGCGCCGCCGCCGTCGCATCCAGCGGGAGTACAACGAGGAGCACGGCTTCGAACCCCAGACCATCGACAAGGAGGTGTCGGAGGCGAACCTGCCGGGGAGCAAGACCGACACGTCCGGGGTCGTCGGCGGCGAACCGGAGACCGAGGACGAGGCCGAGCGCCGCGTCGCGGAACTCGAAGAGCGCATGGACGAGGCCGCGAACAACCTGGAGTTCGAACTCGCCGCCGACATCCGCGACCGCATCCGGGAACTGCGCGAGGAGTTCGACCTCGACGTCGACGTCGGCGACGAGGGCGGCGTGCCCGAACCGGACGTCGAGTTCTGACTCCGGTTTCCGCGGTCGCCGGCGCCGGTCGACCCGCCGACGAACGTCCACGTGCGCGGCGAGAACAGCCCGAGAACCAACATCAACAATAATGACAGCCGTCTGTGAAGACAAATCTTTTGAACGGCGGCCGCTTCAGCGGTCGTCACTGTGACTCGACTCGACGCGTCCGCGCGAGTGACCACGTTCGACCGCCTGCGCCACCCACCCGGAGGAGCGTCCTGAATGGCGCTCCCGCTCGGATTCTCGCCTGTCGGTCTAGCCACGTTCGTTCTCCTGACGTTCGTCATCTGCACCACGGTCAACACCTTCGCGATGGAGGCGGCGGTGCTCTTCGTTCCCGCCTTCCTGTTCGTCTACCCGGAGGTAGTCCCGGCGTTCCCGAACGTCCCGCTCCAGGCCGCCATCGGTCTCGCGCTGTTCGTCGAACTGTTCGGCTACTCGAGCAGCGTCAGCGCCTACTGGTTCCGCGGACAGGTCGACCTCGACACGGTGAAGGCCATCCTCGCGGTCAGCGTCCCGGTGGCCGTCCTGGGTCGGGCGATGTCCTACCTCGCCCCGCCGGCGCTGCTAAAGATGCTGTTCGGCGGAATGTTGCTCGTGCTCTCGGCCATCCTCTTCGAGACGCACCGGGAAGGGTCGTCGATTCCCGACTGGCTCATCCACCCCCGATTCGCACGTATCGTGCCCGATCGCGACGACGGTCCGGAACGCACGGACGGCGGGGTTACTGTCGCTCGGTTCGACTGGTTCGACCGCACCATCGCGGGCATCGGCGGCGCGATGGCGGGCCTCGTCGGTATCGCCATCGGCGAACTCTCCCAGACGCTGCTGACGGTCCGCAAGCGCGTCCCTATCCGTCTCTCGACGGGGACGAGCGCGTTCGTCCTGCACGGCACCATCGTCGCCGCGCTCACCACGAACCTCGTTCTGCTACAGTACGGCCCGTCGTGGCTCTCTGGCCACGACTTCACGGTTCCGTTCGGGTTCGGTCTCGTCGCCGGACTGACCTGTCTCGTCGGCGGTCAGACGGGTGCCTTCCTCAACAGCCGCATTCCCGAGGAGCGAACGCTACAGGCTATGACGGTAGTCTACTCGCTCGTAGGGTCGTTCACCATACTCCGCATCCTCTTTCTCGGCTAGCGGTCCCGTCCACGATATCGTCGTCGAGCGCGGCACGCTCGCGACGGTTTTATTTCGGGAGCAACCGACCGACGTGCATGGACGGCACTGGCGATGTCGAAGCGATTCACGTCGCCCCGGAGTCCGGGGCGGCGACGGAACGGACCGAGCGGGTCGAAACGGTGGCGGGGGCCGGTCTCCGCGGCGACCGCCACTTCGACCCCGACTCGGCGGACGGCGACGTCACGCTCATCGAGGCCGAAACGCTGGCGGCGGTCGAGTCGGAGGCCGGAATCGCCCTCGACGACGGCGCGCACCGCCGCAACGTGACGACCCGTGACGCGGCGCTGAACCACCTCGTCGGCGAGCGGTTCCGGGTCGGCGACGCGGTCTGTGAGGGCGTCGAGCTCTGCGAGCCCTGCTCGCACCTCGAATCGCTGACCGAGGACGGCGCGCTCGCCGCGCTGGTCCACCGCGGCGGCCTCCGGGCGGTCGTCGTCGAGTCCGGCGAGATTCGCACGGGCGACCTCGTCGAGTCGCTCTGACCTACCGGCGGAGCACGCGCCCGAACCACGAGCGGTGGTCGGCCACCCAGCGGTACAGTGGTTCGCGGACGCGCTCGCGCGCGCTCGACGGGAGCAGTCGGAACAGGTCGGCGGCGTCCCCGCCGACGGAATCGGTGCGCGCGAGTATCTCTTCAGTGGCCTCGCCGCAGGAGTAGACGCGGTCGTCGACCAGCAGGTGGACGCAGCGGTCGTACTCCGACGGTAAGCGGGCGCGCTGGTCGGCGTCGAGCGCCGAGAATCCGACGAGGTCGAACTCGCCGTGCTCGTCCGCGTACTCGGCCGCCCACGTGCAAAAGCCGCAGTCGTCGTCGTAGACGATGAGCGGTCGGGTCACGGGAGACGTTCGTCTGCCGTCCGGAAACGAGTTAGGGTCCGCCTACTTTCCGAGGTAGCAGGGTGCATAGCACGCCGGCACGTCGGAACTCTTCTACAGGAACGACTGTACTAAAATCGCTTACATAGGCTTTATTTAGAAGTTAGTATATAAATTACCCATGTTCCGTAGAAGATTTCTGGCGGCGACCGGGACTACCCTCGCGGGGGTGGCCCTGGCGGGCTGTTCGGGCTCTGAACCGGGCGACGGTGGGGAGCAGGGGACGACGAGCGCGACGACCGAAGGGGGAGGTGGAACCGACGACCGGACGAGCGAGTCGACCGAATCCACGGAGACGAGCCGTCCCGAGGTCTCGTTCGACCTCGCATCGTTCGAGGCCCCGAAGGAGGCCGCAATGGGCGAACCGCTCCCGCTGAAGGTGGTCATCGAGAACACCGGGGACCGCCCGGCGGCGTTCAGTTCCCCGATTCGGTTGTCCGGCAGCGGCGGCGGCTGGCACACGGCGGCCACGATTCAGACGGAGGTCATCGAACCGGGGAAGCGAGCGACCTGGTCGACCGAGTACACCCACCCGTACAGCGGCACCGCGAACTTCCGAATACCGAAGCTCCAGCGGGCGTTCTCCGTCGACGTCAGTCCGAAGACCCTCTCGTTCGGCGGGACGCACGTCGTCCCGACCGACTTCGCGTTCACCGTCCGCGACGTGTCGCTGACCGACAGCTACCGGTACGAGCGCTCGAACGGGAGCACGACCGAGGTGTCGGCCGGCTCCGGTTCGCAGTGGGCGTTCGTCCACGTCGCCGCCGAGAACAGGGCCGACTACGCCCAGCGGCCGCCGTCTCGCAGCGGCGTCTCGCTTCTCGTCGGGTCGAGCGGAACGACGCTGTCGCCGGCCGGCATCCCCAGGGAGCGCGGACGATACCCGCCGCCCCTGGACGACTCCGGAACGACGACCACGACGACGTCCGGCTCCGAGGGCCTCGAACCGGGCGGGACCGCGAGCGGGTGGATAGCGTACGAGGTTCCGGCCGACCGCTCGGTGAGCGACCTCGTCGTCCAGTGGCGGGAGGGCGACGGAGTCGGCCGCTGGACCGTCCGGTGGGTGGCCTGACTCGCTCTTCTAGTTCCAGGGGGCCGCGTCGGGGTCGACGAGGCGCTCCTCGCGGTCGATGGCGTCTATCGTCGCCACATCCTCCGCGTCGAGGTCGGGCACGTCGAGGTTCGCCCGGAGGTGTTCCTCGCCCGTCGCCTTCGGGATGGGGACGACCGTCTCCTTCGACTGGAGCCACGCGAGGCTGACCTGCGTCGGCGTGGCGTCGTATTCGGCGGCCACCTCGCGCAGTTCCGGCACGTCGCCCGCCTCGCCCCGCATCAGCGGTGCGTACGCGACCAGGGTGAGGTCGTGCTCGCGGGCGTAAGCCCGGAGGTCGTCCTGCTGGAAGAGCGGATGGAGCTCGACCTGGTTGGCGACGACGGGCGCGTCCAGCGTCTCGCGCGCCTCGTCCAGCAACGCTGGCGTGAAGTTACTCACGGCGGCGTGACGCGTCGCCCCCGCCTCGCGGAGGTCGTCGAACGCCGGCAGGGTCGTCTCGGGGTCGTAGGCGTCCATCGGCCAGTGGACGTACAGCAGGTCGACGGCGTCGACGCCGAGTCGGTCGAGACTCGCCTCGGTCGTCTCGCGCACGTCGTCGGGCGCGAGGTTCTCCGGGTGGACCTTCGTCGCCAGGAAGACGTCCTCGCGGTCGACCGCCGAGCGCTCGATGCCCTCGCCGACCGCCGCCTCGTTGTCGTACATCTGCGCGGTGTCGACGTGCCGGTAGCCCATCTCCAGGGCGGTCGCCACCGTCTCGGCGCACTGCTCGCCGTCGTTGCCCGACGTTCCCAGGCCGGGACTCGGAATCGCTGGCATGGTTCGTGACAGGACCAGCGGGCGCAAAAAGGTCGGCGTAGCGGTAGGACGGACGGCGACAACGGCGTCTACGCCGCGCTACTGAACCAGGGGCTGTCGGGGACCCCGAAGCGAGTGGTGCTCGCGGTCCTCGTGCTCGCGGGCGGGGCGCTGATAGCGCAGGGAACCTACGTCGCGTTCGTCATGGCGGGGGTGGCGTGACGAGCGGGCGAGCGGACCGCCTCGGGCGTCGAGACGGCTTCTGTGAGGGGTTCGATAGCGGCGCGTTCGATTACCGGCGCTCGAACGTTATCGCCGCGCCCTGGCCGAAGCCGACGCAGAGCGTCGCCAGGCCCTTCTCGGCGTCGCGCTTCTCCATCTCGTGGACGAGCGTCACGGGCAGGCGCGCGCCGGAGGCGCCCAGGGGGTGACCGAGGGCGATGGCCCCGCCGTTGACGTTGAACCTGTCCTCGGGAACGCCGAGCTGGTTCCGGGCGTACACCGTCTGGCTGGCGAACGCCTCGTTCAGCTCCACGAGGTCGAAGTCGTCGATGTCCTCGCCCGTGCGCTCCAGCAGGCCGCGCGTCGCCGGCACCGGTCCGATGCCCATCACGGTCGGGTCGACGCCCGCGACGTTGTTGTCGCCGACGTAGGCCATGACGTCCAGACCGTGGTCCTCGGCGAACGCCTCGCTGGTGACGAGCGTGGCCGACGCGCCGTCGGATATCTGCGAGGAGTTGCCCGGCGTGACGGTCCCGTCGCTCTTGAACACCGTCGGAAGCTGGGAGAGAGCGTCCATGCTCGTGTCCGGGCGGATGCCCTCGTCCTCCTCCACGAGGCCGTCGTCGGTCTCGATGGGGACGATTTCGTCGTCGAAGCGGCCGGACTCGGTCGCCTCGGCCGCGCGCCGGTGGCTCTGGAGCGCGTACTCGTCCTGGGCCTCGCGGGAGACGTCGTACTCCTCGGCGACCTTCTCGGCGGTCATCCCCATCTGGAGTTCGCCGACGTTGTAGTGTTCGGAGAGCCGCGGGTGGACGCTGCCGTAGCTCTGGCTCATCGAGACGCGGGACATGTTCTCGACGCCGCCCGCGACGACGGCTTCGCGCTGGCCGGCACGGATGGCGTCGCTCGCGCTGATGATGGCCTGCATCGAGGACGCACACCAGCGGTTGATGCTCGCCGCGGGCACCTCCTCGCCGAGGTCGGAGAGCAGCGCGATGACCCGCGCGACGTTGTTGTCCTGTTCGCCGCGCTGCTGGGCGACCCCCCACATCAGGTCGTCGACGTGGTCGCTCGTCAGCCCAGTCTCCCCGAGGATGGTGTTCACGAGCGGAATCGAGAGGTCTTCGCTACGCGTGTCGGCGAAAACGCCGTCTTCCTTACCTTGCGGCGTTCGCACTGCCTTCGCGATGACTGGAACGGTCTCACTTGCCATGCAAGCCCCTAGTAGCTCGTGGCTCTTAAGTGGCGGTTGAACGCGAGTAAACGAGAAACGATTTGAAAGTTCATATACAGGATGCGTTCAGAAACTATTTGTCGCGCGGAGGTCCATAGCGTCTGTAACCCCCTCCAATGTCAGGCTCCGACGCCACGCAGTCCCATTCCGGGTCGTTCGCCGCCAGCGACGCGACCGGGATGCTCGAACGGTTCACCCACCCCGTGCCCCTCGTCGGCCTCGTCACGGTGTTCGCGCTCGCGCTCCGCCTCGTCGGCCTCGGGACGCGCGTCGCCCACCAGGACGAGGCGCGAGTCGCCTACTGGATTGCCCGCTACGTCGAGACGGGAATCTGGTCCTACCGCCCCATCGTCCACGGTCCCTTCCTCGTCCACGTCAACTCCGTCCTCTTCTCGCTGTTCGGCGCGAGCGACTTCACCATGCGGCTTATCGTCGCGCTCGCGGGCGGTCTGCTCCCCCTCTCCGCGCTCCTCTTCCGCCGGCGGCTGCGCGACTCCGAGACGGTCGCGCTCGCGCTGTTGCTCGCCACGAACCCCATCCTGCTGTACTACTCGCGGTTCATGCGCAACGACGTGTTGCTCGCGGCCGCGATGCTGTTCGCACTCGGCTTCTTCGTCCGGGCGTACGACGCCGGCGGGACGCGCCGCGCCGGCTACTTCTTCGTCGGCGTCGCCTGCTTCGCGCTCGGGTTCACGATGAAGGAGAACGCCCTGCTGTACGCCGCCTGCTGGGGCGGCGCGGCCGTGCTGCTGTACGACCACCGGCTGTTCCTCCGGCGCGTCGGCAACGACGGCGTCGCCGCCGCGTTCCCCGACTGGTCGCGCAGCGGCGCGTCCCGACTCCGCGACGGCGACCGCTCCGTGCTCCGCAGACCCCTCGTCTACCTCGGCGTCGGCCTGCTCGGTGTCCTCGAGTTCTTCGCCATCATCGTCTTCTTCTACGCCCCGCGCTCGCAGGGGCAGGCCGGCCCCGGCCTCTGGAAGGCCCTCGGACGGGGTGACGCCTGGATGTTCCTCGCTGTCGTCGACGAGGCCATCTTCGGCACGTGGCGGGAGTTCATGGGGAGCTGGGCCGGCGGTCACCAGAGCCATCCGTACCTCCCCTTCCTCGAACACCACCTCGGCGTCATCAAGGTCGGCGCGCTCGCGCTCGTCGTCCTCGCCGTCGTCGGCTTCCTCGTCGACCGCTACTCCGGCGAGCGTCCGAGCGACCTCGTCTCCTTCGGCTTCTACTGGGGCTTCGCCAGCGTGCTCGGCTACCCCCTCGTGATGGACATCAAGGCCGCGTGGGCGGTCGTCCACGTCGTCGTCCCGCTCGCGATTCCGGCCGCCGTGGCGCTCGCGCTCGTCTTCCGCTGGGGCTGGGAAGGGCACCAGCGCGACGACGACCTCAGCGTCGTCGCCGCCGTACTGCTGCTGTTGCTCGTCGGTGCGCAGGTCGGGACGGCCGCGTACTCCACCACCTACCAGCATCCCCAGAGCCCGGACAACGAACTCGTCCAGTACGCCCAGTCCTCGACGGAGATGGACGCCCTGCTCTCCGACCTCCAGGACGTCGCCCGGGAGAACGAGGGGACGGACGTGCTCTACTACGGCGAGAAGTTCTACGCGGGCAACGAGGCGGGCCACGACGTGCCGCCCGCCACCGGTGGCTGGTTCGCCCGCCTCCCGCTGGAGTGGTACTTCGAGGCCGCCGACGCCGAAGTGACGAGCACGAGAGACCCCAGCGACCTGGTCGGCGAGAAGCCGCCCATCGTCGTCGCGCTCGGCGACGCGTCGACCTGCGACAGCGAGGAGGACGTCGCCGACGACGTCGACCGCTACATGAAGGGATACGTCCGCTACGACGTCCAGCGGTTCGGATACGACAGCGGCTGTACCGTCAGCAGCGTCGTCATCTTCGTGGACCAGGACGCACTGCCCGCGGACGCGCCGAAACCCGGCACGTTCGGCTGAGACGCTGCCGAACCGCTCGAATCGGCCGTCGGCGACCGGACTCGTCTGCGTTCGACGCGCTTATCCTTCTGTAGCGTCAAGCCACGGAAGAATGAGCAGCGGGGCGCTGGACGTAATCGAGTTCTTGCTCACGACGCACCTCTACGACAAACACCAGAACCTGGACGAAAACGACCTGCCGCCGGAGATCAGGCAGGTGTTCTGGCACGAGGGGTCGATCGAGCGACCGCTCCGGGCGACGGTCGAGAACGCCCGGGAGGCGGCCGGCCTCGACCGACCGTGGGAAGCCATCTCGGACCTGATGTTCACCGACCGCGACGAGTTCTCCGGGACACTCGAACTCACGCAACCGGAGATGGCCGAGAAGTGGTTCCTCGACCGCGCGGCCGACCGCGTGGCGGCGAACCCGACGCTGGCGTACGCCTTCGAGGACCGCGACGACGTCGACGCGGACTACGAGACCGCACGCGACGAGAACCGGCCGGTGCAGGCCGACCGCGCGTGGATCGACAGCCTGCTCGCCGAGCACTTCAGCGACGAGGAGGAGGAAGACGGCGAGAACATGCTCGACCTCGTGGACATCCACGCGCCGGAGGAGGTCGAACTGACGCTGGACGACCTCGTCCTCACGGAGAACCAGGAGGACGAGATAAAAAAGATAGTGAAGGCCATCGAGCACCGCGAGTACCTCTCCCGCATCGGCCTGCGCGAGATCGGGAAGCTCCTGTTCGTCGGCCCGCCCGGGACCGGCAAGACCTCCACGGCGCGGGCGCTGGGGTACGACCTCGACCTCCCGTTCGTCGAGGTGAAGCTGTCGATGATAACCAGCCAGTACCTCGGCGAGACCGCGAAGAACGTCGAGAAGGTGTTCGAGGTGGCGAAGCGACTGTCGCCGTGCATCCTCTTCATGGACGAGTTCGACTTCGTCGCCAAGACGCGCCGGAGCGACGAGCACGCCGCCATCAAGCGCGCGGTGAACACGCTCCTGAAGAGCATCGACAACATCTCGCTCATCCAGGACGACGTGCTCCTCATCGGCGCGACGAACCACCCGGACCAGCTCGACGCCGCGGCGTGGCGGCGCTTCGACGAGATCATCAACTTCCCCAAGCCCGACGACCAGATGCGGGCGGACATCCTCCGGGTCATCACCCGAGAGATGCACATCGAGGACTTCGACCCGCCCGCGCTCGCCGAGCGCACGGAGGGACTTACCGGCAGCGACCTGCGGATGGTGCTGCGCGAGGCCGTCCTCGACGCGCTGATGGAGAATCGCACCGACCTCAGGCAGGACGACCTGCTGCGCGCCATCGAGGACTTCGAGGAGCGGGACAACCTGAAGGACCTCGACATGATCGAGGGCGACCACGACGCGCTCGTCGCTGGCGGGGACATCAGCGGCGCGGGCGGCGAGGACGACGGGCACTCCCACGACCACTGACGTAGCTGTAAGAAATACTACAAAGGCGCAGTTCAGGAAACCCTTTTTCCGGTCGTCCGCGACGCCTACGCCATGTCGAGCCGGTTGATCGGGAAGTACTACCTCTTTCAGGCGACCCGTTCGGTCGGGTTCATATCGCCAATCTTCACCCTGTTCGTCCTCCGCGACGTCTCGTTCACGCAGTACGGAGTCCTGAGCGCGCTGTCGTCGACGCTCGTCGTCCTCGGCGAGGTCCCGACGGGGTACGTCGGCGACCGGTACGGCCGCCGGACGAGTCTCGCGCTCTCGGTCGCGTTCACGGTGCTCTCGCTCCTCGGATTCGTCGTCGCGCAGTCGTTCTGGCCGTACGTCCTCTTCTACGCTCTCTGGGCGCTCGCGCTGACGTTCGCGTCCGGCAGCGCCGACGCCTGGCTCTACGAGGTCCTCGAAGAGCGGTTCGACGCCGACGACTTCACGCGAATCCGCGGTCGGGGCGCGTCGGTGATGCGGTGGACCTCGGTCGTCACGATGGTAGCCGGCGGCGCGCTGTACGCCGTCGACCCGCGATCCCCCTTCGTGGCGTCGGTCGCGCTGAACGGCCTCGGCCTCGCCGTCCTATTCACGCTCCCCGGGAGCCGCCGGTACGGCGACGACGCGGACGAGGACTCCCTCGCGGACGACCGCATCACCGTCCTCGACGCCCTGCCGCTCGTCCGGAGGCAGTTCGCCTCGCGTCCGCTCCGGCCGTTCGTGGTGTACGCCGGCCTGTTCTTCGCGGTCGTCAGCGCGGCGAACTCCTACATCCAGCCGGTGACCCGCGGACTGTTCCAGGCGACGCTCGAATCCGCGACGGTCGCCGGTCACGCCCTGCCGCTGGGCGTCGTCCTCGGTCTCCTCTACGCGGGGTTCACCGTCGTCTCGGCCGTCGCCAGCTACTTCGCCGGCGACGTCGAGGAGGCGTTCGGCCTCTGGGGGGCGCTCCTCGTCGTCCCCGTGGCGACGGCGGTCCTGCTCGTCCTCCCCCGCGTCGCGGTGGCCGCCGCCTTGCCGATGTTCGTCGCGATTCGAGGGTCGAAGGCGCTCCTGCTGCCGATGGTGAACGGCCACCTGAACGACCACGTCGGTTCGGCGGGGCGCGCGACGACGCTGAGCGCGTTCTCCATGCTGTGGCGACTCCTGCGCGTTCCGATGGTGGTCGCGGCAGGCGTCGCCGCCGACGCGGTGACCGAGACGGCCGCCGTCGCGGGACTCGGCGTCGTGTTCCTCGTCGGCGCGGGCGTGACGTTGCTCGTCGACTCGCCAGCGGAGCGGTCGGCGGCGGCGTAATCCTCGATGCCGCCAGCGGGAGACATTTGTACCAGAAACGGCAATCCCTACGGGATGCAGGTCACGCTCCTCGGAACCGGCGACACGACTGGCACGCCGACGCCTCGCTGTGACTGCGAGACGTGTGCGGCGGCCCGAGAGCGGGGCGTCGAGCGCACGCGCTTCTCGGTGCACGTTCGCAACGAAGCCACCGACGAGTCGCTGCTCGTCGACCTGAGCCCCGACTTCCGCCACCAGTTTCTCACGCAGGACGTCGCCCTCCCGGACGCCGCCGTCGTCACGCACGTCCACTTCGACCACCTCCACGGCCTCGGCAACGCCCACCGACTGCTCGATTCCCTCGCCGTTCACGCCGTCGACGAGGTCGACCCCGCGACGGGCGAGAGCGTCGCCGACTCCGTCCGGAGCCAGTACGACTACCTCCGGCCGCTGACGGTCCACGACCACGCCCCCTTCGAGACGTTCTCGACCTGCGGGTTCGACGTGACGCTCGTCCCCGTCGACCACCCGCCGATGCTCTGTTACGGCGTCGTCGTCGAGCGCGACGGGACGAAGCTCGCGCTCACGGGCGACACGAGCTACGCGATTCCGGACGACTCCCGGAACGCGCTCGCCGACGCCGACCTGTTGCTCGCGGACGCCATCGTTCCGGCGTCGCTCGCCGACAGCCACCCGGTCGGCGGCGACCACCGGGACGACGACGGCGTGGCCCGCACGTTCGGCACGAAGCACATGACCCGCGAGGGGGCGCTGGCGCTGGCCGAGGAACTCGGCGCCGCTGAGACCCGACTCGTCCACGTCTCGCACTTCTATCCCGCCGACGAGGCGTTCGAGGAGCCGCTGGCGGTCGACGGCGAGCGGTTCTCCCTCTAGGTTCGCCCCGCGCTCCCGTTCCCGCCGAGCGCGTCCCGACCCGCCTGGGTCAGTCCGTCGACCGCCATCAGCCGCGCGTGACACGCCGCGAGGCGGTCGCCGTGTAGGCCGGCGCTCCCCGTTATCTCGTGGGTGCCGGTGGCGTTCAGGTCGGCGGCGGTCGGCCCGCCGTGCTCGCCCGTCCGCAGGCGCGCCGCGTCGTACACCAGCCACGGGGCGTAGAACTCCCAGACGACCTCGCCCGTCGGCGTCACCTCGACGACGCGCTGGTTCTTCGTGTCCGAGACGAGCGTGTTGCCGTCGTCAAGTCGGTCGGCGTCCCGCGGCCAGTGGAGCGTCTCCGGGGAGCCGACCGTCCACGTGCGGGTCCAGCCGTCGCCCCGCCTGGCGTACTCGACGACGCGGTCGTTCTCGCTGTCCGCGACCAGCAGCGTCGCGGTCCCGTTCTCGCTCTCGAGGTAGTCGGGGTTGTGCTGCTTGCGGAGGACGTCGTAGTTCCCGTCTTCCCCGAGTTTCGTCGTTATCTCGCCGGTCGAGCGGTCGACGGCGATGACCTGGTCGAAGTTGCGCGGCGAGACGAGGAAGGTTCCGTCGCCGATGGCGTCCACGTCGTTGACGTGCGTCCAGTCCTTGCTGAAGTTACCGCCGGCCGCCGGCGGGTAGTGGTCGGCGAAGCGCCACTCCCACGTTATCTCGCCTCTCGTGCGGTTGTAGACGAAGATGCGGTCGTCGTTTGTGCCGTTCGCCGGGTCGGCGTTGCGCATGTTGGCGACGACGATCGCGGACCCGCCGTCGATGAGGTCGGCGTCGTGGGTGTCCCGGATGTCGAACTCGACGCTCCAGACGGTCTCCTGGGTCGTCGGGTCGAACTCATAGACGAGGGTCTTCCCGCCCCGGACCGCCGCCGTCACGAACACGTTGCCGTTCGCCATCGGGTCGACGTCGTAGGACCAGACCGCGTCGTGTTCGGCGGCGCTGTGGTGGACCCAGCGAATCGCCCCGTGCGGGCCGACGCCGACGAGCATCGCCGGCTGTTTCCCGCTCTCGTTGTACCCCTGGACGCTGACGACCGTCGTGCCGTTCGCCGGCCGCTCGACCGTCCCGACGCAGGGATTCCCGACGTCTCGCGGCTGGGCGACGGAGACCGGCGCGACCACCCCCAGACAGCAGACCACCGCCACCACGACCGCCATCCCCCGGTTTCGCGGGGCCGAAACCATGCCCGCCGTACAGGACCCAAACACTTGTAGATTGTCCGAAACGAAGTCGTTCGGTCCTCGTCCCGAACGGCCAATCCCGTTCGACCCGAGAAGCGCCGGAACCGAGAGCACCGGGAGCGTAGGCGTCGAGTTACTCGCGTCGCCGAACCAGCAGCGCGACGACCGCCAGCAGCGCGGCCAGGCCGACGGCGACGCCGAAGCCCGGCAGCGACGTCGTCGTGTCGTCGTCGGTCGTGGTCGTCACCAGGGCGTTGCGCACGTCGTCGTCGTTCACGCCCGACTCCCCGGTCGTCGCGCCGGTGGTCGACGGCTTCTGGCCCGCGGCCCAGCCGTCGACCGACTGGAGGTAGGAGTGACAGCCGACGAGGTTGCTCCAGTTCTCGTGGCGGGCAGCGTCACCCTGCAGGCCGTACGAGCCGGTGGCGTTCATGTCGGCGATGGTCGGCCCGCCGTGCTCGCCTGCTTGCAGGCGCGCCGCGTCGTAGACGAGATACGGCGAGGAGAACTCCCAGACGACCGTTCCGTTCGGGGCGACCTCCAGCACGCGGTGGTTCCGTGAGTCGCCGACGAGCGTGTTCCCGTTCGGCAGGCGGTCCGCGTCCCGGGGCCACGAGAGGTCGTCGCCCTCGCCGAGTTTCCACGTGCGTTCCCACCCGTCGTCGCGCCGGGCGTACTCGACGATGCGGCCGTTGTTGGAGTCGGCGACGAGGAACGTCGCGGTCCCGTTCTCGCTCTCGAGGTAGTCGGGGTTGTGCTGCTCGTCGAGGACGTCGTAGTCGTCGTCGCTCCCCAGTCGCATGGTCACCTCGTTCGTCGAGCGGTCGACGACGATGGCCTGGTCGAAGTTGCGCGGCGATGCGAGATACTTCCCGTCGGCTATCTTGTCCACGTCGTTGACGTGCGTCCAGTCGTCGGTGTAGTTCTCCGCCGTGTCCTTCGGATAGTGGTCGCGAAAGTACCAGCGCCAGACGATCTCGTCTTTCTGCAGGTCGTAGACGAAGATGCTGTCGTCGTTCTTCCCGCTGTCCTCGTCGTAGTTCTTCATGTTCGCGACGAGCAACTGGGTTCCGCCGTTGATGAGGTCGACGTCGTGGGTGTCCTCGATGGGCAGTTCCTCCTGCCAGACGTGCTCCTGCGTCCGGGGGTCGAACTCGTAGACGTACGTCCGCTTGTTCTTCGTCGCGGTGACGAACACGTTGCCGTTCGCCATCGGGTCGACGTCGTACTGCCAGACGGTGCCGTGGTCGGCGGCGTGGTGGACCCACTGCACCTGACCGCGCGGGCCGACGCCGACGAGCTTCGCGGGCTTCTTGCCGGCGTCGCCCTCGTGCCAGGTGAACCCCTGGACGGCGATCACGGTCGTTCCGTTCGCGGGACTGGTCATCGTTCCGACGCAGGGGTTGAGTCGGGCGTTTCCGTTCGCGCCGCCGGCAGCCAGCGGGACGGCCGGCAGCGAGAGCACGCAGAGAACGGCGGCGACGGCGGCGAGGAGTTGCCGTCGAGAGGACGGTCGCATACGACCCTCTATCGAATGGTGGTTCTTGTATGTTTACGCTCACTGTCGTATCTGATACGCGTTCGCGGCGTCGTCGCCGAACGCGTCTCCGCGGGCGTCGCCGGGCCTCGCACGCGACGCCCGACGGCCCGTCGCGGGCACCTCGCCGCTCGAACGGTCGGGGGTTCCGGTCGCAGGGGAAGTCTGTCGGCCGATGTCGGCCGCGGTATCCCGCGATTGAACGCCGATACTGGCCGCGTTCCGTTCGCCAGACAGCGTCAACGCGCCCGTAGCGGTCGCGTTCTCGCCATCAACCGGGTCCTGTTGGTTCGAACGGACCACACGAACTAAGCGCTGACCGGCAGTAGCGGCTGGCGATGCGCGCCTTCAGGGTCGCCTACGACGGTCGTCCGTTTCACGGGTTCCAGCGCCAGCCAGACGTGTCGACGGTCGAGGACGCGCTGTTGGACGCCTGCCGGGCGCTCGGCGTGGCCGACGACGCCCCCGAGGGGTACGCCGCCGCGGGTCGCACCGACGCCGGCGTCTCCGCGGTCGCCCAGACCGTCGCGTTCGCGGCCCCCGACTGGCTCACGCCCGCTGCGCTGAACAGCGAACTGCCGGCGTCGGTCCGGGCGTGGGCGAGCGCCGACGCCGGCCCCGAGTTCCACGCCACCCACGACGCCCTGTTCAGGGAGTACACCTACCACTGCTACGCGCCGCGGGCGAACCTCGCGCTGGCGAAGGACGCCCTCGACCGCCTCTCCGGCGAGCACGACTTCCACAACCTGACGCCCGACGAGGAGGGCACCGTCCGCGACCTCCGGACCGACGTGCTCCGCGACGGCGACTACCTCGTCGTCACGCTCCGGGCGGGCGGATTCGCGCGCAACCTCGTCCGCCGGGTCGTCGCGCTGGTCCGTGCGGTCGCCACCGGCGAGGCACCGGTCGCGAAGGTCGACCGCGTGCTCTCGCCGGAACCGCTGGACGGCCCCGAGGGCGTCGCGCCCGCGCCCGCCCACCCCCTCGTGCTCACGGACGTGGGCTACGACCTCGACTTCGCGGTGGACGACGAGGCGGCCGCGAGCGCCCGCGAGGTGTTCGCCGACCTGCGCGTCGAGCGGGAGGCGGGAGCGCGGGTCGCCGGCGAGATAGACGACCGCCTCCGGTAGCGCCACCACCTAGAGTTTTGACGTGTCGAGTCGGAAGCGAAGTATGGTCGCAACCGATCCGGACGACCTGGAGGTCGTCGACAGTTCGTGGCTCTGGCACGCGACCCGGTGGGTCGTGCTCGGTCTACTCGCACTGGGATTCGGCGGGGCCGCCGCGGGCGGCGTCAGCGTCGTCTTCGGCGGCGGCATCCTCGGCTTCCTCGTCGCCGCCGCCGTCTGGGTCGCCGCCCTGTTCGTCGGCGTCTACCTCGGCCTGCGGGGGCTGGCGACGCTGCTCTGGGCCGTCGACAAGGAAGAGATATTCGCGGAGTAGTCGGCGGGGCGGCTTCGTCGGTCTCGTGGCGTTCGGACCGTTCCACCTCCGCTCGCCGGTCGGCGGCGCGTTTAGCGCCCCGAAGGGTCTCGCGCCTCGCCGAGGCGCTCCTCGACGCGAGGCGGGAGAGCGAGCGGTGACTCACCGCCACTCGTCGGGCCAGATGTCGGCGGCGCGCATCCCCTCCTCGTAGTCGTTCTCGCGGAGGTTCTCGGCGACGTCGTCGGGGTCCCGCCGGGGAACGTCCTCGCGCCGGGCGAGTTCCTGGACGAGCAGGGCGGCGAGCATGGCGTGTTCGCGCAGGTTGCGGTCGTCGACCTTGTCCCGGGTGTCCGCGTGGGTGTGCCCCCAGCCGCGGCCGCGCTCGCCCGGCACGCTCGCGTCCTGCTCGCTGTGCAACTGGAGCGCGGGGACGCCCCGTCGGAGGAACGGCCAGTGGTCGCTGAAGGGGTGGACGTCCTCCTCCAGTTCGACGGGCTGGTTCGCCTCGTCGGCGACGGCCTCGACCACGTCCGCCATCGCCTCGGAGTCATGGGTGAACGCCCGCAGGTCGCGGAACCGCCCCGCGCCGTCGACGTTGACGACCGCCCGGACCCGGTCGGTGTCGAGGCGCTCCGCGAGGTCCTCGCTGCCGAGCAGGCCGGTCTCCTCGCAGCCGACGCCAGCGACCCGGACCCGGGTTTCGAGGTCGAGGTCGGCGAGCAGATGCGCCGCCGCGACGACGACCGTGATGCCGCAACCGTTGTCGAGCGCGCCCTCCGCGACATCGTGGGCGTCGTGGTGGGCGACGACGACGACCTCCTCGTCGGTGTCCGGTCCGAGTTGCGCGTGGACGTTGTGGCTCGTCCCCGGTTCCGTGCCGGCGTCGACGGAGAGCGTCGCGGTCGCGCCGCGGTCGGCGTAGTCCGTGAGCCACGCGCCCGTCTCCTCGCTCACGCCGACGCCGGGCAGCGTCGCCACGTCGCCGAACGTCAGCGACCCCGTGGGCGGTAGCTGTCCCGGGACGTGGTTGTGGAAGACGAACGCCTCCGCGCCGGCGGCGGCCGCGTACCCGAACTTCTCCATCCGGTGGACGAACCGGCTGCCGGGCGGCGTCGTCGTGCTCGCGACGGCGATGGCCCCCTGCACGTCCCGTTCGTCTATCTCCTCGGGCGTCCCGTGACCGACGTCGACCAGTTCGCCGCGGACCTCGCCCCCGGGTGAGTACGGGAGCGCGACCGCCTCGAACGAGCGCCGGACCGGGTCGGTCACGGCGAGGTCGGCCCGGCCGCGGTCCCAGCGCGCGATGTCGAACGAGTCGGTCGTAACCTCGCGCGCGCCGGCGCGTTCGAACCCCTCCGCGACCAGGTTCGCCGCCTCGCGCTCGCCCGGATGGCCGCCCAGCCGGTTCTCTATCTCCGTCAACTGCGTCAGGAAGGTCCAGGGATAGTCGTCCCGCCACATCGCTCCGAGCGCTGCCGAGCGGTTCGCCGTCATGGCGTGCAGTGAGCGTCCCGGCGACAAAAATCCCGTCCCGGAACCGGTTCAGTTCGCGAAGAGGCTGGCGTGGACCGGCGCGAACGAGCCGTGATTGCGACGACGACCTAGAAAGCGGCGCAGCGGCGGCCCTATCAACTCCGGGCAGGCGAGGAAGGCGTCGTGACCGTAGTCGCTCTCGACGACGCGGTGGGTCGCCTCCGCGCCGGCGTCGCGGAACGCGGCGGCGAGCGCCTCGCCCTGGTCTGTCGTGAAGTGCCAGTCGCCGGTGATGGAGACGACGAGCGCCTCGCCGTCGAACTCGGCGAGCGCGTCGGTGTCGGACGCACAGCCCGCGGCGAGGTCGTAGTCCTCCATCGCACGCGTCAGCCGGAGGTAGCTGTTAGCGTCGAAGCGCTCGACGAACGACCGAGCGTTGTAGTCAAGGTAGCTCTCGACCTTGCGGTAGTCGTCGTCGGTCGCGTCGCCCAGGGCGTCCGGTGCCAGTTCGCGCGGCGGACAGTCGGCGGTCCGGCGGCCGAACTGGTCGTCCATGGACTCCTTCGAGCGGTAGGTGACGTGCGCGAGCTGGCGGGCCAGCGCCAGCCCGTCGTCGGGGTGGTCGGGGTAGTAGTCGCCGCCCTGCCACGCCGGGTCGCTCGCGATGGCCCGGCGGGCGATGGCCGACAGCGCGAGCAGCTGGGAGTCGAGGCGCGCGCCGGCGGCGATGGGGACGACGCGCTCGACGCGGTCGGGGTAGCGCTTGGCCCACTCGACGGCGTTCATGCCGCCGACGCTTCCCCCGACGACCGCCTGGAGCGTGTCGATGCCGAGGTGGTCGAGCAGGCGCCGCTGGGCGCGCACCCAGTCGCCGACCGTCACGGCGGGGAAGTCGGAGCCGTACGGTTCGCCGGTCGCGGGGTCCTCGCTCGCCGGCCCCGTCGTCCCGTAGCAGGAGCCGGGGACGTTCGCGCAGACGACGAACTGCTCGGTCGTGTCGATGGGAGCGCCTGGGCCGACCACGTCGTCCCACCAGGCCCTCGCCTGGTCGGCGTCGACCGTCTCGTCGCCCGCGGTCGTCACCCGGTGGCTGCCCGTCAGGGCGTGACAGAGCAGGACCGCGTCGTTCGCGGGGTCGCCGTACGTCTCGTAGGCGACCTGGAGGTCGGGAACCGACCCGCCGCGCTCGAACTCGAACGGCCCCAGCGAGACGCGCTCGCCCGGCATGTCGTGTACGTAGTCCGATTCGCGTCCATCCGGCGCTTCGCACGCGCCTGCGGCGTCGTTCGCGTCGGTCATGTCGCCTCCCGCGTCGCGCGTTCGATGGCCCGGTCGAGGTCGGCGAGCAGGTCGGCGGGGTCCTCGATGCCGACGGAGAGGCGAACGAGGTCGGGGGTGACGCCGGCCTCGCGCTGCTCGTCCGGAGTGAGCTGGGCGTGGGTCGTGCTCGCCGGGTGGATGACGAGCGTCTTCGCGTCGCCGACGTTGGCGAGGAAGGTCGCGAGGTCGGTCGCCTCGCAGAACGCCTTGCCGGCCTCGAAGCCCTCCTCCAGGCCGAACGCGACCATCCCGCCGTACCCGCCGTCGAGGTACCGGGTCGCGTTCTCGTGGGTCTCGTGGGCCGCCAATCCGGGGTACGCGACCCACGCCACGTCGTCGTGGTCGTCCAAGTACTCCGCGACGACGGCCGCGTTCTCGCAGTGGCGCTCCATCCGCAGCGACAGCGTCTCGACGCCCTGGAGGGTCTGCCACGCGTCGAACGGCGACTGCTGGTTGCCGAGGCTCCGCACGGCGCGGTAGCGCGCGGCGGCCGCGAGCGGCGCGTCGAAGTCGCGCGAGAAGTCGACGTCGTGGTACGCGCGGTTCGTCCCGGCGAGTTCGGAGTAGCCGCCGGCCGCCCAGTCGAAGTCGCCGCCGTCGACGAGCACGCCGCCCACGGTCGTTCCGCTGCCGTGGAGCCACTTCGTCGTCGACTCCCAGACGACGTCCGCGCCGTGCTCCAGGGGGCGACAGAGCGCGGGCGTTGCGAAGGTGTTGTCCACGACGAGCGGAACGTCGCGCTCGTGGGCCACCTCGGCGAGGCGTTCGAAGTCGGGCGTGACGAGCGAGGGGTTGCCGACGGTCTCGACGTGGACGAACGCGGTGTCGTCGTCGACGGCGTCCGCGTAGGCGTCGTAGTCCAGCGTGTCGACGAACCGCGCCTCGACGTCCCTGCGCGAGGCGACGTGGCTGAAGTACGTCGTCGTCCCGCCGTAGGTGTCGGTGGAGACGACGACGTTGTCGCCCGCCTCGGCGAGGACGAAGGTGAGCGAGTCGAGCGCGGCCATCCCGCTGGCGGTGGCGACGGCGCCGGCACCGCCTTCGAGCGCCGCGATGCGGTCTTCGAGCGTCTCGACCGTCGGGTTGCTCAGCCGCGAGTAGATGTGGCCGTCGCGCTCCAGGGCGTACAGGTCGGCGGCGTGGTCGGCGTCCGCGAACTCGTAGGACGTGGTCTGGTAGAGCGGCGGCGCGACCGCTCCGGTCGCGGGGTCGGACCGCTGGCCCGCGTGGACGCTTCGCGTCCCGAATCGCGGCCGCTCGCTAGCCTGGTCCCCCCGTCGGCCACCGTTGCGCGACCGGTCCTCGTCGTCGGTCATGTGCTACGAGCATATTCTCGAAACGATTTATAACCAGCGGTTACGACACGATTCACCTCTGCAGTCAGCGGGGAGATTCTCACGCAGTCAGCGACGTGAGCGCGTACGCGGAGGCCACGGCACCGACAGCGAGCACGGCGGGGACGACGAGGGAAGCGTTTCCGAGACCGTCGTCGACCGCGGCCAGCAGGGGCAGGAGGACGAGAACGACGAGGACGGCGACCACCGCACGAAGGCGGTAAGCGGTTCGAGGACGCCCAGGCCGACGGTGAGGTTGCCGACGACGGCCAGGAGTCCGACGGTCAGGTACAGTCCAGCCGCGACGAAGAACGGGTCGGTGCGTGTCCGCATTCTCCCTAGCCTGTATGGACGAGAAGCGATTCTCACGAACACGTTCGCGGTCGAGGAGGGCGTGGCGGGCGACTGCTCCACTGGGGACGGTCCGCTCCGGGAGCGTCAGAACGCCGGAAGAACGACGAACGGACCCGATATCACTCGACGTGGACGCGCGTGACGTACCCGCCGCAGCCGCACCGTTCGACGAATCGGTACTCCGCGTCGTCGAACGCGTCCTGGAGTTCGTCGAAGAGGTACGTCTCCGGGTGGCCGTGGTTCTCGTGCGTGACGAGGTTGACGTGGTAGCCCGACGCCGTCTTCCGAACGGCGTCGAGCGCCTGCTCGACGGTGAGGTCGCGGTCGTCGGCGTGGCGCGGCAGTTCGAGGTTCGCCGACCACGAACTCTCGTGGACGTGGTCCGTCACCGGTTCGGGGGTGGAGTCAGACATGACGGTCGTTCGTTGGTTGGTCGCCGCCAGAGGAAAGCCGAGTCCCGAACGTGTTCGTCCGGTCGAGTCGCTCAGTCCACCGGGACGCGACGAGCGAGGACGAGCAGCGCGGTGGCGTCGGTCTCGGCGAACGGCGACACCTCCTGACGGCCGTCGAAACGGACGGTCTCGCCCGCCTCGACCCTGCGCGTCTCGTCGCCGACGTCGAGCGTCAGGCGACCGTCGAGAACCGCGAGCACGACCTGCCGGTCCGGATGTCTGTGAGGAGCCACGCGTTCGCCCTCGTCGAGCGTGAGTCTGACCGTCTTCGGTTCCGCTCCCGGGAAGACGACCGCCGTCGGGTCGCCGTCGAGGTCGGCCAGCGTTCGCTTCGTCGTCATCTCGTCGGGACGTAGTCACACCGGCACCGTCACCGTTCCCCCGAACGTGTTCGGCGGCGGTTGCGCCGCGAGTGCACCGGACCGGCGCGCGGGTCAGTCGTCCGCGCTGGCCGCGCCCGAAATCCGGCCGTCCGGCACCGTCCCGTCGTCGTTCCAGCCCCGGACCTCGTAGTACTCCGAGAGGGCGTCCTCGAAGCCCGGCAGGTCGTACGGCAGCGCGTCGTCCGCCCGGTCGAAGCCCCGCCGGTTGTTGAAGTGGCGCTCCAGTTCGACGACGCGAGCACCCATCGCCTGCAGGTCGTCGTAGTCGGCGTCGAGCAGTGCTTCGAGGCGTTCCTCGGTCATGAAGTCCCGCGAGAACTTGCAGACGACGCCGCTGTCCAGCACCGCGTTGTGGTTCTCCTTCTCGACGATTAGCGGCGGTTTGCCGTCCAGCCCCTCCGGGTCGACCGCCTCGTCCTTGTCCACGAGGGGGTACTCCTTCGAGTAGAACTCGGCGTACATGTGGTCCGCGCCGCGGTTCGAGGTGGCGAAGGCGAGGCCCTGTCCGTTCAGCGTGCGGCCGTCGTGGGCCGCGAACTCCAGGCCCTTTACCGTCCAGTCCTCGACGTCGAGGTCGTCCGCGAAGCGGTGGACGCCCTCCGCGAGCAGGTCCCCGTCGCCCTCGCGGTAGGCTATCTTCTCGACGAGGTCGTGGATCAGGTCGCTGTTGCCGAACTCGTCGTTCGCCGCGAGGTAGGCGGCGACGGCGTCGCCACAGGAGATGGTGTCCATGCCGAGTTCGTCACAGAGGTCGTTGGACTTCATCACCGAGACCACGTCGTCGACGCCGGAGTTGCTGCCGAACGCCATCACCGTCTCGTACTCCGGCCCCTCGGTTTCGAGTCCGGTCTCCTCGTCGCGCGTGGGGAGCTTGCACGCGAACGCACACTGCGAGCAGGTGCCTTTCTTGTACTTCTTCTCGGAGACCGCCTCGCCGCCGATGTCGGCCGCGCCGTCGAACTCCAGTTCCGAGAAGTAGTAGGACGGCAGCGCGCCGACGTGGTTGGCGTACTCCGTGACGCTGGTCGTGCCAGCCTTCTTCATCGGGTGGTCGTCCGCGGTCGCGGCCTCGCGGTGGACGTCCATCGCCACGGGGTCGACGTCGATATCGGGCTCGCTGTCGCCAGCGAACGCGACGTACTTGACGTTCTTGCCGCCCAGGACCGCGCCGAGGCCGCCGCGACCGAACGCGCGGTGTTCCGTGGTCATGATGGCCGCGAACCGGACCCGGTTCTCGCCCGCCGGTCCGGCGACGGCGAGCTGGTCGTCGCCGAAGCCGTGTTCGTCGGCCGCGTACTCCCCCGTCTCGCCGACGGTCGCGCCGGCGAGTTCCGGGACTTCCTCGAACTCGACTCCGTCGTCGGTGACGTGGACCGCGACGGGGTCGTCGCTCTCGCCCGTTATCTCGACCGCGGCGTACCCCGTCCCGGTGAAGTTCCGCGAGAGGAACCCGCCCGCGTTCGAGGAGAGCAGGCCACCTGTCAGCGGCGAGAGGCCGGTGCAGTTCATCCGCCCGGTGAAGCTCATCGTCGACATCTGGAGCGGTCCGGTCGTGAAGAAGAGGCTGTTCTCCGGGCCGAACGGGTCGGCGTCGAACGGAATCCGGTCGTGCGCCAGTTTCGTGGCGACGCCCCGACCGCCCACGAACGAGGCGAGCACGTCGTCGACGTCGGTCGTCGTCGTCTCGTGCTCGCCCACGTCGACGGTCAGTAGCGGGCCTTCGGCGTGAAGCATGTTCGAGAGTTGGAGCTTCGGTACAATAAACATCGGCGTTCGAAACAGGTCGGTCGAGTGACCGTCTCGCGTCGCGGACGACAGTCGTCCGCCGGAACCCCTTATTTCCGCCACGTCGGTGCCTAAATGGACGGATATCTTTTTCCAACGGCTCCTCGAAATTCGGACACTGTGCCGGGGAGACCGGAAGCGAAAGGCGACCACCGCCGTCGCCGCCCATGAGCGGAGACAGCGGTGCGGAGAGCACCTCGGCCGACGCGGAAACCATGTCGCGCGACACGGCGTTCGAGATACTGACGAACGCGCGTCGCCGCTACGCGCTGGCGTACCTCCGGACCCAGTCCGGCCCGGCATCCATCGGCGAGCTCGCGGAGGTCATCGCCGCCCACGAACGAGACACGACCGTCGACCTGATATCATCGAAAGAGCGGAAGTCGGTGTACACGTCGCTGTACCAGACGCATCTGCCGAAGATGGCCGACGCGGGCGTCGTCGACTACGACCGCCACCGCGGCACCGTCGCGCTCGCGGACGGCGCGGACGAACTCGACGACTACCTCTCGCCCGCGCCGGACGGCGCGAACTGGAGTCGCTACTACCTGGCGCTCGCGCTCGTCAGCGGCGTCGTCGTCGGCTGCCGGTTACTCGGCATGTACCCGTTCACGGCCATCCCCGTGCTGGGGTACGCCGCTCTCGTTCTCGGGGCGTTCGCCGCGCTGTCGGCCATCAACCTTGGGCTGGATCGCCGGGTCGAGCTCACGCGGGCGGGTGGCAGAGGTCGATGGCCTCCCTGACGGCGTCCTTGCGTCCGAGGAACGTGATGTGGTCGCCCTTCTGCAGCGTGAAATTCTCGTTGGGGACCTGCGTATCGCCGTCGCGTCCCACCAGCGCGATGAGACAGCCGCTCGGTAGTTCGTCGTCGAGTTCCTCGATGGTCTTGCCGATGTGGTTCTCGGAGGTGACCTCTATCTCCTGGACGTCGCCGGCCCGGCCGAGTTCGGTCATCCAGTTCGACAGCGCCGGGCGTTCGATGACGTTGTCGATGGCCCACGCCGTCGCCATCGACGAGGAGATGGTTCGAACGCCGAGGTCCTCGAAGGCGTCGACGTTGTCCGGATTGTTCGCCCGGGCGATGATCGTGTCGACGTCGAACTTCGAGTCGGCGAGTTGAGCGACGAGCAGGTTCGCGTCGTCGTCGCCGGTCGCGGCCACGACGATGCGGGCGTTGTCCGCGCCGGCGGCACGGAGCACCTCCGTGTCCGTGCCGTCGCCCCTGTGGACGGTGAAGCCGGCGTCGCGAGCGGTCTCGATTATCGTTTCGTCGTTCTCGACGATGACGACGTTCTCTCCCCGGTCTTCGAGGCGTTCGGCGAGCGCACGGCCCACCTTCCCGCCTCCGACGATGATGACACGCATGGGAATCACGTTGAGATATTCGGCGATGTGGCGGGCGAATCCGCCCTCCAGTACGACGGTGACGACGATGACGAGGAAGACGGTCCCGACCAGCGTCGTCGCCGCCTGGTTCAGTCCGCGGTTCTGGAGCTGGAACGCGAACAGCGTGGCGACCGACGCGGGAATGATGCCGCGCGGACCGACGAAGCTCATGAACAGCCGTTCGCCCCAGTCGAACCGGTCGCCGGTCGTCGAGAGCATGACGCCCAGCGGACGGACGATGAGCGCGACGACCACCACGACCGCGACGCCGCCGAGTCCCAGCGAGAAGAGGTCGGCGGGATGCAGCAGTGCCGCGAGGATGATGAAGACGAACGAGAGGACGACGAGGGTGATGTCGCCCTTGAACTCCTCTATCTTCTCCTCGTACGGCAGATCGGCGTTACCGAGCAGCATGCCCGCCGTCGCGACCGCCGCGATGCCGGCCTCCTTGGCGAAGAAGTCGGCACCCGCGTAGGCCACGAGCGCGCCGACCAGCACGAGCAGGCGGGCGTTCTGGGGCGCGTTGCCTCGCGAGAGGTCGACGTGCCGGAGCACGTACCAGACCGCGCCGGCGACGAGCATGCCGACGAACAGTCCGGTCCCGAGTTTGGTGATGAACTCGCTCAGGAACTCGTTGAACTCGAACGCCGCGCCCTCGGTCAGCACGACGACTTCGAACATCACCACGGCGAGGATGGCCGCCGTCACGTCGTTGACGATACCCTCGGTCTCCAGCGCGGCCTCGACGCGGTCCCGGACCGCGACGACCGAGAGGATCGGCGTGATGACTGTCGGGCCGGTTGCGACCAGCAGCGCACCGATGAGGAACGCGAGGTCCCACTCCGTTCCGAGGGCGTACCGGACCGTAACCGCGGTGCCGACCAGCGAGACGGCGGCACCGATCGTCACCAGCTTGATCTGCGCCGACGGCGCTTCGCGGAGTTTGCTCAGCTTCAGGTGGAACGCGCCCTCGAAGACGATGATGGCGACGCTCAGGCCGACGATAGCCGACAGTGCACCCCCGAACGAGGCGGGGTTCAGCAGACCGATTCCGACGGGGCCGACCACGATGCCCGAGACGATGAGAAAGAGCACGCTCGGCACCTGGAAGCGGTCCGCAAGTATCTGTGCGACGACGCCGAGACCGATAACTGTCGCGACGATGACGAGCAGTCCCGGTCCCGACCCCGTTGACTCGACACTCATGAGCGTTTCTCGCCCGAAGGTGGTGGCCCCGACCGTATAAAAGCGCTCCTTTGCGATAGCCGGATCGTCACCGACGGGAGAAGGTTTTGGTTGTTCGGTACCATCCCACACATGCCCGGGCACCCGCTCGAGCAACCGGTTCGTTCTCGACGCGTCGGTGTTTCTCACCGAGGAGCTACGGAGTGACGACGAGGATCTCTAACGGTCGTCGAACGCCTGCTCGACCGCGTCTCGACGGCGAAGCTCTGGCTGAACGTCTCCTGTTACATCACGCCGTCGGTCCACGACGAGTCGACCGGCGTCTCGAGGACGACCGAAGGTTCCGCCGTCACTCGGCGCGTCGGTCGACGAACGACGACACGCGCTCCAGCCCCTCCTCCAGTTCCGCGGTCGGCAGGCCGAAGCCGATGCGGAAGTAGTTCTCGTAGCCGAACAGGTTGCCGGGCGCGAGGACGACGCTCTCCTCCTCGACGACGCCGCGGCAGAACTCCCGGGCGTCGTCGAACCCGTCCGGAATCGAGACGAAGCCGTTCACGCCGACGGGGTCGTACCAGTCGAGGTCGTGGTCGGCGACGAACGTCCGGATGCGGTCGCGGTGGTCGGCCGCCAGCTCGCGGTTCTCCTCGAGGATGGCGTCCTCCTGTTCGCCGAGCGCCTGGCGCGCGACGTGCTGGCCGAAGATGGGCGGCGAGATGGTGGTGTAGTCCTTCCACCGGACCGCGCGTTCGACCACGTCCTCGGGGCCGGCTATCCAGCCGAACCGCAGGCCCGCAAGCCCGTAGGCCTTGGTCAGGCTGGTCGTGCTGATGCCGCGCTCGCCCATGCTCGCCACCGGAGGAATGGGGTCGTCGGCCAGCAGGCGGTACACCTCGTCGCAGAGCAGGTGTGCGCCCGCGTCCTCGGCGAGGTCGTACAGCGCCCGGACCGTCTCTTCGGGGTGGTAGCGCCCCGTGGGGTTGTTGGGGTTGTTCAGCACGACGACATCGGTCTCCGGACAGATGGCGTCCGCGACGGCGTCGACGTCGAGTTCCCACTCCGGCGGTTCGAGCCAGACGCGGCTCACCTCGCCCATCGCGTCCGGGACCGCGTGGAGCGCCTGGTAGGTCGGAGTCACGACGACCGCGTGACTCGAAGAGTTACGGGAAGAGGAGGCGGTCTTGCCGCCGGTCCCGTTCGCATCTTCGCCCCCCATGAGCGAGCAGAACGCGAGGAAGTTCGCCTCCTGGGTACCGCAGGTGAACGCCACCTCGTCGCGACCGCGGTCGTAGTGGTCGGCGACCGCCGCGCGGAACTCGGGGTCGCCGTCGGTCGGGATGACGTACCCGAGTTTCCCGGGGTCGAGGTCGAACCGCGAGGCGTCGAGGCTCCGGATGCCGCTCTCGGCGAGCATGATGTCGGCCTCGTGTTCGTACTTCCCGAACCAGCGTTCAAGTCCGAAGGGCGCGATTTCCATAGTCGGGGGTCGTCGGGCGAACGCGTTAAGCTACCGGAAGTGGAACGCGACGCCTCACTCCCGCTCCTCGTGCTGGCGGAGGTTCTGGCGGGTGAACTGCGGGGTCGCGCGGATGCCGCGGCGCTTGCGGAACGACCGGTAGAGCAGACCGGCGACGACGAGGGTGAACGCGCCCGCCACGATGGCGGCGCGGAGCGTCGAGAAGGTGTAGAGGATGCCGGTCGTGAGCAGGCTGAAGGAGAGCAACATCCCGTAGACGAGTCGCTTCGCGAACAGGTCGAACACGTCGTCGTCGTCCTCGACGTTGACGCGGACGTAGAGGTCGTCGCGGTCGGTGCGGTCCAGCGTGCGCTCGAGTTTCGGCGGGACCCGCACCAGCGACTGCGCCGAGGCCTGCACCTCGTCGCTCGCCTGTTCGAGGAACTGCTTGATGGACTCCTCGCGGTAGCCCTGCTCGGTGAGGTAGTCCGTCGCGACGGCGATGAAGTCGAACTCGGGGTCCAGCGTCACGCAGACGCCCTCGACGACCGTGGCGACCCGGAGGACGAGCGCGAGGTTCGACGGAAGCCGCAGGGGGAACTCGTAGATGGTGTCCTCGACCTGCGAGACTATCTGCTGGACGCGGTAGGTCTCGATGTCCTCGCCGCGGGCGTCCTGGATAGCGAGTTCCATCACCTCGCCCATCGTCGCGCGGTCGGCCTCCGGCGACAGGGTGCCCATCTCGATGAGCGCGTCGAGGATGGCGTCGATGTTCTGGTTCGCCACCGCGACGTAGAAGTCGACGATCTTCTCCTGGATGAACGCGTCCACCCGGCCGCTCATCCCGAAGTCGTAGAACACGACGGTGCCGTCGTCCCGCACGGCGAGGTTTCCGGGATGGGGGTCGGCGTGGAAGACGCCGTCCTCGATTATCATCTGGAGGTAGGCGCGCTGGAGCGTCTCCGCGAGGTCGGTGCGGTCGATGCCCTTCTCGTCCAGCGTCGCCACGTCGTTTATCTTCGTCCCCCCGAGGTACTCCATCGTCAACACGCGCGGGCCCGAGTGGCTCTCGATCACGGCCGGGATGGCGACGTCATCGTCGTCGGCGAAGTTCTCGCGAATCTCCGTCAGCATCGTCGCCTCGCGGTCGTAATCCATCTCCTGGCGGATGGTCCGGGCGAACTCGTCCGCGAGGGTCTCGAGCGAGAACGCCCGCGCCTGTCCGATGAAGCGCATCAGGACGGGGACTGACCACCGGATCACCCGGAGGTCGGCCTCCACGAGGTCCTCGATGCCGGGACGGCGCACCTTCACCGCGACGCTCCGGTCGTCGACCTCGGCGGCGTACACCTGTCCGAGGCTCGCGCCACTGATGGCGTCGGTGTCGAACGAGTCGAACTCCCGGGCGACCGGGCCGAGTTCTGCCTCGACCACCTTCTCGGCCTCACTCCAGTCGGCGGGCGGTACCTCGTCCTGGAGCTTCGACAGCACGTCGACGTACTCCGGCGGGAGGATGTCCGGCCGGGTCGACAGCAGTTGCCCGAGTTTGATGAACGTCGGCCCGAGCGTCAGCAGCGATTCGAGCAGGGTGTTCGCCCGCTGGACGCGCGTCTCGCTGTCGACGCGGCGCGACCCGCCGAACAGGAGGAATCGGTGCCGGTCGCGGGCGTAGCTGAACAGCAGCGGAAGGAAGTGCCAGGCGACGACGAAAAAGCGCCGGTAGGCGCGGAGGTTGACCAGAGTGACCACCCGCGATTACCGACGCTGGACCGGAATGGACTGCTCGGGTGCGGCCGAGCGCTTCGGCAGGGTGATTTCGAGCACGCCGCGGTCGATGGTGGCCTCCCCGCCGGAACCGGTCGCGTCCGGCGGCAGCGGAAGTTCGGCGTCGAGGAACAGCGACCGGTCCTCGCGGAGGTAGTCGAACTCCGTGGGAACGTCCTTCTCGCGCCGCGCTTCCACGAGGAGGCGGCCATCGTCGACGTCGATGTCCACCGTCTCCTCGGTCACGCCCGGCATGTCTATCGCGAGGAGGTAGGCGTCGTCGCTCTCCAGCAGGTCGGCGAAGACGGTGTCCGGAAGCTCTCGCATCGCGTCACGCAGCGCTGACATACCCGAGGGTTTGGGTCGAGGGGCGAAAAAGGGTACGGTCGCGCGTTCGCCGGGCCGACGAGCGAGTCGCCGCACGGCGTCGCGGCCCACGGCCGCGTCGACGCGCCGTCCACGAACGCCGACGGGCGAGCATGACGTAACCCTAAAGCCCGAGAGGGGTCTGTTTCTCCGCATGGACGCCTACGAGTTAATCGCTCGGAACGCTGAGGAACTGGTGACCGAGGAGGAAGTGCAGGAACTCGCCGAGTCGCCCGAAGGACGGCGGGCCTACGTCGGTTACGAGCCCTCCGGCGTGCTCCACATCGGGCACATGCTCGCCGCGAACAAGCTCATCGACCTCCAGGAGGCCGGCTTCGAGGTGGTCGTCCTGCTCGCGGACGTGCACGCCTACCTCAACGACAAGGGGACGTTCGAGGAGATCCGGGAGACGGCCGAGCGGATGAAAGAGCAGTTCCTCGCGTACGGACTCGACGAGGACAGGACGGAGTTCGTGCTCGGGTCGGACTACCAGCTCGACGACGACTACGCGCTCGACCTCCACGAACTCGAACTGGAGACGACGCTCAACCGCGCCCAGCGCGCGATGGCCGAGATACAGAGCGGCGAGACGGCGAAGGTCTCCCACGTCGTCTACCCCCTGATGCAGGCGCTGGACATCGAGTACCTCGACCTCGACCTCGCCATCGGCGGTCTCGACCAGCGGAAGGTCCACATGCTGATGCGCGAGGAACTGCCGTCGCTGGGCTACGACGCCCGGCCCTGCATCCACACGCCCATCATCGCGGACCTGACGACCGGAGAGGGAAAGATGTCCTCCAGCGCCGGCGTCACCATCTCGATGGAGGACGGCACCGAGGAGATAGAAGAGAAGGTCGAGTCGGCGTTCTGCCCGCCGACCCGCGACCCCGAGGGTGACAAGGAGAACCCCGTCCTCGAAATCTTCCAGTACCACGTCTTCCCGCGCTTCGAGACGGTCGTCGTCGAGCGCCCCGAGCAGTACGGCGGTAACCTGGAGTACGACGACTACGAGTCGCTGGCCGACGACCTCGAGAGCGGCGAACTCCACCCCGCGGACGCGAAGGGGGCGCTGGCGACGTACCTCGACGAGCTCATCGAACCCGGACGGCGGAAGCTCGCCGAACTCGAAGCCGAGGACTGACCGCCGAGGGCCACCACACTTCGTTCAGGCGCGATGGTCGGTGGCGGCCGGTAACGGCATTGGAGCCGCCGTGGTCGGATGGAGTATGAAGGACCACGAGCGAAAGTTCCTGGAGGACACGCTCGCTCACCACTCGGCAAGCATAGCCAACGAACTGCGGGAGGGGTTCGGGACCGAGGAGATAATCGAGGACAAGAACACCCTCACCGACAACGGCGGGATGTGGGTGCGGGGATACCTGACGGGGTGGCTCACGCTCATCCGGGGGTGTTCGACCGGAAACCCGAACATCTCGCCCGACGACATCGCCGAGATCGGGACGCTGGTCGACGAACACGGGGGGAGAATCGCCGGCGAAGTATATTCGTAGCCTCATGGCGGTCGAACTCCGCGTGATGTCGTACAACGTCAGGTACGACAACCCCAACGACGGCGACGACGTGTGGCGCGAGCGACGGGACCGGGTGGCGAGCTCGATTCGGTTCCACAGGCCCGACGTGGTGGGACTCCAGGAGGCGCTGCACGCCCAGCTACGAGATCTGAGCGGGCAGCTACCCACGTACGAGTGGCTCCCCGCCGGGCGCGAGAACGTCGAGAGCGCCGGGGAGTACGCCGCCATCGGCTACGACCGCGACCGGTTCAATCTGGAAAGCGAGGACACGTTCTGGCTGTCCGAAACCCCCGACGAACCGGGGAGCGTCGGGTGGGACGCCGACCTGCCGCGACTCGTCCACTACGTCGAACTCCGCGAGCAGCGCACCGACGTGACCTTCTACCACTTCAACACGCACTTCGACCACGCGGGCGAGGAGTCGCGACTGAACGGCGCGAAACTGCTGTTGCAGCGCATTGACGGACTGGTCCCCGACGACCCGGTCGTCGTCACCGGCGACTTCAACTGCCGGGCGGGGTCGCCGCCGTACGAGCGGTTGACCAGTCGGACCAAGGCGAGTCCGGGCCGCACCCTGCGCGACACCCACCGCTTCTCGAAGCACGGCCACCACGGACCGGAAACGTCGATGACGGACTTCCGCAACCTGATTCCCGACAAGAAGATAGACCACATCTTCGTCACCAGCGACGTGGAGGTCGTCCTCCACGGAGTCCAGAGCGACGCCTACGCGAACGGGCGATACGCCTCCGACCACCTCCCGGTCGTCGCGGACATCTCGCTCCCCGAACTGGACGGGAGGTGAACGCGAACGGCGCTACTCGAAGCCGCCGCCCATCATCGCGCCCATGCCGAAGCTCTCCATCAGGCCCGAGACGAGACCCCACGCGACCAGCACGACGCCGGCGACCACGAGGGCGATACCGGCCGCGATGAGGAGACTTTCCAGTGCGATGACGGCGATACCGGCGACGAGCGCGAGCAGACCGACCAGCCCTTTCGCGCCGAGTTTGTCGAACATGCCCCGGTTTCGGGACGGGTGAGACTTAAAGCTGCCACTTGGCCGCCGGTCCGCCCCCGGGACGCTCCCCCACGAATCGAGCCTTCCAACTGTGTCCCCCCGGTCGATTCTCCCCGTCGACTCCCCTGGCCGACTCCCGGCTCCGACGCTCGAACAGCGGCTACTCTTGCATCGTCACGAAGCGCACGCGGCCGTGCTCCTCGCGGTCGAGGCTGCCGTCGGCGCGCCGGCGGGCGAGCACGAGTCGCTGCGTCGCGTCGCCGACGGGGGCGAGCAGTCGGCCGCCCGGGCGGACCTGCTCGACCACGGCGGTCGGCAACTCCGAGGCGGCGCAGGTGAGGTAGGCGGCGTCGTACGGCGCGTGCTCGGGCCAGCCGTCGTGCCCGTCGCCGACGCGAACGGACACGTCGCCGTAGCCCAGTCGCTCGAATCGTCGCCGGGCCTGCTCGGCGAGTCGGTCGTGGTACTCGACGCTGTAGACGTTCTCCGCGCCGACGACCTCGGCGGTGACGGCGGCGTGGTAGCCACACCCGGTTCCGATTTCGAGCACCCGGTCGCCGGACTCCAGCGCGAGCAGGTCGACCATCGCCGCGACCATGTGCGGCGCGCTAATGGTCTGGCCCTCGCCGATTGGGAGCGGGCGGTCGACGTACGCGTCCTCGCGGCTGCTCTCGGGCACGAACTCGTGGCGCGGGACGGCTTCGAGCGCGGCGCGCGTGGACTCGCGCTCGACCCGGCCCTGGCGCGCGAGGGCGTCGACGAGGTCGCGGCGGCGTTGCTCGAAGTCCGACACCGTCACCACGCCGACCAGGCGGAGGAACTCTTGTCGGTGCCGTACACTCGTTTCACGTCCTTGGCGACGAGGTCGTCGCCGTCGCGGTCCAGCTTGTCGATGTCGTACCCCACGGCGTCGTCCGCGACGAGGATGCCGTCGACGGCGAACTCCTCGTCGCCCAGTTCCGCGGTCTCGCCGACGACGAACTCGTAGTCGCCGGGCACGTCGACCTTGATCGAGCGGGAGTCGTCGTAGCTCCCCTCCTTCGGGTGGAGCGTGACCTTCACGGTGACGTTGTCGACCGCGCGGGTCCAGATGGTCTCGACGTCCTCGGCGGTCGCCTCCTCCACGCGCCGGTCGCCGTCGAGTTCGAGGCTGGTGATGCGGACGACCATGATGGCCTCCTCCGTCTCCAGGACGAACTCCTCACCGACCGCGAGTTCCTCGCCGACGGGCACCTCTTCCCTCGCGGAGAACGATTCGCCGTCCTGAGAGACGACGACGCCGGTGTCCGTCGTTTCGGGCTCCTCGATTCGCGTCTTGTGGACGTGGCCGCACTCCGTGCATCGAACCGTCGTCTGGCCGCCGGGTTTGAGCACTTCGTGGACGGTCTCGACGTCGGGCGAACAGGAGGGACAGGCCGCCGCGACGCGTTCGGTGGTTTCGGTCATGCGCGGGAATAAACGCCGAGCGCGTAAAAGTTCGTGGAGTCTCCCCTCGGAGTCGAACGACCCGGAATCGGAACCGCGTGTGCCGTCCCGGTTAAGGTGCTGGCCGTCGTTCTCACCGTCGGCCATGGAGTACCAGACGTTCGTGCGCGGGGTCGAAGAGCGCACCGACCTGTCGACGGCCGAGGAAGCGGACGACGCCATCGGCGCGACGCTGGTCACGCTGAGCGAGCGCATCCCGGACGAGACGGCGCGGAACCTCGCCGAGCAGCTACCCCACGAGATCGGCGAGTACCTCACCGCCGCCGACGGCTCGACGTCGTTCGGCTTCGACGAGTTCGTCGCGCGCGTCCTCGAACGCGAGATGGTCACCGACGTCGCCGAGCGCGAGACGGCGCGCCGCCACGCCCAGGCCGTCGTGGCCGTCCTGCTGGACGCCGTTACGTCGCGGAAGAGCGACGACGTGCTGTCGCACCTCACGACCGACTACGAACGGCTGTTCGAGGGCGTCGACCCCGAAGCGGTCTGGGGTCCGGGCTGGCGCGACAGGCTCGGCGAACGGGGCTGAGCGCGGTCCGACCGCGTCGTGCGGTCGGCCGACGGAGTCACTCCGACTCGTCGAATTCGAGTTCGCGGTCCGACGCCCCGCCCTCGATGTCCTCCAGTTCCGAGAGCACGGCACCGCCCTCGTCCATCTCCGCCAGCGTCGCCTCGATGTCGTCGAGGCCGAGCAGCTTGCCGGTCTCCTCGTCGAACTCCAGACTGTCGAGTCTGGCACCGTCCGTCGCGACGTCGCTGCCCGTGAGGTGTTTGCCGTAGCGGCCGAGCATCGAGGACAGTTCCTGGGGGAGGACGAACGTCGTCGACTCGCCCTGACCGATGGACTCCAGCGTCTCCATCCCCTTGTCGATGACTGCGCGCTCGCCCATCGACTCGGCGGACTTCGCCCGAAGCACGGTCGACACCGCGTCGCCCTGCGCCTCCAGGATCTGGCTCTGCTTCTCGCCCTGCGCGCGGATGATGTTGGACTGCTTCTCTCCCTCGGCGCGCTCGACCGCACTGCGGCGTTCGCCCTGCGCTTCCAGGATCATCGCGCGGCGTCGGCGCTCGGCGGAGGTCTGTTCCTCCATCGCGTCGACGACGCCCGCGCTGGGCATCACCTCCTGGACCTCGACGCTCTCGACGCGGACGCCCCAGTCGTCGGTCGGCCGGTCTATCTCCTCGCGGATGCGGGCGTTTATCTCCTCGCGGCGGCTCAGCGTCGCGTCCAGGTCCATGTCGCCGATGACGGCGCGCAGCGTCGTCTGGCCGAGGTTGGCGACGGCGCGCTCGTGGTCCTCGACCTCGAGATACGCCTTCTTCGCGTCCATCACCCGGACGTAGAGGACGGCGTCGGCGGTGACCGGCGAGTTGTCGCGCGTGATGGCCTCCTGGCGCGGCACGTCCAGCATCCGTGTTCGCATGTCGAAGGTGTGCGTGCGGCTGACGAACGGCGGGACGAAGTGGAGCCCGGGGCCGAGAAGTTTCCGGTACTCGCCGAACACCGTCAGCGCGCGCTTCTCCGTCGCGTCGACGATCTCGACCGCGCTGTTCACCGCCGCGGCGACGACCGCGAGCGCGAGCAGGCCTGCCATCGTCACGGCGTCGAGGAACGGGAGGGCGAGGACGAAGAGGACCGCCAGCGTCAGGGCGAGGAGGGCCTTCCCCGCGCTCACGCCCCGGGAGAGCTTGCCCAGGACGTAGAAGGGATGCTCCATGCTCGTACCAAGATTCACCAGTTGCTTAACGTTTTCCGCGTTCCGGCGGAACCTCGGTCGATGACCGACTTCGGTAGGGTTTTGGGCGCGGTCGTCCATCGCGGAGGTATGACGGAGTATCCGCCCATCAGCGAGCAACTCGACGACGCGGAGAGCGCTCGCACCGAGGGCCACCGGAAGATGGACTGGGCGCGCGAGCACATGCCGATACTGACCGCCGTCGGCGAGGAGTTCGAGGACGACCAGCCCCTCGACGGCCAGCGCATCGGGATGGCGATGCACGTCGAGGCGAAGACGGCCGTGCTCGTCGAGACGCTCGCGGACGGCGGGGCGGAAGTGGCGGTCACCGGCTGCAACCCGCTCTCGACGCACGACGACGTGAGCGCCGCGCTGGACGAACACCCGAACATCACCTCCTACGCTAAGCGCGGCGTGGACGAGGAGGAGTACTACGCCGCCATCGAGGCGGTCATCGACCTCGAACCGACCGTCACCGTCGACGACGGCATGGACCTCGTCGCCGCCATCCATGAGGACTACCCCGAACTCATCGACTCCATCGTCGGCGGCTGCGAGGAGACGACGACGGGCGTCCACCGCCTGCGCGCCATGGACGAGGACGGCGCGCTGGAGTACCCCGTCTTCGCCGTCAACGACACGCCGATGAAGCGCCTGTTCGACAACGTCCACGGCACGGGCGAGTCCTCGCTGGCGTCCATCGCCATGACGACGAACCTCTCGTGGGCCGGCAAGACCGTCGTCGTCGCGGGCTACGGCTACTGCGGCAAGGGCGTCGCCAAGAAGGCGGCCGGCCAGAACGCCAACGTCGTCGTCACCGAGGTCGAACCTCGGCGCGCGCTCGAAGCCCACATGGAGGGCTACGACGTCAAGCCGATGGCCGAGGCGGCCGAGGAGGGCGACGTGTTCCTCACGACGACCGGCAACCGCGACGTCATCACACGCGAGCACTTCGAGAAGATGGACGACGGCGTCCTGCTCGCCAACGCCGGCCACTTCGACGTGGAGGTCAACCTCGACCAGCTCTCGGACCTCGCCGTCGCCGAGCGCGAGGCCCGGGAGGGCGTTCGCGAGTACGAGATGGAGGACGGACGGCGGCTCAACGTCATCGCAGAGGGTCGGCTCGTCAATCTCGCCGCACCCGTCGCACTCGGCCACCCCGTCGAGGTGATGGACCAGAGCTTCGGCGTGCAGGCCGCCTGCGTCCGCGAGATGGTCGAGAACGGCGAGGCGTACGACGCGGGCGTCCACGACGTGCCCGACGACCTCGACCGCGAGATAGCCGAGATAAAGCTGGACGCCGAGGGCGTCGAGTTCGACGAACTGACCGACGAGCAGGCCGAGTACATGGACAGCTGGCAGCACGGGACGTGAAGACGCCCCGGCGAGTCGCCTGAGCGAGGCGGTTCTCCGTCCCCCTTTTTTGTCGCGGCGTGCGTACACCCGGCCATGGGACTGCTCGACGGACTCCGCGAGGTGCTCGGGATGCGCGCCGAGGCCGACGCGGGACGGGACGCCGACCCCGAGGACCTGTTCGGGATGAGTACCGCGTACGTGACGATGGAGGCCGACCTGGGCTACGAACCGGTCGGGGAGGCCGCGCTCTGTTTCTCCGAAGTCGACAGCACGGGCTTCCAGGACGCGGTCGAGGAGGTCCACGCCATCCTCGAAGCGGGCGAGGAGGAGACGGGGACGAAAACCCACACCCACCAGGACAGCCACGGCTACTCGTGGGTCGTGCTGGAGGACGACGACTTCGAGGACCTCGTCACCAGCCTCCACTTCGCCGCCGACACCTTCGTCGAGGAGGGGTACGGCTCGCGCCTGCTCGCGGTGCTGTTCGCGTTCCGGAAGCGCGGCGGTTCGAAGGGTCGTCGAAAGGACGGCGACTACGTCTACTGGATTTACTCGTTCCGTCGCGGCGCGTACTACCCCTTCGCCCCTCAATCCGGCAACGAACGCGACGAGGCGGCGGAGTTCAAACTGGAGAGCAATCTGGACGGCGAACTCGAACTGGAGCAGGACAAGGAGTACTGGTACCCGCTTTGGCCCGACCGCGCCGGCACCCATCCGTGGGAGTAGTTCGCACTATCGACGCTCTTCCCCTCTAAAGTTTGCCATCTCGTTCAGACCGCCCCCGTTTCGTCTGGCAGTTTCACTTTCACATTGGTGTTAACGGAGGTTTATATGACGGAGGGCACAAGGTGGGGATACGATGGCAGACGTAGACCTCGAAGAACTGCCGGGCGTCGGCCCGGCGACGGCCGAGAAACTCCGAGACGCAGGATTCGAGTCCTTCCAGAGCCTCGCAGTCGCGAGCCCGGGCGAACTCAGCAACACCGCGGACGTCGGCGACAGCACCGCCTCCGACATCATCCAGGGTGCGCGAGAGCAGGCCGACATCGGCGGTTTCGAGACCGGCTCGCAGGTGCTCGAACGCCGCGAGCGCATCGGGAAGCTCAAGTGGAAGATCGACGAGGTGGACGAGATGCTCGGCGGCGGCGTCGAGACCCAGTCCATCACCGAGGTGTACGGCGAGTTCGGGGCCGGCAAGTCCCAGGTCACCCACCAGCTCGTCGTGAACGTCCAGCTTCCGCCCGAGCAGGGCGGCCTCGGCGGTAGCGCGATGTTCATCGACAGCGAGGACACGTTCCGCCCCGAGCGCATCGACGACATGGTCCGGGGACTCCCCAACGAGGCGCTCCAGGCCGCGATGGACGACCGAGAAATCGAGGGCAGCCCGGACGACGACGAGGCGATGGAGGAACTCGTCCAGGACTTCCTCGACAAGATTCACGTCGCGAAGGCGTTCAACTCCAACCACCAGATGCTGCTGGCCGAGAAGGCCCAGGAACTCGCCAACGAACACGAGGAGAGCGAGTGGCCCATCCGACTGCTCTGCGTGGACAGCCTCACCGCTCACTTCCGCGCCGAGTACGTCGGCCGTGGCGAACTCGCCGAGCGTCAGCAGAAGCTCAACCGCCACCTCCACGACCTCGACAAGGTCGGCAACCTGTACAACGCCGCCGTCGTCGTCACGAACCAGGTCGCTTCGAATCCCGACTCGTTCTTCGGCGACCCGACGCAACCCATCGGCGGGAACATCCTCGGGCACAAGTCCACCTTCCGGATGTACCTCAGGAAGTCCAAGGGCGACAAGCGTATCGTCCGCCTCGTGGACGCACCGAACCTCGCCGACGGCGAGGCGGTCATGCGCGTCCAGGACGAAGGGCTGAAGCCAGAGTAAGCGCCCTCGTCCGGCGGACGACGATTTCGACGGAAACCCCCGACGGTGACCGAGGGGCGCGAGCAGTTTCTCACTAATTCTATCGACGAGACGACCACGACGAGCGGCGCGCGGTCCCCGCCGCGGCGTCGTACGATTCTCATGAATTTGGAATTCGCACACAATACTATGGGCGTCGGTGCCGAACGTTCGACCGAGGGAAGTACGATGAGCGACAACGTGACTGCCGACGTAACGATAGACTCCCGCGGGGCGACCTGCCCCGGACCGATGATGGACCTCATCGGCAAGGTGAAGTCCGTCGACCCCGGTACGGTGCTCGAACTACAGACGGAGGAGGAGGGTTCGACGACGGACGTGCCGGAGTGGACCGAGACGGCGAACCACGAACTGCTCGACGTCGTCGACCGCGGCGACTACTGGAGCATCTACGTGAGGAAAGCATGACCCGCATCGTGGTCGTCGGGGGTGGAACCGGCGGCACCATCGTCGCCAACCGTCTCGCCGAGAAGCTGGACCCGGAGATAGCGTCGGACGACGTGACGGTGACGCTCGTCACCGACGACCCGAAACACACGTACAAACCGCTGTTCCTCTACGTCGCGTTCGGCAAGCGCGAACCGGAGCAGGCCCGCCGACCGGTGGACGAACTGCTCGACGACCGCGTCGACCTGAAGGTCGACCGCGTCGTCGACGTCGACACCGACGAGAAGCACGTCGAACGGGCCGACGGCAAGGTGCTCCCGTACGACCACCTCGTGCTCGCGACCGGCGCGAAGGTCGTGCCCGAGGAGACACCGGGACTGAAGGAGGGCGGACACCACTTCTACGGTGCCGAGGGTGCCGAGGCGCTGCGGGACGAACTGGCCGACTTCGAGGAGGGACACCTCGTCCTCAGCGTCGTCGGAACGCCGCACATGTGCCCCGCCGCGCCGCTGGAGTTCGTGTTCATGGTCGACGACTGGTTGCGCGAGCGGGGCCGCCGGGCGGACGTCGACATCACCTACACGTACCCCATCGGACGGGCGCACGGCCTCGAAGCCATCGCCGACTGGGCGACGCCGCGGCTGGAGGAGCGCGACATCGCGATAGAGACGTTCTTCAACGCGACCGAAGTCGACCCCGAGGAGCGGGTCGTCTCGACGGTCGAGGGAACGGAACTGTCGTACGACCTGCTGGTCGCCATCCCGCCCCACCGCGCGGACGACCTCGCCGTCGACGCCGGACTGACCGAGGACGGGTGGGTGGACGTTGACAACGAGACGCTGGAAGCGGCGAGCGCCGAGGACGTGTACGTCATCGGCGACGCGGCCGAGGTGCCGACGAGCAAGGCCGGGAGCGTCGCTCACTTCGAGGCCGGCGTGGTCGCGGACCGCCTCGCCAGCCGGGTGCGCGGACGGACGCCGACCGCGCGCTACGACGGCAAGACCGTCTGTTTCATCGAGACGGGGATGGACGAGGCGACCTTCGTCGAGTTCTCGTACGGCGAACAGCCCGCCCTGCCCGACCCGTCGCGGTTCATCCACTGGGCCAAGCTCTCGTACAACGAGTCGTACTGGCTGACAGCCAAGGGGATACTCTGAGGTGGTTTCGATGTCGGAACCCACGGGCGAGACCCCCAAGACGCTCGAGGACGCGGTCGCGGAGAACCCCGAGGCGGTCGCCGACTTCGTCCGTCGGCTCGACCTCGTGAACGAACTGCTGGACGCGACCGAACTCGCCGTCGCCGCGGCCGACGACGAGATGGTCAGCGGCGTCGCCGCCACGTCGGCGTCGCTCGCGGAAGCCGCCGACGGGCTCGCGACCCGCGAGACAGCGCAACTATCCGCGGCCGTCGGCGAGAACGGCGACGACCTCGCGAGCGCGCTGGAGACCGTCGTAGAACTCGAGCGGTCCGGCGCACTCGACGAACTCGCCGCGGTGGCGGACGTGCTCCCGCTGCTCTCCGGTGCACTGGACGACGAGATGGTTGCGTCGCTCGCCCGGACCGGCGGTCGACTGGGCGAGGTCGCGGACGCGGCCGGTGAACCGGAGACGGCCCGGGGGGCGGAGACGCTGCTCGACGCGGTCGGCGAGGTCGGCCGGCGCGACGACCCGCCGGAACCCGTCGGCCCCGCCGGTCTCGTTCGCGCGATGGGCGACCCGGAGGTGAAGCGGGGGCTCGGCGTCGTCCTCGCGATGGTCCGAAGTCTCGGGGAGAGCGCGGGCGCGCAGGAAAAATAAGAGAGGAGAGAGAGCGTCAGTCCTCGGTCGTCGTCTGGTCGAGGTCCTTCTCGCCCTCGTAGATCTCCGCGCCGTCCTGGACGATCTTCTCGGCGAGCACGGCGCACTTTATCCGCATCGGGCTGATGTCGACGCCGAGCATGTCGATGACGTCGTCGCGGTCCATCTCCTCGACCTCCCCCAGGGTCTTTCCGGGGAGTCGCTCGGAGAGCATGCTGGCGCTGGCCTGGCTGATGGCGCAACCGTCGCCGCGGAACGCGACGCGTTCGATGGTCTCGTCGTCGTCCGCGAGGGTCACGTCGAACTCCAGTTCGTCGCCACAGGAGGGATTGTGACCGAGGTGGGAGAAGGTCGGTTCGTCCAGTTCTCCGTAGTTTCGCGGATTCTTGTAGTGGTCGAGAATCTGCTGCCGATACATGTCCGAACCCATGCTCATACTGTCTGCGGATAGGCGTGTGCGGCGTAAAAGGATTCCGACGGTTCGGGTCGAGCGCCGGCGTCGTCTGCAAACGCGAAACGCCGCTGGGGCGGCGTGCGCGGTGAACGACGGAGGGGGAAGCGCTTAAACCGCCGTGGGTTTTAGGTCGTCGCATGAAACACGTGACGATTCCGCAGGACCGTATTGGCGTTCTCATCGGGGAGGGTGGTGAGACGATGCGAAAGATCGAGAGCCAGGCGGAGGTGCGCCTCGACATCGACTCCGACGACGGTTCGGTTCGAATCGACCAGACCGGGGACCCGGTTCGCGGGCTGAAAGCGCCCGAGATAGTGAAAGCCATCGGGCGCGGATTCGCGCCCGACGTGGCGCTCACCCTCCTGGAGGACGAGATGATGATGTTCGACGTCGTCGACATCGACGCTGTCGCCCGGAACAAGAACGACCTCCAGCGTCACAAGGGGCGGCTCATCGGCGAGAACGGTCGTACTCGCGAACTGATGGAGGAACTGACCGGCGCGGACGTCGTCATCTACGGCACGACGCTCGGCGTCATCGGCAACCCCAAGCAGGTCGACGCAGTCCGGAGCGCCGCCGAGATGATACTCGACGGTGCGCCCCACGGCGCGGTGTACTCGTTCCTCGAACGCAAGCGCAACGAGATGAAACGCCAGGGGATGGAGTTCCACCAGTTCCCCGGCTGACGGTCGCACCGGCCACGACTCCTTTTTCCACCCGGCCTTCTGCGAAGTCTCCGGTAGACGGCGACTCCCGGCGAATCAGTGCAGGGCGTCGCGGAGGTCGCCGGCGACGTCGTCGAGGACTTCGTGACCGCCGGCGACGTCCATCGGCTCCTCGACCATGTTGACGACGCCGTGAATGAGGTCGTCGTAGTGCCTGCGAGTGACGGGAGTGCCGTCGGCGTCGAGGGCGTCGGCGTACGCGCGGCCCTCGTCGCGGAGCGGGTCGAAACCGCAGGTGACGACCGTGGCGGGCGGGAGGTCGGCATGGCTCTCGGCCTCAATGGGACCGAGGTAGGGGTTGGCCGTGTGCACCCACGAGGGAACGTAGTGGTCGCTGAAGTACGCCATCTCGTCGGCGGTGAGAAAGTAGCCTTCGGCGTTCTCCGCTCGCGAGGGGTAGTCGTCGCCGCGGAAGTCGACGGCGGGGTACAGGAGCGCCTGGTAGGCCAGGTCCGGGCTGTCGCGGTCGCGGGCGGCGAGCGCGACGACTGTGGCGAGCGTTCCGCCCGCGGAGTCCCCGGCGACGGCGAGGCTGTCGGAATCGCCGTCGACCTCGGCTGCGTGCTCGGCGACCCACTCGGTCGCGGCGTACGCGTCCTCGACGGGTGCGGGGAACGGATGTTCGGGCGCGAGACGGTAGTCGACGGACACGACGACGGCGTCGACGGCGTTCGTGAGGATGCGGCAGGGCGCGTCGTGGCCGTCGAGGTCGCCGAGGACGAACCCGCCGCCGTGGAAGAAGACGACGACGGGGTGAGGACCGTCGCCCTCGGGCGTGTAGATGCGCACCGGAATCTCGCCGGCCGGCCCGGGTATCGTACGGTCCTCGACAGCGCCGACCGCCTCGACGGGCTCCTCGGTCGTGAACGCCTCCGACATCAGCTCTCGTGCCTCCTCGGGGTCGAGGTCGCTGACGTCCGGCAAGTCCATCGACTCCATCGCGGCGAGAACGGCTCGCACGTCCTCGCTCGGTTGGTCTGCCATGAATGGGAGGACGCGAGTGAGCCCGAAAAAGGTTGAACTCCGGTCGCTCGAGTCGGACCGCGACCGCGAGTCTCGGACGGTAGTGAGGGGCCTCCGAGACGGGGCGGGCGGCGATACCAGCGTATAAACCCCGCCCTGTTACTCTGTGCCAAGACGGTCTTCCACAGGTTTGCTCCGTGTCCGCATACGTCCAAGAAAAGCTTTATATAGAATCACAATCAATCCTTGAGACGACTATGTCACAGCAGCCAATGGGTAACCAGCCGCTGATCGTGCTCTCGGAGGACAGCCAGCGAACCTCCGGACGCGACGCCCAGTCGATGAACATCACCGCCGGAAAGGCGGTCGCCGAGTCCGTGCGCACCACGCTCGGCCCGAAGGGAATGGACAAGATGCTCGTCGACTCGACGGGCGACGTCGTCGTCACGAACGACGGCGTGACCATCCTCAAGGAGATGGACATCGAGCATCCGGCGGCCAACATGGTCGTCGAGGTCGCCGAGACCCAGGAGAACGAGGTCGGCGACGGCACCACGAGCGCCGTCGTCGTCGCTGGCGAGCTCCTCCAGAAGGCCGAGGACCTCCTCGAACAGGACATCCACGCGACCACGCTCGCGCAGGGGTACCGCCAGGCCGCGGAGAAGGCCAAGGAGGTCCTCGAGGACGCCGCCATCGACGTACAGCCCGAGGACACCGAGCAGCTCGAGAAGATCGCCTCCACGGCGATGACCGGCAAGGGCGCGGAGAACGCCAAGGGCCACCTCTCGGAGCTCGTCGTCCGCGCCGTCCAGAGCGTCGCCGACAACGGTGACGTCGACACGGACAACATCAAGGTCGAGAAGGTCGTCGGCGGCACCATCGACGAGTCCGAGCTCGTCGAGGGCGTCATCGTCGACAAGGAGCGCGTCCACGACAACATGCCGTACTTCGCCGAGGACGCCAACGTCGCTCTCCTCGACGACGCGCTCGAGATTCAGGAGACCGAAATCGACGCCGAGGTCAACGTCACCGACCCCGACCAGCTCCAGCAGTTCCTCGACCAGGAAGAAGAGCAGCTCCGCGAGATGGTCGACGCGCTGGACGAGGCCGGTGCCGACGCCGTCTTCGTGGACGGCGGCATCGACGACATGGCCCAGCACTTCCTCGCCGAGAAGGGCATCATCGCGGTCCGTCGCGCGAAGTCCGACGACATGGAGAAGCTGGCCCGTTCGACCGGTGCGACCCTCGTCAGCAACGTCAGCGACATCGAGGAGGACGACCTCGGCTTCGCCGGCTCCGTCGCCCAGAAGGACGTCGGCGGCGACCAGCGCATCTTCGTCGAGGACGTCGAGGAGGCCAAGTCCGTCAGCCTCATCCTCCGCGGCGGCACCGAACACGTCGTCGACGAGGTCGAACGCGCCATCGAGGACTCGCTCGGCGTCGTGCGCGTCACGCTGGAGGACGGCAAGGTCCTGCCCGGCGGCGGCGCGCCCGAGACGGAGCTCGCACTCGCACTCCGCGACTACGCCGACAGCGTCGGCGGCCGCGAGCAGCTGGCCGTCGAAGCGTTCGCGGACACCCTCGAGGTCATCCCGCGCACGCTCGCCGAGAACGCCGGTCTCGACCCCATCGACTCGCTGGTCGACCTGCGGAGCCAGCACGACGGCGGCGACGACCGCGCCGGTCTCGACGCCTACACCGGTGAAATCGTCGACATGGAGGACGACGGCGTCGTGGAGCCGCTTCGCGTGAAGACCCAGGCCGTCGAGAGCGCGACCGAGGCCGCGGTCATGCTGCTGCGCATCGACGACGTCATCGCTGCCGGCGACCTGAAAGGCGGTCAGGTCGACTCGGACGACGACGACATGGGCGGCGGCCCCGGCGGCCCCGGTGCCGGCGGCCCCGGCGGTATGGGCGGCGGCATGGGCGGCATGGGCGGTATGGGTGGCATGGGCGGCGCGATGTAAATTCCGGCGTAGGAGGAATTTCATCGCTCGGCCCCGACGAACCGCTCTCCGTCTCACGACGCAGACGTACTACGACGGATTCTCGATTTTTCTTCGACCACCAGCGACGCGTCGAACCCGGACCGAACTACGCTTCCGGAACGTTTGCCAAACGCGTCGCGAGTTCGAGGTACGGTTCGACGACGCCCCCGCCGTCAGTGAGGGTGACCGCGTCGCCACCTTGCTCGCGGGTGACGAGGCCCGCGTCGACCAGTTTCGGGACGTGTCTGTGGTGCAGTTCCGCGTACACGCGTTCGACGTCGTCTTCGCTTGCGGCGACGTTCCGGGCGAGTCGCGTCAGCGAGACGGAAGCGTCGCGCTCCAGTAACTGTCTGAGGACGTGCCGTCGACGAGGACTGGCCAGCGTCGAGAAGAGGACGGACGGTACCGGCGTCCCGACGGGTTCGGAGTTCTCTGACATGTGTGTGCTGGCAGACCGATCCGGAACTCGGATGGTGGCACGAGCGCGCCGCGGTCCGCTCGATTCTGTGTTCAGATCCTCGTATATTAAGTTTAACGGGCTAGTAAAGAATTTTTATGATGGTTCGGGGAGGAATAGACGCCGCGCGAAACCGCGAGCGGTCTACTCTTCGAGTTTCAGGTCGAACTGCTCGTGCTCGCTGGCGGCGTTCAGGACGACGCTGGTGTTGCTCTCTTTCACGTCGGGGTCGACGAGCAGCTGCTTGATCTGTTCGTTCATCCCGTCCGTGTCGGTGAACTTCCCGATTGCGATGATGTCGTAGTCGCCCGTCACCTCGTAGACGCTTATCATCTGGTCGTGGTCGCGGAGCCGGTCGGTCACCTCGGGGAGCGCGTTCCCCTCGACCTTCAGCTGGACGACCGCGGTCACGTCGTATCCGAGTTCGTCGTAGTCGACCTTCGGCGTGTACCCCTGGATAACTCCCTGCTCTTCGAGGTCGTTCAGGTGGTTCGAGACGGTCGTCACCGAGACGTCGAGCTCTTCCGCGAGGCTTCGCAGGCTCGCGCGTCCGTCGCCGAGCAGTTCGTTGACCAGTTTCGCATCGAGATTTTCGTACGTCATTACACTCACCAATCCACTCCACCCTTTAGAATTTAACGAATATCCAATTCTGGGAGCTTATTGCACAATTGCCCAACCGGTACCGTTTTAATGGTGGATGTATTTGCGTTGGCTGTAGATAAGGATGACAGACGGAAATATTGCCACTACCAAAGAAGAGGGGCTATCGAGTGAAGAACAGGAAGTGCTCGACGAGATAGAGAGCGAAAACGTCGATTTCGTCCGCCTCCAGTTCACCGACATCACGGGGACCGTGAAGAACGTCAGCGTCCCCGCTCACCAGGTCGAGAAGGCGTTCGACGAGGGCATCTGGTTCGACGGGTCCAGCATCGAGGGCTTCGTCCGCATCCAGGAGAGCGACATGCGTCTCGAACCGGACCCGTCCACGTTCACCGTTCTCCCGTGGCGCTCGGACGGCGACACCGCGAGCGCGCGCCTTATCTGCGACGTGGTCAACACCGACGGGACGCCGTTCGCGGGCGGCCCCCGCCAGGTGTTGAAGAGCGTCCTCGCCGACGTCGAGGAGATGGGGTACACCGTCAGCATCGGCCCCGAACCCGAGTTCTTCCTCTTCGAGAAGGACGAGGAGGGGAACGCGACGACAGACCCCCACGACACGGGCGGCTACTTCGACCTCGCGCCGAAGGACCTCGCGTCGGACGTGCGCCGCGAGATCATCTTCACGCTCGAAGAGATGGGCTTCGAGATAGAGGCCAGCCACCACGAGGTCGCCGACGGCCAGCACGAGATCAACTTCAAGTACGACGATGCGCTCTCGGCCGCCGACAACATCGCCACGTTCCGCGCCGTCGTCCGCGCCGTCGCCGAACAGAACGACATCCACGCGACCTTCATGCCCAAGCCTATCGGCGAGATAAACGGTTCGGGCATGCACAGCCACATCAGCCTCTTCGACGACGAGGGTAACGCCTTCGCCGACGACGACGACGAGTTCAACCTCAGCGAGACGGCGTACCACTTCATGGGCGGCATCCTCGAACACGCCCAGGCGTTCACCGCGGTCACAAACCCGACCGTCAACTCCTACAAGCGCCTCGTTCCCGGCTACGAAGCGCCGGTGTACGTCGCGTGGAGCGACGTGAACCGCTCGGCGCTCATCCGCGTCCCCGACGCCGCGGGCACGAGTTCGCGCTTCGAGATTCGCAGCCCCGACCCCTCGTGTAACCCCTACCTCGCGCTGGCGGCCATCATCCAGGCCGGCCTTGACGGCATGGAGAACGAGATCGACCCCGGCGACCCCGTCCGCGAGGACATCTACGAGTTCGACGAGGCCAAACTCGACGACTACGGCATCACCACCCTGCCGGACAGCCTCGGTCACGCCGTCGACGCGCTCGAAGAGGACGAGGTCGTCCGCGAGGGCCTCGGCGAGCACGTCACCGAGAAGTTCGTGAAGGCCAAGCGCGCCGACTGGGCCGACTACCGCACCCACGTCTCCCCGTGGGAGAAGGAGAAGTACCTCGAGAAGTTCTGACCGACGCGCGGTCGACAGGTCTTTCGGCGCTCTCTTTCTCTCGCGGTTCTCCTGCCCCGTCGTACGCGCCGTCGTGAACGCGCCGGCCGGTCGCCCAGCGCGTTTTCGACGGTTACTCGTAGCGCGGCACGCGCCCCGAGCGGTCGCTCCCCTCGACGAACGGGAGGGCGGCGACCTCGGCGGGCCGTTCTTCGCCGTCGACGCGAACGGTCACGTCCGTTTCGGGAGTCACGTCGAAGTCCACGAACGCCAGGGCGACGGGTTCGTCGCGCATCGGACTCTCGACCGCGCGGGTCACCTCGCCGACGGCCTCGTCGCCGGCGAAGACGGCCGCACCGCGGTCCGGCACCGACTCCGGCAGGAGGCCGGCGAGTCGCTGGCTCGGCTGACCGCGGTTCTCGATGCGGGAGACGACCTCCTGGCCGACGTAACAGCCCTTCTCGAAGTCCAGGGCGTTGCGCAGGCCGAGGTCATTCGGCAGCTCGTCGGCGAGTTCGAACTCGAACAGCGGCGTCCCCGCTTCCAGGGTCAGCGACTCCCACGTCCGGCGGCCGAACGGGACGGCGTTCAGTCCGCGCGTGAGGAGCGTGTCGAAGACGAGTCGGACGTTCGACCGCGACGTCCCGGTCTCGTCCTCCGTCTCGCCCGTCGTACAGACGATCTCGTACCCCTCTTCGCCGGTCGGGGCGTCGGTACGGACGACGGTGACGCCCACGTCCGCTATCTTCCCGCGGGCGAAGGAGAGGTGTTCGTCGGGCGTGCTGGCGGAATTGAGTACGCTCGCCACCTTCTCCGTCGCCTTCGGCCCGTGGACGCCGAAGACGCCGAAATCGTCGGTCGCGACCGAGATGTCGACGTCCTGGATGAACACCTTCTCGCGCCACGTCTCCGCGAGCGAGGTGGCCTCCCCGGGCGGGACGAAGAGCAGGAGGCGGTCGCCCGCACAGTAGACGTACATGTCCGTCTCGACGCGGCCCTGCGGGTCGAGCAACAGCGCGTACCGGCCCTCGCCGTCCTCCCTGGGAACCTCGTTCGAGACGACGTTGTTCACGTACTCGATACGGTCGTCGCCCGCGACGACCACGACGCCGTACGGCATCTCCGTGAGGCCGACGCCGTTCCGGACCGCGCGGTGGGTGCGTTCGGGTCGACCGTAGTCGCGCGGAACCCGCCGCCCGCCGACCGAGTCGAACTCGGCCCCGTGGTCGGCGTGGATGTCTTCGAGCAGAGTCACGGTCGTACTCGGTTCCGTGGGGGTAAAAGCGTGATTCTACGGCGCGACGGACCGACCGCGGCGCGGACGGGGCGCTCGGACGTCGCGGAGACGGCCGAGGACGTGACGAAGAGGAACGAGGACGGGGAGGGCCCCTTCGGAGGCCGCCCTCGGTGGGACGCGGGGACGGCAGGGGTCGTCGGAGCGGCGGTTCGCGGACGGGTCACTACAGCGGCAGTCGGTCGATGATGCGGTCGACGATGGACGGCTCCTCCCCGGTTTCCTCCTCCGGGTCGGGGACGACGCGCTCGTCGGGCTTGATGAGGGTGCGGCCGTCCTTCATCTCGGCGCAGATGAGGTCGTCCTCCTTTAAGTTGCCCAGCGCGCCCTCTATCTCGTCGATGTCGACCTCGACGTGCGACCGGAGTTCGAAGACCGTCATCCCCTCCTCGCTCCGGTCGACGAGGGCGTCGAGGATCTCGACCTCGACGTCCGCGCGGCGTCGATACTCCCGCTTGGCCTTCATATCCGTCCCTATGTCACCCCGGGTTTTAGCCTTACCTGCATAGCTCTCTCCGTCCGACACGCCGCCTGGACTCCCGACGGCGGGCGTTCCGCCGGGCGCTCACGTCCGCGAGAGCAGCGTCTTGAGGTGCTCGGGCGAGAAGAACGACGTCGGGCGGTCCATGTGGACCGCGATTTCGCCCGAGAGCGCCCGCAGCCCCGTGGTCTGGACCGGTTCCGGCAGCGAGTACGCCCGCCGGACCAGGTGTCCCAGGCGAATCTCGCTCTTCAGGTCCGACCGCCACGCGTCCTCGTAGTCGGCCAGCGTGGCGGGGTCGTCGGGGTCGACGGTCCGGACCGCGTGGTCCGCGGCCGTCATGCCGTAGAGGATGCCGCCGCCGGTGAACGGCTTCGTCTGCGCGGCGGCGTCGCCGAGCAGGAATCCGCGGTGGGCGGTCACCGACCGCGGCGGTCCGATGGGAATCATGCCGGCACAGAAGTCGCTCGTCTCCACGTCGTACTCAGCGGTGAACCGCTCGAACAGTTCGCGGGCGGAGGGGTCGCTCCCCGGCGGTGCGGCCAGGCCGTACTCCACGCCGGCGTCGCCGCGCGGGATGCGCCACGCGAAGAACCGCGGTGCGGTGAGGTGCACGTCCACGAAGTCGCCCGGGTCCGCCTCTTCGGCGAACCCCAGCACGCCCTGGAGCTTCTCGCCCGGTTCCGGTAGCCCCAGTTCGCGCCGGACCCGCGAGACGGGACCGTCACAGCCCACGACCATCTTCGCGCTGAACTCCTCGGTGCCGTCCGGCGTGGACGCCGTCACGTCCACGCGGTCGCCGTGCTCGTCGACGGTGGAGACGCTGTGGTTCTCCCGGAGGTCGGCCCCGGCGTCGCGGGCCGCGTCGGCGAGCGTGCGGTCCAGGCCCACGCGGTCGATGACGTTCGAGACGACCTCGTCCTTGTAGAACGGATGGTCGTCGCTCCCGGGACCGCCGACGTGGAACCGCGCGCCGTACACCTCGTTCTGGAGCAGTTCCTCGCGAGCGTCCGGCGGCGTGAACTCCCAGACGTCGGTGCTGACGTGGCCCGAACAGGCCAGTGGCTCGCCGACCTCACCCCGTTCCAGCACGAGCACGTCGTGACCGGCCTCGGCGGCCCGGCGCGCGAACCGCGAACCGGCCGGTCCCGCCCCGACGACGAGGAAATCGTACATCATCGTCGCGTACTGGTCCGGGCGTCAAATACCTTCTCTCTCGCGGCGAGACGCCGGTCGACCCGCGCGGCGAGAGTCGTCTGCCCCATCCCTTCGATTCAAGGCGCCGCCACGTGTGGGTTCGGACATGGACGGAACCGGCGTACCGCTGGTGACGCCGTTCGACGAGGACGGCGACCTGGCGGAGGCGAAACTGCGCGAACTGGTGGCGTGGGTCGAGGAGCGCGGCGTCGACTTCCTCGTCCCCTGCGGGTCGAACAGCGAGGCCGAACTGATGAGCGCCGACGAGCGCGCCCGGGTCGTCGAAATCGTCGCCGAGACGGCGGACGTGCCGGTGCTCGCCGGGACGGGCCACCCCGGCCTGCGGGAGACGCTCCGGGCGACCGAGCGCGCGGCCGACGCGGGGGCGGACGCGGCGCTCGTGGTGACGCCGTTCTATTACAACCACGCTCCGGACGCGCTCGTCGACTACTACCGCGAGGTGGCCGACGAGAGTCCGGTTCCGGTGTACCTCTACAGCGTCCCGGCGTTCACCGGGGTCGCGCTCGACGCCGCGACGGTCGCGGACCTCGCGGACCACGACAACGTCGCGGGGATGAAAGACTCCAGCGGCGACCTCGAACGGCTCCAGCGCGAGCGCGCTCGCATGGCGAACGTCGACTTCGACCTGCTCGTCGGCAGCGGGAGCGTCTACGCCGCCGGCCTCGACGCGGGGGCCGACGGCGGCGTGCTCGCGCTGGCGAACGTCGCGCCCGAGCGCGCCGACGAGATATTCCGGCTCCGGCGAGCGGGCCAGGACGACGAGGCGCGCCAGTTGAACGCCCGACTGGTCGAGTTGAACCACGCCATCACGTCGAGGTACAGCGTTCCCGGTGCGAAGGCGGCGATGCGCGAGCGGGGAGCGCCGGCGGGCTACGCGCGGAAACCGCACCGACCGGTCGACGACGACGTGCGCGAGGAACTGGCCGAACTGGTCGAGAGCGCGCGAGTGTAACCCCGCGGTCTACTCCGGCGTCGCGCGCGTCGCGGTCGCCTTGAACGACGCGACCACCCTCACGCCGGGCCGCAAGGCCAGTTTCTCGACGCTATCCATCGTCACCAGCGCCGCCAGCGGAGCGTCCGCGTCCACGTCGACGACCACGCGCGCGACGGCCTCGCCGCGCTCGACGCTCGCGACCTCGCCGGCGAACCGGTTGCGGGCGCTGGTCGCGTCGGTCGCCGGGGCGTCGGCGGGGGCGTGCAGCGTCACGGCGTCGGCACGGACGCTCACCTGCACGGCGTCGGCCTCCGGGACGGCGGCGTCGCCGGCGAGCGCGCGGACGCGACCGGCCGGCGTCTCGACGGTGGCGAGTTCCCCCTCGCGACCGACGACGCGGCCGGTCAGGACCGTCTCTTCGACCTCCGCCGTCCCCGTGAACTCCGCGCGCAGGCGGTCGAAGCGCGCGAGCAGTTCCTCGGCGCGGTCGGTCAGTTCGCTGCCGCCGCCCCCGGAGCCGCCGCGCTGGCGCTCGACGAGCGGACCGAAGGCGTCTTCGAGGTCGGTGAGGCGGGCGTGTGCCCGGGAGTACGACCGACCGAGCGACTCGGCGGCGCGGTTGAGCGACCCGGACTCGGCGACGGCCGAGAGGAGGGCCGCGTCGTCGGCGTCGAACGCCACTCCGTCGGCGCGGAGGTGCGCGTCGAACCCGGCGTCCATGCTACCGCGTCGAACCCGCGTCGGCAAAACCGTTATGTCCCGTGCGGGAGAACGTCGTTGTATCGATGAGGGAACAACGCACTCGCCGACGGTTCCTTGCGGGCGTCGGCTCGCTGGGAGCGGTCGGTCTTGCCGGCTGCGTCAGCAGCCAGGACGGCGGCGGGGACGACACGACGGACGGCGGAACCGACACGACGGATGGAGGGTCGTCGGGCGCGGACTCGATGACCGTCTTCCACGCGGGCAGCCTCGAACCGCCGTTCGGCGCCGCCGAACCGAAGTTCGAGGAGAAGTACGGCGTCTCGGTGAGCCGCGAGGCGAAGGGGTCGGTCGCCTCGACGAAGAAGATAACCGAACAGGGTCGGAGCGCCGACGTGCTCGGCGTCTCCGACTTCCGGCTCATCCGGGACCGCCTCCTGCCGAAGCACGGCGACTGGTACGCCATCTTCGCCACGAACGCGATGTCCATCCAGTACCGCGAGGACTCGCCCGGCGCCGACGACATCTCGACGGACAACTGGTGGGAGGTCCTGTCGCGCGACGACGTCACCGTCGGGCACAGCGACCCCGCCATCGACCCTGGCGGCTACCGGGCGGTGATGACGATGCAACTCGGCACGGAGGAGTTCGACGGGAGCCGCCTCTACGACGAGTCGACCTACCGGAAGCTCCGTGACAACTCGACGGTGCCGACCGGGACCGAGACGAACCTCGAAGGCCAACTGGAGGCCGGCGCGCTCGACTACGCCTTCTACTACCAGTCGATCAGCACCTCCACCGACCTCCCCTACGTCGAACTCCAGCCGGAGGTCGACCTCTCCAGGGCGACAGAGAGGTACGCGAAGCACTACGCGAAGGCGAAGGTGACGACCGACGGGGAGACGTTCACGGGCGCGCCCATCGCCTACGGCGTCACCGTCCCGGGCAACGCGGAAGCGCCCGACCTCGGCGCGAAGTGGGTCGAGTACATGATAACCGAGCCCGGTCGGAAGATACTGAAGAGCAAGGGACTCCAGCCCGTCGAACCGGCGGTGACGGCGGCGACCGACGCGGTGCCGGAGCGCGTGGCGAACCACGCGAAAGAAAAGTCCTCGCTCGGTCCGATGAAGGTCTAAGCCGTGAGTACAGAGACGACCCGCGGCAGTCCCGCCGTCGCGCTCGGAACGGGGACGACGGTGCTCGCGTTCGTCACGGTGCAACTGCTCGCGTTCGCGTTCGCCTTCGGCGTCGACCTTCCGGGTGCGTACGCGCTCTTCGCCGTGGCGAGCACCGGCGCGGTCGCCCACTACCGCGACCGCGGGACGTTCGGCGTCGCCGCGGCCACGCTCGGAAGCGTCCTGCTCGTGTTACTCGCGCTCCCGCTGCTGATGCTGGTCGCGAGTCAGGACCCGGGTATCGTCGTCGAGAAGGCGACCGACCCCGCGGTACACCGCGCGCTGTACGTCTCCGTGTACGCGCCGATGCTCGCGGCGCTGCTGTCGGTCGCGCTCGGCGTGCCGCTGGCGCTGGTGCTCGCGCGGGGCTTCCCCGGGCAGGCGCTCGTCGAGAGCCTCGTCGACCTGCCGCTGGTCGTCCCGCACAGCGTCGCCGGACTCGCCGTCCTCTTCGCGTACAGCGGCGACGGCACGTTCGACTGGCTCGCAGTGACGATTCCCGGCGAGTTCGCCGCGTTCGGTCTCCTCTTCGACGTGCCGTTGTTCGGCGGCTTTCGCTACGACTTCTCGGTGCTCGGGACGATGACCGGGATGGTGCTGGCGATGACGTTCGTGAGCGCGCCGTTCGCGGTCAACGCCGCCCGCGAGGGGTTCGAGGCCGTCGACTCGCGGCTTCAGTACGCGGCTCGGACCCTCGGCGCGAATCGGTGGGAGACATTCCGGCGCGTGACTGCACCGCTGTCGGTCCGGGGCGTACTCACCGGCGGCGTGCTGGCGTGGGCGCGGGCCGTCTCGGAGTTCGGCGCGGTCGCCATCGTCGCGTACAACGTCGACGTGGTCTACCCGCCGCTGTTCGGAGAGAAGGCGGAGACCCAGCACGCACCCGTGTTCATCTTCAGGGAGTACACCACAGGCGGACTCGACGAGGCCGGCGCGGTGGCGACGCTGCTGCTCGCGCTCTCGGTCGCCATCTTCCTGGTCGTCCGCTCGCTGGCCTACGACGACGGGGGGTGGCCGTGAGCCTCGACGTCGAGGTGTCGGCGACGTTCACCGCCGAGGGGGCCGAACGGTTCGACGTGCGCGCCGACCTCCGGGTGCCGGCGGGCGAGACGCTCGCCGTCCTGGGACCGAGCGGGAGCGGGAAGACGCTCCTGCTGGAGACAGTGGCGGGGTTCCACGACCACGACGGGACGGTGACGCTGGCCGGCCGGGAGCTGTCGGGGCTGGCCCCGGAGGAGCGCGACCTCGGGTTCGTCTTCCAGGACTACGCGCTGTTCCCCCACCTCTCCGTGCGCGAGAACGTCGCCTTCGGACGGCGGTACCACGACGATACCCGGGACCCGGCGGGCCTGCTCGACGCGCTCGGCGTCGCGGACCTCGCGGACCGCTACCCGCCGACCCTCTCCGGGGGCGAGCGCCAGCGGGTCGCGCTGGCGCGTGCGCTGCTCGTCCGGCCGGACGCGTTCCTGCTGGACGAACCCCTCTCGGCGCTGGACGTGCCGACCCGCCAGTCGCTGCGCGAGGACCTCGCGGACGTGCTCGCCGACGAGACCGCAGTGTACGTCACGCACGACCGGACGACGGCCCGGATGCTCGCCGACCGCATCGCGGTCATCGACGACGGCGACATCGTCCAGGTCGACTCACCGGACGCCATCTTCGAACGGCCGGCGAGTCCGTTCGTCGCACGGTTCACGGGGGCGAACTGCCTCGAACTGGAGGACGGCAGGCTCCCCGGAACGCCGGTCACGGCCGACGGGGAGTACCTCGCGGTCCGACCCGAGTACGTGGAACTCGACCCGTCCGACCCCGACTTCCGCGTCCGGGTCGAACGCGTGTTCCCCGAGGACGGTCGTCGACGGGTCGCGCTCTCGGTCGGCGGGCGTCGGTTCGACGCGTACGCCGACGGAGCGGTCGCCTCCCGTGAACGCCCGACGCCGGACGGGGACGACCCGACCGTCGCGCCCGGCGGTTCGCCGGCCGTCGGCGACGAGGTCGGAGTCGCGTTCCGGGACGGTCGAACGCATGCCATCAGATAGCTGATGGAACTCTCCAGGTAAAGATTCTTACCGTCGGCTTCGCAAGAGCCCACGCATGAACTACCGTCTTTCGCACCTGTCAGTAGGTGTTGTTATCCGTGCGGCCGAATAGTTTGCTCGGCAAGGTCGCGGTAGCCGTCCTGTCGGTGCTCGTCGTCACCGCCGGGGGACTCGGCGTGGCGCTCACGTCGGGACTCGTCTCGGTCGCCCAGCCGACGGTCGAATCGACCAGCAGCGAGTGGGGAACGGTGAGCGAGGAGTCGACCGAGATACGGACGAACGTCGTCGTGAACAACCCGAACCCGGTCGGCGTCCCTCCCGTGGTCGACATGGGGTACGAGATAGGCATGAACGGCGTGACCGTCGGCGAGGGCGAAGAGAGCGGAGTCGGCCTCGGAACGGGGCGCTCGACCGTCTCGCTGTCGGCGAAGATAGACAACGAGAAGATACCGAACTGGTGGGCGACGCACGTCAACGGCGGCGAGCAGACGACGATGACGGTGACGCCGAGCGTCGGCGTCCCGTTCTTCACCGAGTCGCTACCCGCCCAGAAGCGCACGTTCAGCACCGACATCCTCTCGGCGTTCGACGAGGACGAGACGCGAGCGCTGACGGTCGACAACCGGACCGTCCTGAAGGCGACGAAGACGGACGCCTCGTGGGGCGAGGCGACGACGGAGGAGACGCCCATCCGGTTCGCCGCGACGGTGCAGAACCCCGGTAACGGCACGGTCGTGTTCTCGAAACTCGGCTACAGCATCACGATGAACGACGTGGAGGTCGCCCAGGGGACGACGGACGGCGAGGTCCGCATCGGCGCGGGCGAGACGACGACCATCGACATCGACTCGGCGATGGACAACTCGAAGCTCCCGCAGTGGTGGACCAGCCACGTCCGGAACGACGAGAAGACGACGATGGACGTGCAGTTCTACGCGCTGATGGAGGAAGACGGCGAGACCGAACGCGTCCCGCTGTCCTTCCTGAGCGAGCGCGTCGTCTTCACGACCGACATGCTCGGCGACGGGGAGTCGACGACGAAGACCGTCGAGCGCCCCGGCGAGGCGGCGTTCGAGGCGCCGTCGGTCGGCGATGTCGACAGCGAGTGGGTCGTCCCCGACCAGGGCGACACCCGCGTCCGGACGACCGCGGTCGTCGAGAACCCCAACGGTGCCGACGCCGCGTTCGCCGACGACCTCTCGTTCGAAACCCGCTACTCCGTGCTGATGAACGACGTGTCCCTGGCGAACGAGACGGTGTCTCGCCACGTCGCGCCCGGTCGGAACGAACTCGCGTTCTCCGCGGCCATCACCGACCGCGAGGTGCAGTCGTGGTGGGTCAGCCACGTCAACAACGGCGAGGAGAGCCGGCGCGTCGTCGACCGCGACGTGACCATCGACACCGGGTTCGCCCGGCTCCCGCTCGACCGCCCCGCGGAGCGCGGTCGCTTCACCACCGACATGCTCGGTCCGGTCGACAACACGTCGGCCCAGACGCTCGCCGTCGAGGGACGACGCGTCGGACGCGTCTCGGACATGAGCGCCGAGTGGGGCGAGGCGACGATGCCGGAGACGCCCATCGACACCGCCGCGACCATCGAGAACGAGCGCGGTGAGCCCATCCACATCACCGAGGTCGGCTACCGCGTGACGATGAACGGCGTCGTCCTCGCCGACGAGTCGAAGGCCAAGTCCGTCGCGGTCGCACCGTACTCCACCCGCACCGTCGCCGACGAGATGACCCTCGACAACTCGCAACTCGGCGAGTGGTGGAAGACCCACATCCGGCGCGGCGAGCGTAGCCAGATGAAGGTGTCGTACTACGTCGTCGTCGAGTACCGCGGGCACACCCAGAAGATAGCGCTCGACGCGCTCAACTACGAGAAGACCGTGACGACCGACGTCCTCGGCGACGACGAGAGCTGAACCGGCGACGCCGTTCTCGACGGACCGCCGTTCCACGACTCGTCGGTCGACGGGAGTCGAGACGGCCGGCGTCGAATCGTCACGCACTCTCGATGCCGGCCGACAAGTAAAAGACAGCGAGGGCGCCGACTCACCACCAGTCAGCGGACAAATTCACTCGATTGGGAGTCGAAAATACCGCCGTCGAGGCCCCGAATCGACCGACATCGGCGAAATCGTCGACCGGTTGCGACAGCCGACACGTCCGCCGCGACCCAAAGGCACTTTTAATGTGGCGACATACGAATGAACAAGAAATGTCGCGTAGCCCATCGGTTCCCGACCGGCCGACACTGGAGATAGACCCGGAGATGTCCGATGCGGAGCGGCTGGCCGCGCTTCGCGAGCACTACGCGGACATCGTCCAGGTCAACGAGAAACTGAGCGAGCGCGTCGACGCTGCGGCCGAGCGTCGAGAGGACCTCGCCGAACAGGTCGACCGACTCGAACGAGAGAACGAGACGCTGAAGACCACCTCGCTGTACGTCGCCACCGTCGAGGACATCACCGACGACGGCGTCGTCATCAAACAGCACGGTAACAACCAGGAGGTGCTGACGGAGGTCTCGGCCCAGTTCCGCGAGAAGCTCGACGCAGGCGACCGCGTCGCGGTCAACGACTCGTTCACCATCGAGACCATCCTGGACGCGGAAACCGACGCCCGCGCGCAGGCGATGGAGGTCGACGCCTCGCCCGCGGTGACCTACGAGGACATCGGCGGTATCGACGAGCAGATTCGAGAGGTTCGCGAGGCGGTCGAACAGCCGCTCGTGAACCCCGAACAGTTCGAGAAGACCGGCGTCGAACCGCCGAGCGGCGTGCTGCTGTACGGTCCGCCCGGCACGGGCAAGACGATGCTGGCGAAGGCTGTCGCCAACCAGACCGACGCCACCTTCATCAAGATGGCCGGCTCCGAACTCGTCCAGAAGTTCATCGGCGAGGGTGCGCGGCTGGTGCGCGACCTGTTCGAACTCGCCGCCGAGCGCGAGCCCGCGGTCATCTTCATCGACGAGATAGACGCCGTCGCCTCCAAGCGGACCGACTCGAAGACGTCGGGCGACGCGGAGGTCCAGCGCACGATGATGCAACTGCTCAGCGAGATGGACGGCTTCGAGGACCGCGGCGAAATCCGCATCATCGCCGCTACCAACCGCTTCGACATGCTCGACCGCGCCATCCTCCGCCCCGGCCGCTTCGACCGCCTCATCGAAGTGCCCAACCCCAACGAGGAGGGCCGCGAGCGCATCCTCGAAATCCACACCCGCGACATGAACGTCGCCGACGACGTGGACTACGCCCAGCTCGCCAGCGAGGTCGACGGCTTCAGCGGCGCGGAGATAGAGAGCCTGACGACCGAGGCCGGCATGTTCGCCATCCGCGACGGCCGGACCGAGGTGAGACGCGCCGACTTCGAGGACGCTCTCGACAAGATGGAGGACGGCGACGACGGTCTCTCGGGCGTCCTCCGCTACGCCCACTGATTCTAGAAGGGAGTTCTTCCGTCCCGACCGCCGGTCCCGAAGCCGGGGAGTTCGTCCTGATACTGTAGTATCTGTGCGGCACGGTCGGCCTTCGCCAGCAGGACCTCGGTTAGCTCCGGGGGGTTCTCGACGGACGTCCCCTCGAGCAGGTCGTCGGGAATCGCCAGGGTCCCCTCGGGGACGCCGTCGTCGCCGTGGACGGAGAGATGTTTCCGGCCGAGTTTCATCACGAGCGGGGAGTCGAGACGCTCGATTCCTTCGCCGCTGTTGTACAGTTCCCGGTTGACGCGTTCGTGCTGGTTGCGCCGCATGACCGCACGCTCGCCGTCGTGTGGCTCGACGTACAGCCGTCCGAGGTAGTAGCCGCTCGAGAATTCCGCGAACATCGTTATCATACCACTTACAGTGAGAGAGACATATAAGCATTACGCAAAGAATTTATAACGAACTGCAATGCCACGTCATAATACCTTCGTTCCGGGCGGCAGAGAGGGAAAGCAGGTCGGCGGTCGGGAGGAAAACCGGTCGGCCATCGAGGAGGGCGAGACCGACGACCGACCGACGCGCTGACGGCGTCGAGCGGTGCTGGCGGGCCGCGAGAAGCTTCCGAAATACCAACGCTTACGGCGTGGCTGTCCTTACGGTCGTGGTATGAGTTCTGTCCCCGAACGGAGCGACGTCGAATCGCAGTACAAGTGGGACCTGGAGAGCATCTACGCGACCGACGACGACTGGGAGGACGCCTACGAGGCCGTCGAGGACCGGCTGGAAGACGTCGAGGCGTACGAGGGACGAGCGACCGAAGACGGCGAGACGCTGCTGGAAGTCCTGCAGCTCTCGGACGAACTCGGTCGGGAGGTCGAGCAGGTCGTCTCCTACGCCCGCATGCGCAGCGACGAGGACACCTCCGACCAGGAGTACCAGGCGCTCGCCTCCCGCGCCCAGTCGCTCGCCTCCCGCGCCCAGAGCGCGACGAGCTTCGTCGAGCCCGAGATTCAATCGCTGGACCGCGACGAACTCGACCGGATGGTCGACGAGACGGAGGAGCTGGAGCAGTACGAGCACTACCTCGACGACGTGATGCGGATGAAAGAGCACACCCGCTCCGCAGAGGTCGAGAACCTGCTCGCGGAACTCGGCGAGGTGACCGGCGCGTCCGGCGAAATCTACAACCTGCTGTCGAACGCCGACATGGAGTTCCCGACCGTGGAGGACCCCGACGGCGAGGCGGTCGAGATAACCCAGAGCAACTTCACGAACCTGCTCAAGCGGCCGGACCGGGAGTTCCGCCGCGACGTGTACGAGGGGTACTTCGACGAGTGGAGCGAGGTGCGCAACTCCGTCGGCGCGGCGTACAAGAACAGCGTCAAGGCCGACGTGAAACTCGCCCGCGCCCGGAACTACGACACCGCCCGCGAGGCGGCGATGGACGGCCCGAACGTCCCCGTGGAGGTGTACGACAACCTGCTCGACACCGTCCGGGACAACCTCGACAAACTCCACCGCCACGCCGAACTCAAGCGCGAGTCGCTCGGCGTCGACGAACTCCGGATGTGGGACCTCTACATGCCGATGACCGAATCCGAGAGTCCCGACCTGGAGTACGATCAGGCCGCGGAGTACGTCACCGAGGCGGTCGCCGCGCTGGGCGACGACTACCAGTCCCGGATCGCGGAGGGCATCGAGTCGCGCTGGATCGACGTGTACGAGACCCAGGACAAGCAGTCGGGCGCGTACAGCGGCGGTGCCTACGACACGCAGCCGTTCATCCTGATGAACTACCAGGACGACATCGCCTCGATGTACACTCTGGCTCACGAACTCGGCCACTCGCTTCACTCCCAGCTCACCAGCGAGACCCAGCCGTACGCCTACAGTAGCTACGAGATATTCGTCGCCGAGGTCGCCAGCACGGTCAACGAGGCGCTGCTCACCCACCACCTGCTCGAGACCGTCGACGACCCCGAGTTCCGCCGCCACGTGCTCAACGAGTACCTCGAACGGTTCCGCTCGACGTTGTACCGCCAGACCCTCTTCGCCGACTTCGAACACCGGGCCCACCGCGTCGTCGAGGACAACGAGGCGCTGACGCCCGACCGACTGGACGACATCTACGGGAACCTCAAGCGGGAGTTCTACGAACCCGCGGTCGTCGACGACCGCATCGAGCGCGAGTGGATGCGCATCCCCCACTTCTACCGCGCGTACTACGTCTACCAGTACAGCACCGGTATCAGCGCCGCCGTGGCGCTCGCCGACCAGATAATCGAGGAAGGCGAACCCGCCGCCGAGCGCTATCTGGAGTTCCTTCGCAGCGGGTCCCGCGAGTATCCCCTCGAACTGCTGGAGACCGCCGGCGTCGACATGTTCTCGCCCGAACCCATCCAGCGCGCGCTCGACGTGTACGACGACCACCTGGACGAGATGGCCGACCTCGTCTGAGAGGTCACGGACCCGCGGCCGACCTCCGGGGCGCGTCGGCGACGATTATTTATCGCGCCCCGACCACCTGTCGAGCATGTGTTCCGTCATCTCGCCGCAGGGAGGCCGGGCGTCGCTCGCGCCGCGCCGCGCCGAACGACGACCGGGGGACCCATGACTGGCGCGACCGACGGCCCGGACCGGACGCGCGTCGACGGGGAGGCCGAGCGGTCCGGCCCGGTCGACGTTCCCGAGCGGGACGACCCGACCGACGTGCCGGACTGGGACGACGAGTACGTGGACCGGGTGAGCGACCGACTGCTGACGAACTACGACCTCGAGAAGGACGTCCGGGTCCGGGGCGAGTCGTTCGACCTGTACGGTCGACTGGTGATGGAGAACCAGAAGCAGTTCCTCCACCGGGCGCTCAACTACGCGAACCACAGCGCCGAAGAGCACCTGTTCGTCCGGCGCGTCGACGCAGTGGGCGTCGCCGACCTCCGGTCGCTCGTGGACCTGGGCCACGACCTCGCCGAGGAGTGGATCGAACCCAGCGAGAAGCATTACGGCACCGAGTTCACGTTCGCGCTCGTCGCGCCGTCGCTTCCGGAAGCGGTCCGCGAGTTCGTCGACGGCTTCCGCGACCGGACGCTGCTGAAGTACGGCTACTACGGACAGTACGAGGTCAACCTCGTCGTCGTCGCGCCCGACGACGAGGCAATCGTCGCCAGCACGAACGCCGACGTGAGCCGAGCGTTCGCGCTCTGGAACTCCGTCGACGCCGACGGTCCCGGGCTCCTGGCTCGCGTCGCCGGACGGTTACGCCCGTGAGCGAGTTCCGCGGGCCCGATACCGTCCAGGTATCCACGCGAACCGGTCACAGGTACGCTCGCTTCCGAAACGTATTTCAATCTCACCGGTCAATCGGAAATTGCGTGTCCGGGTTGGGGTAGTGGACTATCCTCCAGCCTTGTGGAGGCTGGGACGCGGGTTCAATTCTCGCACCTGGACCTTCTTCCGAAGTTCCACCGCGAGCGACCGGTGTTGCGTCGACGCCGGTTGCGAACGACTGCCGAGCGACGCCCCGCCAGCGGTGTTTTCCGCGGAAGCCGCTGTGAACGGCGCTCTGCCGCGATAGTCGGGGCGACGGTCGCTATCGGAACAATCGGAACGCACACGCTTCCGTTTATGGGGTCTGACACAGAAGACGACAGGTAGACGATGATTCGCGATGCTCGCGTGCTCCAGCCCCAGTTCATCCCCGACGAGGTCGAGCATCGTAACCCCGAGGTGAATCGGCTGTCCGACACGCTCAAGCCGATAATGGACGGTCAGCCGGGCGAGACCTCGCTGCTGGTGGGGCCGTCCGGCGCGGGCAAGACCTGCATCGCGAAGTACACCGTCGAACGGCTCCGCGAGAACGTCCTCGACATCAACACCCGGTACGTCAACTGCTGGCAGGACTACACGCGCTTCCAGGTGCTCTACCGCATCCTCGACTGCATCGACTGCACCGTCGACGTCCACCGCCGCTCGACGCCGAAGGACGAACTGCTGGACCGCCTCCGCGAGTACGACGGGCCGCAGTTCGTCGTCGTCCTCGACGAGGTCGACCAGCTGGAGGACAAGAGCGTGCTCTACGACCTCTACCGGATGCAGCGCATCTCGATGATTCTCATCGCCAACCGAGAACAGGAGCTGTTCTCGCAGCTCGACGACCGCCTCACGAGTCGCCTGCAGACCTGCGTCCGAATCTCGTTCGACAAGTACCCGCTCGACGAACTCGTCTCGATTCTCCAGGCGCGAGCGCGGTGGGGGCTTTCGGAAGGCGCAATCGGAAAGCAGGAACTCGCCCTCATCGCCGACGCCGCGGCGGGCGACGCGCGGATCGCCATCAGCGTTCTCAGGAACGCCGCCAGGCTGGCGGACCAGGACGGCCGCGCCGAGATAACCGCCGACGTCGTCCACGAGGCCGTCCCGGAAGGCCGCGACGAGGTCCGCCAGAAGACCGTCGAACAGCTGAACCCGCACCAGCGCGCCCTCTACGATATCCTGCGGGACGAGGGCGAACTCGACCCCGGGGAACTGTACGACCGCTACGCCGAGCGCGTCGACGACCCGAAGACGAAACGCACCGTCCGGAACTACCTCTCGAAGATGGACCACTACCGCCTCGTCGTCGCCGACGGGAAGAACCGGGCACGCACGTACCGGGCGCGGTGAGCCGCGCGCGTCGGGTTTCGGAAGCTCCGGAAACGACCCAGTCTTGCCTATGTGGCCGAGGGGAGTACGTCTATCCGTCATGCTGGGCCAACAGCAGAGTCCGGACCTGCCGACGCTCGACCCAGGAATCACGCTCCTCGAGACGGACGAACGAACGACGGGCGCGTTACACTCGCTCGTGCTCGACCGGTTGCTCGTCGACGGCGGGACGGCCGTCTGGGTCGACGCGCGCGACGAGGGCTCCACCCAGCCGCTCGCGAGAATCGCCCCGAACACGCGCGTCCTGGAACGAGTCGCAATCGCCCGCGGGTTCACGCCGTGGCAGCACCAGAGCATCCTCCGGGACCTCCGCGGCGAACTCGACGAGGAGACGCCTCTCGTCGTCCTGCCGGCGTTCGACTGGTTCTACCGGTCCGACGACGTCACCGACGCGCAGGGCGAACGCATGCTCGCCGCGGGCGTCGACCTCGTCGCGGAGGTGGCCGAGCGAGAAGGAGTGCCGGTCGTCCTGACGCGGACGGCCGACGACTGCTTCGCGGCTCCGCTCGACGAGGCGGCGGACGCGGTGGTCCGCTGCGAACAGACGGCGTTCGGACCGCGGTTCGCGGGCGAGGACTTCGAGACGCTCGTCTACCCGCTCGGCGACGGGACCGTGCAGACGACGCTCGCGTACTGGCGACGGGTGCTCGCCGCCCGCCATCCGGCGGTCGCGGTGGAGGCGACGCCGACGGAGGTGACGACCCGTGGGGCGAACTAACGCGACGTACCGCGACCTGCTGCGCGCCATGGAGTCGCGGTGGTCCGACTACCGGCGGGCGCTGCGCCGCGAGGACCAGGCGGCGTTCGACCGCCTCTTCGAGCACGCTCGCGCACACGCCGACGCGGGCGGACTGCAGAACCACCAGCGCGTCGAGGTGACGGTCCTCGTCTCCGTCGTCCTCGAACAGCAGAAGCGCATCGACGACCTCGAGGACCGCCTCGACCATCTCGAAGCCGACCTGAACGCCGACCTCAGTGCGACCGGGGAGACGACCCCGGAGGAGGCGAACGGGACGGTCCCGGAAGAGATGGACGGGACGACCCCGGACGAAGCCGGCTCCGACGGTATCGTCCCGGACGACCCGTGAACCGATGGTGTACAAGGTTGACTATCGGGACGGCGACGTTCTCCGGTGGTCGCTCACCGACGACGGTGCCGAGTACGCGGTCGACGACGGGTACGCGCCGACACTGTACGTGTCCGCGCACGACGACGGGACGCTCGCCGACGTTCGGTCGCCCACGACCCCGGCGACTCGTCCCCGAAAAGACCGCAGCGCTCGTTCCTTCGACACCGCTCCCGGAGTTATCGAGGACATTTTATAAGCGGCCGGTGGTTGCGTCGAAGACGATGAAGACCGACAGCGCCGTGGTCCACGGGTCGACGTTCCTCGTGACGGACGCGGATGGCCGCACGACGCGCGAACACGACGGCTTCTATCACCGGGACATGCGGCATCTGGATGCGTACGGCCTCGACGCGAAGGGAACGACGCTGGAACTGCTGGACGTAAACGCGCCTCGTCCGAGCGAACGGACCATACACCTGGCGACGTCGCTGGACCGAGGCGCTCGAACGTTCCACGTCGGTCGGCGACAGGTCGTTACCGACGGGCTCTACGACCGACTTCGCGTCCGGAACCTCACACCGGAGGCCCAGTCGGAGACGTTTTCGCTGCGGTTCGGGACGACGTTCGAGGACCTGTTCGAGGTCCGGAGTCACGCGGGCAGTCGCGACAGAACGGTCGACGCCGAGGCGCGAGCCGACGGCGTCGTCTTCCGCTACGACCCCGATGACCTCGACCGCACGTAGGAGACGACCGTTCGCGCGTCCGACGGTGACGTCGCCGTCACCGAAGGAGAGGGCCGGGCGGACGCCGAACTCGAACTCGACCTCTCGTTCGCCGCGCGCGAGGAGGTCGAAATCACCGTCGCCGTCGAACCGGGCGGTTCGGCCGGTGACCCGGGCGCGGCGTTCGAGGCCGCTCGCGAGGCGGTCCGCGACCGCGAGCGGGAGTGGGAGCGGTCGACCGCCGACCTCGCGGCCCCGGAGTGGGAGCGGGTCCTCGCGGAGAGTCGACGGAACCTGCTGGAACTCCGTCTGGACACCGAGTACGGTCCGCTGTTCACCGCCGGCGTCCCCTGGTTCGCGACCGGGTTCGGCCGCGACTCCATCATCGCTGCACTGCAGGCGCTTCCGCTGACGACTGCGACGGCGAAGGGGACGTGCCGGTATCTCGCCGCGAACCAGGCGACCGAGGTCGACGACTCCCGGGCCGCCGAACCCGGGAAGATTCTCCACGAAACGCGCCGCGGCGAAGCGGCGCTTCGGGGGACGGTCCCCCACTCGCCATACTACGGCACGGTAGACGCGACGGCGCTGTTCGTCGTCCTCGTCCACGAGACGTGGCGGTCGACCGGTGACGACGCGTTCGCCGAGGAGCTCTGGAGTCACGTCGTGCGCGCCCTCGACTAGTGCGACGAGTACGGCGACGCCGACGGCGACGGCTTCCTCGAGTACCCGGCCGACGGCGAAGGCAGCGGACTCACCCACCAGGCCTGGAAGGACAGCGGCGACGGCATCATGCACCCCGACGGGACGCATCCGGACGGTCCGATCGCCGTCGCGGAGGCGCAGGGGTACTACTACGACGCGAAACGTCGAGCGGCCGACCTGGCGCGGACCCTCTTCGACGACGAGCGCGCTCGCCGACTGGAGGCCGAGGCCGACGAACTCGCCCGGTCCTTCGACGACGCGTTCTGGCTACCCGAGGAGTCGTTCTACGCCGTCGCGCTCGACGGCCGGAACGACCCCGTCGAAACCGTCGCCTCGAATCCGGGGCACTGTCTCTGGAGCGGTATCGTCCCCGACGACCGCCTGCGCTCGGTCGTCGACCGCCTCGTGGCCGACGACATGTTCACCGGGTGGGGGATTCGAACCGTCTCCAGCGACCATCGGGTGTACAATCCGGAGAGCTACCATCTCGGGAGCGTCTGGCCGCACGACAACTCGCTCGTCGCGCTCGGCATGGCGCGGTACGGTCGAACCGACGCGGCGCGAACGGTCGCGCAGGGACTGGTCGACGCGGCGGTCGCGCGAGGAAACGACCGCTTTCCCGAACTGTTCGCCGGCTTCGAACGGGACGACACCGACGTCCCGCTCCCCTACGGCGCCGCCTGCGAGCCGCAGGCGTGGGCCGCGGGAGCCCCCATCGCCTGTCTGCGGGCGGTACGGGGAGACGGTCTCTGGACGCCGACGCGGTGACGGCCCGGCGGCGAACAGCGAGAGGCGACCGCACATGGTGGCGAGAGGGGTGGGAACGCGCATCAGTTCGGCGGTGGCGGGTGCCGGCGAGCGACCGGCCCCCATCCTTTTCTCGCTCTCGACCGAACTTCGGTGGGATGGTTCGATTGGGGTTCACGGGAGACGTGATGCTCGGCAGACTCGTCGACGAGCACCAGCGCCGACGACCGGAAGACGCCGTCTGGGGCGACGTCGTCGACCGTCTGCGCGCGCTCGACGGCCTGTTCGTCAACCTCGAGTGCTGTCTCTCGACGCGCGGGACGCCGTGGACCGAGACCAACCGGGCGTTCCACTTCCGGGCGGACCCGGACTGGGCCGTCCCGGCGCTTTCGGCGGCGGGCGTCGACTACGCGAGCCTCGCCAACAACCACGTGCTGGACTACGGTCGGCCCGCCCTGTCCGACACGCTCGCGTCCCTCGACGACGCCGGAATCGCCCACGCCGGCGCCGGCGAGGACGAGAGCGCGGCGCGCGAACCGGCGGTCGTCGCAGTCGGAGACCGTACCGTCGCCGTCGTCGCGTTCACCGACAACACGCCGGAGTACGCCGCCGGTCCCGGGAAGCCGGGAACCGCGCGCGTTGAGTTCGACGCCGACGACCGGGAGACACGGCGCGCGGTCGGCGACGCGCTCTCCCGCGCCCGCGACGCCGACCCCGACCTGCTCGTCGCCTCGCTGCACTGGGGACCGAACATGCGGGAGGAGCCGCCGCCGGAGTTCCGGTCGTTCGCGCGCTGGCTGGCCGACGAGGGCGTCGACCTGGTCCACGGCCACAGCGCCCACGTCTTCCAGGGCGTAGAGATGGTCGACGGAACGGTCGTGCTGTACGACATCGGCGACTTCGTCGACGACTACGCGGTCGACTCCGACCTGCACAACGACCGGAGTTTCCTCTTCGAGGCGTCCGTCGAGAACGGCGAAATCGACGAGCTTCGGCTCTTCCCCACCGAGATATACGACTACGCGGTGCACGAGGCGGGGTCGGCCGCGGCCGACTGGAGCCGGCGACGGATGCGCCGACTGTCGGCGGCGATGGGGACCGAGTTCGAACGCGAGGGCGAAGAACTCGTGCTGGAGCCGTAGTCGGACGGTGTCGTGGGCTTCTACCCCGGAACGGGAGACCGAGCACCGGCGGGACGGCCGGTCGAAGTTGCCACCGTCCAGCGGCTTTTTCAGCACGGAACGCCTCCACCCGCCCGATGGACCTCTCTCTCTCGAACCCCACCGCGCCGACGCCCGACTGCGCCGACGACGGGGCCTGGCTCGCCTGCATCGACTGCGAGTGGACGGGTGCGCCGTTCGACGAGATTCGCTACCGCTGTCCGGACTGCGAGAGCCTGCTCGAAGTCCGGTACGATGACCACCCCACGCTCGCCGAGTTCGACGCCGACTCGGGCCACGGCGTATGGCGGTACGCCGACGCGCTCCCGGTCGACTCCGGCGTGAGCATCGAGGAGGGCGCCACGCCGCTGTACGAGGTGCCGACCATCGAGGAGGAGGTCGGCGTCGCCGAACTTCGGGTGAAACACGAGGGGATGAACCCGACGGGGAGCTTCAAGGACCGCGGGATGACCGTCGGCGTTCGCGTCGCCGAGCGACTCGGCGTCGACCGCCTCGCCTGCGCGAGCACGGGCAACACGAGCGCCGCCCTCGCGTGCTACGGCGCACGGGCCGGGACCCAGGTGCTCGTCCTGCTGCCCGCGGGGAAGGTCGCCGCCGGCAAGGTCGCGCAGGCCAGCCTCCACGGGGCCAGAATCCTCGAAGTCGACGGCAACTTCGACGACTGCCTCGACGTCGTCGCCGACCTCGCCGACCGCGGGGAGGCGTACCTCCTGAACTCGCTGAACCCCTTCAGGCTGGAGGGCCAGAAGACCATCGGCCTGGAGATGCTCGAAGGGTTCCGCGACCAGACCGGCGACCTGCCGGACCGCATCGTCCTCCCGGTGGGCAACGCCGGCAACACCGCCGCGCTGTACAAGGCGTTCCGCGAACTCGTCGCCGCCGGCGAACTCGCTGTCGACGAGGTGCCGACGCTGACCGGCGTCCAGGCCGAGGGGGCCGCGCCGATGGTCGAGGCGGTCGAGGAGGACCGCGAGACGGTCCGGCGCTGGGCGGACGTGGAGACCCGGGCGACCGCCATCCGCATCGGCAACCCCGTCAACGCCCCGAAGGCGCTGCCCGCGATTCGGGAGACGGGCGGCACCGCCGTCGCCGTCTCCGACGACGAGATAACGGACGCCCAGCGCGCGCTCGCACGCGACGGCGTCGGCGTCGAACCGGCCAGCGCCGCCTCCGTCGCCGGCCTGCGGAAGCTCCGCGACGCGGGCGTCGTCGGGAGCGACGAGCGCGTCGTCTGCCTGACGACCGGCCACCTGCTGAAAGACCCGGACGCCGCGGCCGCCGCCGGTGCCGACCCCGAACCCGTCCCGGCCGACACGGCGGGCGTGCTCGACCACCTCTCCTGACGACCGCACGCGACCGTCGGGAGTCCGACCGCGTCGCCGTCGACGGTCGACCGGCGCTCGACGGGGAACGCGGCGACACCGTGAAGCGACTGGCTCCCGAACCGAGCACGTGAATCGAGAGACGGACGTTCTCGTCGTCGGGGGCGGAGCGACCGGCGTCGGCGTCGCGCGCGACCTCGGTCTGCGCGGCGTCGAGACGGTGGTCGTCGAACGGAACGGACTCACCGGCGGCGCGACCGGAAACACGCACGGGGTCCTGCACAGCGGCGCGCGCTACGCGACGTCGGACCCCGAGAGCGCGAGAGAGTGCATCGCCGAGAACGAGGTCCTGCGGGAGGTCGCCCCGCACTGCATCGACCCGACCGGCGGATTCTTCGCCCAGTTGCCCGAGGACGACGACGGCTACTTCGAGCGGCTGCGCAACCGCTGCCGGGACTGCGGCATCGTCGCGGAGCCGGTCGACGTCGAGTCGGTGCGGCGCGACCGACCGTACCTCTCGCCGGAGACGGAGCGGCTCCTCCGGGTCCCGGACGCAGTCGTCCACCCGTTCCCGCTCGCGGTCGCGAACGCCGTCGACGTGCGGGAACACGGCGGCGCGGTACACACCGATGCCGAGGTCGTCGACCTCCTCGTCGACGGCGGCGAGGTGACCGGCGCGGAGATTCGCCGCCCCGGCGCGACCGGGACGGAGACCGTACGCGCCGACCACGTCGTCAACGCCACCGGCGCGTGGGCGGGCGAGGTGGGGTCGCTGGCAGACGTCGAGATTCCGATGCGGCCCTCGAAGGGAGCCATGGTCGTCGTCGACTACCCGCCGGTCGACGCCGTCGTCAACCGGGCGCGCCCGGCGACGGACGGCGACATCGTCGTGCCCCACGACTCGACCGCCGTCCTCGGCACGACCAGCGAGGCGGTCGACGACCCGGACGAGTACCCGAAAGAGGAGTGGGAGGTCGACCTGCTGGTCGAGAAGGCCGGTGAGATGGTCCCCGACCTGCAGACGGCCCCGGTCGTCCGGTCGTACTGGGGAGTGCGGCCGCTGTTCGGCGGCGAGGCGAGCGAGTTCGAGGCGGGCCGCTCGGTGACCCGCGGCTACACGCTGCTCGACCACGGCGAGCGCGACGGCGTGTCGGGGTTCACGACCATCGTGGGCGGCAAGCTGACGACGTACCGCCTGATGGCGGAGAGCGTCGCCGACCACGTCTGCGAGCGGTTGGGCGTGGACGCGCCGTGCCGAACCGCCGCGGAACCGCTCCCCGGCCGCGACGACCCCGACGCGCTCCGGAGTGCGCTCTCGGAGTTCGAACCGCTGCCGCCGGCCGAGGAGCGGCCGTCCGATGCCCGCCGCAGTTAACGGGTCCGCGCCAGGCCGAGCACGAGCGTCGCGCTGACGAGCAGGCAGGCGAGCAGTCCGGCGAACGCCGTCGTGTAGCCGGCGCGCCCGGCGACGAAGCCGACGTAGGTCGTGCCGAGGCTGCCGATACCGATGTACACCGACCGGGTCGCCCCGAGGTCGCCGCCCATGCTCCCGTCCGGGAACGCGTCCATCAGGTGGGCCTGCATCACCGGCGGGTAGGCCATCAGCCCCGCGGCGAACGCGACGACGCCCGCGCCGACCAGCACGGTGGACGCAGCGGCGAGGACGCCCGCCAGCGCGCCGGCCGCCACCGCGAGCGCGCCGGCCGCGACCACCGGCCGGGAGACGCGGTCGCCGAGCGAGCCGGCGACCGGCTTCACCACCGCGCCCACGACGAACAGCGCGGCGAATCCCCCGCCGGCGAGCGCGGCACCGAACCCCTTCGCGTACTGGAGGAAGGTCGGCAGGAAGCCGGTCACGCCCTGCCAGACGAACGCGTACAGCGAGTAGGCGACGAGCAGCGCCGCCGTCCGGCGGTCGCCGAACCGTTCCGCGGTCGCGGCCAGGTCGGCGCGCACCGTGGAGAGCGCAGCCCGGTCCACCGCGGGCGGCGTGTACGGCTCTCGGTTCCACCGGTGGAGCAGGACCAGCACGAGCGCGAGCACCGCGACGACCGGCACGAACGCGGCCCGCCACGTCGCAACTGCGAGGACGACGACCGCGAGCCCCGCCGCTATCGCGCCGCCGACGTCCCCCGAGGCGGTGTGCAGACCGAACGCCTGCCCGCGGCGGTCGACGAACAGGTCGGAGACGAGCGCGCGGGCCGGCGTCGGGTAGAGGCCGGCGCCGGTCCCCACGAGCGCCGCGCCGACCAGGAAGGCGGGGTAGCCCGGGGCGTTCGCCAGCGCCGCGAAACCGACGACGAGCAGGGTGAGGCCGCCGGCGAGCAGCGTCTTCCGGGAGAGGCGGTCCGAGAGCCGGCCGCTGGGGTACTGGCCGAGCGCGTACAGCCCCCACAGCAGGGTGAGCGCCAGCCCCGCCTCGAACTCCGAGATGGTCAGCCGGTCCATGATGGCGGGGAGCATCGGCGAGAGGACGAGCCGGCCGGTCTGGATGGCGGTCCAACCGAGCGACACCGTCAGCAGGAGTCGGCCCGAGTAGCCCGTCAACAGGCGTTCGCCGCCGCTACCGGGATGGCCGGCGTTCGCATCGTCGCTCTCGACCGCAGCGCCGCCGTTCGCGGCGCGTTCGGCCGAGTCTGCGTCTCCGGCGTCGCTCGTCGGACGCTCGTCACTCGGGTCGTCGTTCGACACGAGTCGGACGATGGACGGGCGGCTACTTGAGTGGTGCTCTCCCGGCGGGACGTGGGCGTATCGGGACCGTTCGAGGGGCGTCGTATCACCACCGCTGGCGCATCGGCAGTCGGACCGCGGGAGCGGACCGCCCGCTCCCGGCGTCGCACCGGGTCTGGTCCCGTCCTCGTTCAAAAAGGTTCGCGACGGCGGGGTCGTCCGGACGAGTCGAGCGGCCGTCGGGAGTCGCGACGGCGAATCGACCGCCGGTCGGCGGTCACCACGGTCGCGAGGCGGCGAGCGGCCTACTCAGTCGAGCATCGACGCCGCCTCGTCGGGCGAGAGCACGCCCTGCTCGACCGCGGTCAGCACGTCGAGGACGCGGTCGTCGCCGGCGTCCGCCTCGTCTTCGTCGTCCCCGCCGTCCTCGTCGACCTCGTCCAGCGTCGTCTTCGTCGACCGACCGGTGAGTTCGGGGAAGTCCGTGCCGTCCGCGAGCGCCGTCTCCTTCTTCACGCGGTAGTTGCCCCCGTCGGTGACGTACAGGTCGGCGGGGTGGAAGAAGTACCAGTCCTCGCGGTCGAACCGGACGCCGATCTTCGGTTTCGCTCCGAAGTTCTGCGAGAAGTAGACGAGCGCCTCGACCTCCTCGCCGGTGAGATAGATGGGGTCGCCCGCGCTCGATTTCGCCTCGATAGCGTAGAAGACGTCGCCGTTGCCGGCGAGCACGTCCGGGAGTTCCCGTTCCGTGGCGCTCCCGCTCGCCGGTGCACGCATGACTGCGAACCCGGCCTCGTCGAGCCGATTGACGAGTTCGCGCTCCCGGCGATCCCCCTTGGCGTTCGACATACCGATACCTCGCCATTCCACCGTTTTAACGCCTGCGTCCGACGGGCGAGAGGCGGCGTGGCCACGTCGCTTTTCGGCGGCAAGTCCGACCACATTAGTTGTGGCAAAAGAGGAGCTCGACGAGCGCATCGCCGACGAGTCGCCCGAACTGACTCAGAAGTCGAAACAGGAGATACTCGCCGAGGAGATACAGGAGGGACTTCGGGAACTAGAGCGGCCGGGCAGCGGTCTGTTCCTCTCGGGGCTGTCGGCCGGACTCGACCTCGGCTTCGGTCCGCTGCTCATGGCGGTGATACTCACGCTCGTCGGCGGAACGTGGGGCGACCCGTTAACGCGCATCGTCGTAGCGAACGCGTACGCGGTCGGCTTCATCTTCGTGATCGGGGGGCGGTCCGAACTGTTCACCGAACACACGACGCGAGCGGCGCTGCCGGCGATCGACGGCCGGGCGTCCGTCGGTCAGGTCGGTCGGCTGTGGGCGCTGGTCTACGGCGGGAACGTCGTCGGCGGCCTGATGTTCGCCGTCTCGATGGTCTACTTCGCCCCGGCCTACGGCATCGCCGACCAGTCGGCGTTCGTCGAAATCGGACGGAACCTCGTCGACCACGTCTGGTGGCTGATACTCGCCGGGGGTGTAACGGCCGGCTGGTTGATGGGACTGCTCTCGTGGCTGCTCACGGCCGCGAAGGGGAGCACTGCTCGCATCATCGTCGTCTGGCTGGTCACCACCAGTATCGGACTCGCCCATCTCCCCCACTCCATCGCCGGCAACATCGAGGTGCTGGCGGCGACGCTCGTCTCCCCGGCGATCGGCGCGGTCGACTATCTCGCCTTCCTCGCACTCGCGACGGCCGGTAACGCGGTCGGTGGCGTGATATTCGTCGCTATCCTGAAGTACGGTCACGTCGTCCGCGGCGGGGAGTGACGGTCGAACGGTCGACGCGGCGTCGCCACCGCCAGCGGCCGATGCGGTCGGTCGCGGCGTCGGGCGTTTCTCACACCCAGGTCAGCGCGCCGTCGAGCGAGAGCGGCACCGACCCCTTCGCGTACCCCTCGACGCGGCCGTCGGGGCGCGCGCGGAACACCACCGCGGGTCGGTGGCGGACTTCGGGTTTCTCGCCGGCGATGGCGGTCCAGTCGTCGTCCCGGAATCCCGAGCAGTCGACGAACAGGACCGCACCGCCGCCGTGTTCGCTGAGCTGACCGTTCGTCTTCGTCTCCGCCGTCTCCCGGAGCGCGGTCACGGGGTTGTCGGCCCCGCGACGGCGCGGCGGGCGCGGACGCGTCGCTTCCACGAGCACGGAGCCGCCGGGCGTCCCCGCGGCCGGGTCGGCCCGGAAGTCCAGCGAGTGACCGGTCGTCACCTCTATCTCGGGCGTCACGTCGTACCCCGCGTCGGTCAGCAGCTTCGCGACGGTGAACTCGCTCATCGCGGAACTCATCCGACTGGGGTCGACGTGCTGGCTCGTCCCGAGCTTCGACGCCATCGTGTACCGGTAGTCGTCCAGCGCGCCGGTCCGGAGGAACCGCTCGTAGAACTCCAGCCCCTCGTCGCGGGTCGCGTCCGGAAAGCCGGCGGCGTGGTCCCGGAAGAAGGTCCGGGTGCTCTCCCGGCCGTCCTTCGAGAGGAACACGGGCAGGAAGAACCAGGAGACGTAGTCGTACTCGGCGAGCCACGGCGACTCGACCGCGAGGTCGGCCAGCAGTTCGCGCTGCGCCCAGCGCGCTATCGGATACGGAACCTCGTCGAACGTGTACTTCGTCGTGCGCCACAGCGCCGAGGGCGTCTCGGTGTTGCCGAGCCAGAACGCCTCCTCGTCGTTCCACGCGAACAGGGCGAAGTCGCCGTTGTCCATCTCGAATCGGCGGGTCCGGTAGCCGTTCGGTCCCGAGTAATGAGGCGTCGGCGAGGCTGCGCCGAGATTCTCGTCGAGGTCGGCGTACACCTCTCGGTCGATGCGGTCGTCGTCCCACCGCTCCGTGGAGCGGCGAAAGCGGAGCGGGCTTGCCACGCGTCGTACTAGCGGTCGGAGATGTTTACGCCTTGTGCTCACCGTACTGTTCGAATCCCGCCGGCGTCTCCCGTGTCTGACGATTTTACAGGCGGTTCGAATGATGTGATTATCCGTTACATTGATGGTCGGTTACCGCCAAGTATGGGTGTGGTTGTCATGTCAATGGGTGCCTATGACGAAGACGAACACGAGCGCCGTGAACGGAAAAACAGCTCCGTGGACGCGAGCTTCGACGACGACCGGTCGAACTACCACGGGACTGTAGAGTACGACTCCGGCGACTCGACCGAGGATCTCCTCGAGCAGTTCGAAGACATCAAGTCCGAGTAACGCAGTTCCGCAGTCGCTCGTCGAAGCGAGCGGACGTTTCGGGTTTTCTCGCCGTCGTCTTCGCGAGCGGATGGCTCGCGGTTCGACGCCGCTACCAGCCAGGCGTCGGCGGTGCGCCGCGGTCGTCCTCGACGCGCTCGGCCGCGTCCGGTCGGGGAGCGTCGCCGCCGTCCTCCAGCGACTCCCACTCGGCGACGGCGCGGCCGGCCCACGAGTCTGCGACCTTCGCGTCGGCGAACGCCGCGGCGAACTGCTCGCGGTCGGTGCTCGTCGTACCGGGGCGGCCCGCGACCGCGGCGGCGACGAACCGCGCACGGTCCTCGCGGGTCAGGTCGTCGGCGAGCAGTCGGGCGAGGACGCCCGCCAGGTCGTCCGGGTCGGGGTAGACGAACACCTTCTCGCCGACCGCCTGCGGACCGAGCAAGAGGCCGGAGAGGTCGTCCGGCGGGTCGTCGTCCAGCAGTCGGTCGCCGCCGAACGTGGCCTCGACGCGTTCGCACTCCGTCGTCGACCCGAGTTCGAGGTTGTGGCCGGGATACTCCGCGCACTCCGTCGGATACTCCGGGCGGTCGTGGATGCGACACTGCAGCGTCGCCGGGTCGAGGAAGACGCAGGTGGGGAGCCAGCGCGGGTCGGTGTCGAACGGCGCGACCGGCTTCGGCGGCTTCCGAAGCCCGAGGAAGAAGACCGGCTTGCCGTCGATGGCGGCCAGTTCGACGCCGTCCACCGTCACGCCGCTCTCGTCGCGCCAGAGTCGGGGCGTTAGCGCGTCCGCCAACCCCGCGTCGAGGAAGTCGCGAGCGTCGCCGCGCGTGAGCGGGACGAGATTGTACGCGTCGTCGAGCGGCGTCCGGGGGCCGCGGCGCTCGTGGTCCGACCGCTCGGACGCGAGCGCGCGCCAGTCGATGCAACAGCCCGCACAGCCCTCGCAGTTCACCTCCATGACTGTCCGCGCTACGCCCCCGACGCGCTTAAGCTGTGGGAGATGGTGGTACGGTGGCGGGCAAGTATATCCGCGTCGATGCCGTGAGACGACGACATGGATTACGAGAGACACCACCGGCCGTCGTTCACGGAACTGGAGCTCACGCTCGACGAGGGAGACGAGGTCCGGACCGAAGCGGGGTCGATGGTCAGCCACTCGGAAGGCGTGACTGTCGAGACGAGGGCCGAAGGGGGGCTGCTATCGTCGCTGAAGCGGTCGGTTCTGGGCGGAGAGTCGTTCTTCGTCAACACGTTCGAGGCCGAGCGTCCGGGAACGCTGACGCTCGCACCAGCACTGCCGGGAGACGTCGTCCAGTACGAACTCCGCGACGAGTCGCTGTTCGTCCAGTCGAGTTCCTTCCTCGCCGCCGAGACGGGCGTCGACCTCGACACGAAGTTCGGCGGAAGCCGGTCGTTCTTCGGCGGCGAGGGACTGTTCCTGCTCGAACTGAGCGGGCGGGGACTGACCTTCCTCTCCAGCTATGGCGCTATCTCGGTCGTGAGCCTCGACCCTGGCGAGCGCCACGTCGTCGACACGGGCCACGTCGTCGCGTTCGAGGACACCGTCGACTTCTCCGTCGAGCGAGTCGGCGGGCTGAAGTCGACGCTGTTCAGCGGCGAAGGGCTGGTCTGCGAGTTCGAGGGACCGGGCAACATCTGGACGCAGTCCCGGAGCACGGACGCGTTCCTGGCGTGGCTCATCCCGAACCTGCCGTCGAACGGGGCCGGGAACGGCTCGGAGTAGCCGACGGGAGCACCGCGCCCGGTAGTGGCGGAAATTGCGCCACGGGCGACGTTTATCTGCCCCGCCGTGTAACCGGAGCGTATGCGAGAGGACTTCCTCCTGCTCAATCCGGGTCCGGTTCCCCTCCGGCAAGACGTCCGTCAGGTGATGAGCGAGCCGATGGTGTCGCATCGCTCGGCCGAGTTCGAGGCGGTGTACGAGCGCGCCCAGGACGCGCTCGACGCCGTCTTCGAGCGGTCGTCGCTCGACGGCACCGCCACGACCGAGGGCGGCACCAGCCTGATACTCAACGGAACGGCGACGATGGCGATGGAAGCCGCGGTCGCCAACCTCGCGGGCGAGGACGACGAGGTCGTCGCGGTCGTCAACGGGAAGTTCGGTCGGCGGTTCAAGCGCATCGCCGACCGCCACGCCGACGTGACGCCGGTCGAGTTCGACTGGGGCCAGTCCGTCGACCCCGACGCGGTCGCCGACGCCGTCTCCGACGACACCACCGTGGTGACGATAGTTCACAACGAGACGAGCACGGGGCTGTTGAACCCCGTCCCGGAGGTGGGCGAGATCGCCGCTGAGCACGACGCCCGCTTCGTCGTCGACGGCGTCACCTCCATCGGCGGCGACGAGTTCCTCGTCGACGAGTGGAACGTCGACGTCGCGATTACGGACGCCCAGAAGTGTCTCGCCGCGCCGCCCGGCCTGAGCGCCCTCTACGCGACGCCGCAGGCCCAGGACGCCTTCGACGGCGACGACGCGCCGTTCTACGAGGACCTGGACTGGCATCTCCGGAAGGCCGACAGTCACCAGACGCCGTTCACGAGCGCCGTCCCGCTGTTCCGCGGGCTGGCGGTCGCCGTCGAGCACATCGTCGACGAGGGGATGCCGGAGCGCATCTCGCGGCACCGCCGCCAGTCGGCGGCCTTCCGCTCTGCGTTCACCGCGATGGGTCTCTCGCCGTTCCCGGAGCGCAACGACGTCTCGGAGTTCTCGAACACCCTCACCGCGATTTCGCTCCCTCAGACCGTCCGCGAGAACCCCGACGCTTTCTTCGACGCCGTCGAGGAGCGCGGCGTGAGCATCAGCGGCGGACAGGCCCACCTGGGCGGCGAGATATTCCGCGTGAGCAACATGGGCAACCTCTCCGACGAGCAGATTCTCCGCGGCGTCCGGACCGTCGGCGAGGCCATGCTCGAAGCCGGCGAGAACGTCGACATCGAGGCTGGGATGGCCAGCGCCCGCGAACGACTGCGGTAGCGTCACGAAACGGCGGTTCTCTGCGTCGCGGGCGACCGCGGGCGTTCCCTTCCAGCGGTCGCTCGCCCGGCGAATCGACCGCCGAGGACCGCGACCGCCGACACGTCTTTGACGGTCGCGGCCGAGAGACGGTGTGATGTACGAACGCATTCTCGTGCCGCTGGACGACAGCGAGGAGTCCGACGCGGTGCTCGACCACGCGCTCGACCTCGCCGAGACCGCCGATGCGCGCGTTCACCTGCTCTCCGTCGTCGACGAGAAGATGATGGCCCGGGACGTGACCGAGGACATCCTCTTCGACCGTCTGGAAGCGGCGGCGGAGGACACCGTCGAAGCGGGGGTGGCGACCGCCGAGGAGCGCGGCATAGACGCCGACGGCGAGGTCGTCCACGGAAAGCCCTATCGCGAGATACTGGCGGCCGCGGAGGACACCGACCTCGTCGTGATCGGCACGCACGGCCGCCGCGGCGTGGACAAACTCCTGCTCGGCAGCGTCTCGGAGAAGGTCGTCCGGGCGAGTCCGACCCCCGTCCTCCTCGTCCCAGTGGGACGGCACGGGGAGTAGGAGCGACGTCGGGGCCCCTGCGGCGTCGGCGGTACGGTTCCGGCGTCGACGGACGTGCGCTCCCGGCCGACGCGTCGTCCTCGCTCGCGTTTTCGTTCGTTCCAGTCGAAACAGAGGGGTGCGTGAGTCGTTCCCACTCCGACTGCTTCGGGTAGCAGTTGGGTATTCTGGCAGTCCGCTTTGCGGAGATTTTTCGCCCACCGCCGGCGAGTTTGGGATTCGTTGACCCACCCCTCCGTTTCGAGTGGAGACGGCGCAGACGGTTCGGCGGCGGCAGAGTTTCGCGTGGGGCGAGCGGTCGACTCCGGACGGCCCGTCGCGGATACCGCGAGGAGCACCCACCGCGCTCGTTCGAAGCAGTCGACGACGGCGGCGTGAGGCGGACGCCCGCCCCGAACGGTGGGTAGCCACAGCGCATAAGTTACGTCCGTGATTACATTCATTCACCTCGGTTATTCCGGCAGAGAGTTGCCGTTCGAGCGACGAAGCCGGGGCGTTCTCCGGTCGGAACGCGACAGCCACTGCTGTCGCTCGACGGTCGCCGCTCGTCAGTCGCTTGCACTGATTCGCCATTTCACACCCTATGGACATATTCCAACGAGACTACGATCTCCGTTCGGTCTTCGGCGTCGATTCGACGATTACCGACTTCTTCGGCAAGTACGGCCTGGCGTTCGTGATGGTCGCCAGTTACTTCGGTTCCGGTTCAGTGTTTATCGCCAGCTCCGCTGGCGTCCGATACGGCTACGCCCTGCTGTGGGCAGTCGTCGGCGCGGTCCTGCTCGGCTACCTCGGGCAGGACATGAGCGCGCGCCTTGGCATCTTCGGCGATTCGCTCGCCGGCTTCGCCCGCGAGAAGCTCGGGCGGACCGGTGCGACCATCCTCATGCTCGCGCTCTCTGTCGGCTGCGTCGCGTGGACGCTCGAACTCACCGCCGCAGTCGGCAAGGGTATCGTCGTCCTCCTCGGCCTCCAGGGCGTCGGCTGGCAGCCGTTCGCCTACCTCACGGGCCTGGCGGCCATGGTCGTCGGCGTCCTGGGGTATGACTGGGTCGAACGCATCATGACGCTGATGATGTTCGGGCTGCTGGTCGCCTACGTCGTCGTCGCGGGCGCGAGCGGCCCCGATCTCGTCGCCGTCGCGCGAGGGTTCGTCCCCGTCGCCGGCGACGTCGGCGGGATGGCGCTCGCGGTGAGCATCCTCGGGACGACCGCCCTCTGGCCCAACTTCTTCCTCGAATCGGAACTCGTCGAGGAGAAGGGATGGACGGACGTCTCGGCCGTGTCGACGATGCGCCGCGACCTCGGCATCGGCTACGCGGTCGGCGGTCTCACCACCGTCGCCATCGTCGTTACCGCGGCCGCCGTCCTGCGCCCCGCGGGCTACACGCAACTGCGGACGTTCCTCACGCCCGGACGGGCGCTGGCGAACGTGCTCGGCGAGTGGGCGATGGCCGTCTTCCTCGTCGGAACGCTCACAGCCGCGTTCAACAGCATCATCCCGATCATGTGGGCCCCGGGCTACATGCTCCGCGAGGCGCTGGGAGAGCGGTACGCCGACAGCCGCCGGGCGTTCGTCGTCATCTACGTCGTCGGCGTCGCGCTCGGCAGCCTCTCCCCGCTGGTCCACCAGTACCTCGGCCTGAGCGTCATCGACATGATCCTGCTCTTCCCGGCGTACAACGGCGTCGTCGGACTCCCGATCACCATCCTGCTGCTGTTCTGGGCGGTCAACGACGACGACGTGATGGGCGGGCACACGAACGGCTGGAAGCTCAACGCCCTCAACAGCGCGCTCATCCTGCTGGCAGTCTACTCGGCCGTCACCGCCGGGCGGACGGTCATCGACGCCATCCTGAGCGGGGGACTGTAGCAGGACATGGTCGCCGGACTCGCCACGCCGACGCTCGTCGCGCTGGTCACCGTCTCGCTGTTCGCCGGCGTCGGCATCACGGCCGTCGGTCCCGGCGGCGTCTTCGTCACCGCGGCGTTGTACGCGCTGACGGCCGCCTCGCCGGGAACCGTCGCCGGCACGGCCAGCGCGACGTTCGTCGCCACGGGACTGCTCGGGAGCGCGGCCTACCTGCGGTCGGGCGAACTCGCCGCCGGCCCCGAGCGCGTCGCCGCGCTCCTGCTCAGCGTCGCAGGCCTCGTCGGCGCGCTGGTCGGCGTTCGCCTCAACGCGCTGGTGTCGGAGCGACTGTTCGGACTGCTCCTCGGTGCCTTCCTCGCACTCACCGGCGTGCTCGTCTGGTACCGCACCCGCACCGACAGGAGGACGGCGAACGGGTTCGACCTCGCCGGCGTCCGCGGACGAACGCTCGTGACCGCCATCGGGTTCGCGGTCGGCGTCCCGAGCGGACTGCTCGGCGTCGGCGGCCCGGTCGTCGCGGTCCCGCTGCTGGTCGCCGCGGGCGTTCCGATGCTCGTCGCCGTGGCGGTCGCGCAGGTCCAGTCGGTGTTCGTCGCCGGGTTCGCGACCGCGGGCTATCTCGTCCGCGGAACGGTCTCGTTCCCCCTGGCCGTCGCCATCGGGGTTCCCCAGCTCGTCGGCGTCGTCGCTGGCTGGCGACTCGCGCAGGCCAGCGACCCCCGTCGGCTCAAGCGGGCGCTGGCGGTCGTCCTCGTCGCGCTCGGCCCGTACCTCGCGCTGACGTAGCGGGACAATGGTGGCCCGCGGAGACCGCTCGGCGGTTCCCGTCTCGCGCACGGCCCGGTCCAGCGTCGCCTCCGGGGGGAACGCTGCGGGACCCGGCGACGGTCAGTCGAAGCGTCCCGTCACCGACCCGCAGTCGAGACAGCGAGTCAGGAGCGCATCGCGGTCGTCCGTCGCCTCTATCTCGTTCGGCGTGCGCTCGCCGCACTCCCCGCAGCGTCGGCGCAGTTCGGTCAGTTCGGAGTCGCGCGGCGCGACGACGCGCTCGTCGGTCTCGTTCACGCCGCGCTGGAACTCGCCGGGACCGAACCGCACGGCCTCGCCGCCGGCCACCGCCACGTCGCCCGCCTCCGTCTCGAACGTGACCGTGCCGGACTGGACGTAGAACACCTCCTCCTGGTCCTCGTGGGCGTAATAGCCGAAGGCGAAGCTGTCGCCCGGTGCGAGTTCGTAGTAGTTGACCGCGACGTCTTCCGCGCCGAGCGCGTCGGTCAGCGGTCGCTTCACGTCCGCCGGCCCCGCGTACGACGACACGTCGTCGATGCGAACCTTCTCCATGCTCCGTGATACCGAGCGCGGCGCGAAAAAACCACCCGTCGACCGTGTCCTCGTCGCCCGGGCGACCCGTCTCGCCGACCGGACGGCGATGTCGTCTCGGTCGCGGCCAGGGTCCGTCGACCGGCCGGCGACGTCGGCGCGACCAACGACGATAGTCCTATTTAAATCCTTCATCGGGGTGAGAGCGAGAATCCGCGAGCGCGCTCCTCTCGCCACCGTTTTTAGCCTTGCCTAAACCTCGCCCGGGGACGATGCATTTAAGTTTGGTCGGGAGGTTTAAGTATCGCTTCCACCTTGGTATGCACAGGTGGTCAACGATGGCTATAGATCCGCAGTTCACCGAAAATCGCGAGAAGGTAGACGAACACGAGGGACACGACGTCTGGGGTCCGGTCGACGAGCCCGAGGAACTGGGCATCCACGGCACCCACGTCGCCGTCGACTTCGACCTCTGTATCGCCGACGGTGCGTGTCTGGAGGACTGTCCCGTCGACGTGTTCGAGTGGGTGGACACCCCCGACCACCCCGAGAGCGAGAAGAAGGCCGACCCGGCCAACGAGGCCCAGTGTATCGACTGCATGCTCTGCGTCGACGTCTGCCCAGTGGACGCCATCGACGTGGACGCCGGCCGCGTCTGATTCGCGCTACTTTTCGCTTCGCCGGTCGCCGCGACCCGATTGGTCAAACGACCGTTTGAGTCTACTGAAAGCCTTTATCTCGCCGGAAAGAGCTATCGCGTATGCGACGCCGTAGACTCCTCGCACTCCTCGGGTCGGGCGCGCTCGCCGGCTGTCTCGGCGACCGCTCGCCCGGGAGTCCCGGCGGAACGACCGCTTCCCCCACCGGGACGGACCGTACGACGACAGACGGAACCTCGACCGGCGACGGAACCGGGACGACCTCCCGGTCGTCCGAGGGCGAACCGCTCGCCGTCCGCGACTCGTGGTTCGAGGGCGAACCCTGCCCCGGGTTCTTCGACGACACCGTCTGCTACCACTCGCTCGAATCCGGCGTTCACGAGACCGCGTACGTCGTCCCCGAACGCGAGGTGCTGGAGCGACCGTCCGACTCGACACGGTTCACGCTGTACAACGGGAGCGACGAGTCGGTGGGGATGAACCCCTTCGCGTGGACCGTCACGAAGCGTCTCGACGACGGATGGGCGTACGTCGCACCCCACGCCGTGCCGCAGCCGTACACCAAGATTCGACCGGGCCAGCGGTTCACGTGGCGGTTCGGCATCGGGGACGCGAACGTCGAGGAGGAGGCGATGGGGAGCACCGCCAGAATCCAGCATCTCGGCCCGGGCGTCTATGCGTTCGCGCACGCCAGCGCGCTCGTCCTGTTCGAGGTGACCGGCGACCCCCTCGCGCTGGAACCGACCGACGTCGCCGCCACGAAGCGCGACGGCGACGTGCTGACGGTGACGACGGGTCGCGCGAAGGAGACCGACGACCCGGAGACGCTCGTCGTAGAGCGGACGACGAACCCCGCCCGTCCGGCGACGCTCGTCACCGAGCAGGTCGTCCAGTCGTACGCGCTCCGGAACGGACTGCCCTACCTCCTCTCCGAGGACGTGACCGAAGTGCGGGTCGAAACGAGCAGCAGCACGTACGCACAGACGGTGCTCGCCAGCGCGTACCGCGACCCGACGACGGACACCGACGCCCCGCCGCAGTCCGGGCGCGTCTACGTCTACGAGGGCGTCGCGTTCAGTGCGACCGAGAAACGGTAGGGTAGGGTTCGGGTTATTCGAGGCGGTCGACGTCGAACTGCTCGCGGAGGGACTCCATCGCCTCCGTCTCCGCTAGCTCTTCGAACTGCTCGCGGAAGTGCTCGTCACAGAGTCCGACCCGGATACCGTCGCTCTCCGGGGCGAACGTCGCGTCCCTGTCGCAGTAGTGACACTGCATGGGAACACGTAGGTGCTCGACCCACCTTAACGCTACGCCCTCGTCGTCCGCCGGAGGCCATCCGTCCCGTCGTCGGGACGCCGGGTCCTCACCCGTTCACCGACACCGCGGACCGGAAGTGGCGGTACTCGGCCTTCGACAGGCCGGCCTTCCCCAGGTCGTCGTCGTGGGCGTCGCTACCGCCGGTCGGAACGAGGTCGTGTTCCGCGATCGCCCGTTCGACCGGCCGGGCGTCGACCTCGCGACCGTAGGGGTAGTAGCGCTCGACGGCGTCGAGTTCGCTCGTCAGTTCCAGCGCCGCGCCCGGGTCGTCGTAGCGAAGCGGGTGCGCGAGGCCGACCAGCCCGCTGGCGTTCGAGAGCAGCTCGACGCCGCGCTCGAACGCCGTCACGTCGCGGGCGACGTAGCAGGGACCGTCGTCGCCAATGAGGTGTTCGAACGCGCCCTCGTAGTCGTGGTCGGTGTCCGGATGGGCGTCGACGGCCCGCGCGACGTGAGGCCGACCGATGCCCTCGCGCGCTTCGAGGTCGAGGTCGACGCCGAGGCGGTCCTCGACGCACTCGATGATGGCCCGACCGCGGTCGACCCGGTCTTCCTGGAGGCGTTCCAGTTCCGCGGCGAGGTCCGGCGTGGGGTAGACGCCGTACGCGAGCAGGTCGACGTGCTCGCCGTGCGGGGCTTCCACCTTGAGTTCGATGCCGTGGACGACCGTCACGCCGTCGAGGACGGTGACGGGCGTCTGGAGGTCGGGGTGGAGCCTGTCGTGGTCCGTGACGGCTACGACCGACACGTCGGCCTCGCGGGCGGCCGCCGGCACCGCGTCGAGGTCCATCGCCCCGTCGGAGTTGGTCGTGTGAACGTGGAGGTCCGCGAAGACGCTCATGCGCTATCTCGTTCGCGTCGCGGCAAGGCGTTTGCGGTGTGCATTAAACACGGTCTAGGGCATTATATTCGACCGTATTCCTAGGCGACAAAGTTTATAATTATCTTTAGCCCTGTTTGTGGTGATGACGCTACAGCAAGCGACCCGGTTGCTCGACGACCACCAATATCCGACCGACACCGAACGACTCGTCGCCGACCACGGCGACCACGAACTCGACCTCCCCAACGGTTCCGAGACGCTCGGGGACGTGTTCGAGCGCGTCGGCCAGGAGACGTACGACTCACCGCGCGAGGCTCGCGAGGCGATGTACTGCGCGCTCTCGAGCAAGGCCGTCGGTCGCCGCCACTACAGCGACCGCGACCCCACGACGCTCGGCACTGCCGGTCCCGGCCAGGTCTCGTTCTGAGTCGGGCGGGTCAGGTGGCCTCCACGACTTCTCTCTGTGCGCGCCCGTGACGCCGGACCACCGCGTCCCGGTCGCGTGCTCGTCGGCCAAGGGCGAAGACGACGAAAGAAGAGCAGGTGGCTCAGTCGACGAGTCGCTCGATCTCCGTGACGAGGATGCCGCTCGCGCCGAGTTCCTTGACCTCGTTGATGGTCTCGAACACGTCGCGCTCGTCGACGACGGTGTGGACAGCGACCTTGTCGCCGCCGGCGATGTCCATCACCGTCGGGCCGCCGAGACCGGGCATCACGTCGCGTATCTCGTCGAGCCGGTCCTCCGGGGCGTTCATCATCAGGTAGCGCTTGCCGTCGGCGGACAGCACCGACCGGAGCGCCATCACGACCTGTTCGACCTTCGGGTCGTCGAGGACGTCGTCGCGACCGAAGAGGTAGACCGAACTCTCCAAGACCTCGTCGACGATGGCGAGGCGGTTCACCTGCAGCGTCGTCCCCGTGCTCGTGATGTCGATGATGGCGTCGGCCATGTCGACGTGGGGCGTGAGTTCCGTCGCGCCGCTCACTTCGACGATGTCCGGGTCGACGCCGGTGTCGGCGAAGTACCGTTCGGCGATGTGGGGGAACTCCGTGGCGACGGTCTTGCCCGCGAGGTCGCCGACGTCGGTGATGTCGCCGTCCTCCGGCGCGGCGAGGACGAGACGACATCGACCGAACTCCAGGTCCAGCAGGTCGGAGACATTGTCGGGGTCGGCTTCACGCACCTGGTCGAGACCGGTGATGCCGACGTCCGCCGCGCCGTCGCTGACGTACTCGGGGATGTCGGACGCGCGAGCGAACAGCAGCGTCACCTCTGGGTCGACCGTGTTCGCGTAGAGCTTGCGGTCAGCACCGTCGACGACATGCAGTCCGGCGTGTTCCAGCAGTTCCATCGACGGGTCGTGCAGCCTGCCCTTGTTGGGGACAGCAATACGCATCGACTGGTTCTCGACGCGCCAGACGGATTATTCTTCCTTTCCCGGCGACGACTGTCACGCCGAGGCACGCCCCACCGTGTCGGGGGAGACTCGGTGGATTAACACTGACGCCGTCACAACCCGTACTCATGACCACGCTCCGAATCGCCGGCGGGAAGGTACTGCTTCCGGACGCGACCGTCGAACGCGGCGACGTGCTGGTCGACCGGGATGACGGCGACGTCCTCGCGGTCGGCGACACGCCGGAGGGCGACGAGCGGCTGGACGCCGAGGACTGTCTGGTGATGCCCGGCCTCGTGAACGCCCACACGCACGCCGCGATGACGCTGCTCCGGGGGTACGCCGACGACAAGCCGCTCGACGCGTGGCTTCGGGAGGACATCTGGCCGGTCGAGGGCGCGTTGACCGCCGAGGACGTCCGCGCCGGGACGGAACTCGCGCTCGCGGAGATGATTCGCTCCGGCACGACCGGGTTCGCGGACATGTACTTCCACGAACCCGAGGTGGTGGCGGCGGTCGAGGCGGCTGGCCTGCGGGCGCGACTCGGCCACGGCGTCGTCACGGTCGGCAAGGACGACGCCGCGGCCCGCGAGGACTTCGAGACCAGCCTCGACTTCGCTCGCGAGTACGACGGGGCCGCCGACGGTCGCGTCTCGACGTTCGTCGCCCCCCACAGCCTCACCACCGTCGGCGACGAGTACCTCCGGGAGTACGTCCCGAAGGCGCGCGAGGCCGGCGTTCCGCTCCACTACCACGCGAACGAGACCGAAGACGAGGTCGCGCCCATCGTCGAGGCGGAAGCCGAGCGCCCGCTCGAACGCGCTCACGACCTCGGCATGACGGCGGCGAACGACTTCGTCGCGCACGGCGTCCACGTCGACGAGACCGAAATCGAGTTGCTCGCCGACAGCGACACGAGCGTCGTCCACTGTCCGGCGTCGAACATGAAACTCGCCAGCGGGATGGCCCCCGTGGAGGCGATGCTCGATGCGGGCGTCTCCGTCGGCCTGGGAACGGACGGCGCGGCCTCGAACAACGACCTCGACATGTTCGACGAGATGCGCGACGCCGCGATGCTCGGGAAACTGGCGGCCGACGACGCCAGCGCGGTCGACGCCGCGTCCGTCGTCGAGATGGCGACCGCGGGCAGCGCCGCCGCGCTCGGCTTCGACGGCGGCCGCATCGAACCGGGCGCGAACGCCGACCTCGCGGTCGTCGACCTCTCGGCGGCCCACCTCACTCCCCACCACGACCTCGTGAGCCACCTCGCGTACGCCGCGCGCGGCAGCGACGTGAGACATACGATCTGTGATGGTACCATCCTCATGCGCGATAGAGATATACTCACTCTCGACGAGAATTCTGTTCGAGAGCGAGCCGAAGAGCGTGCAGAAGCCGCTATCGAGCGAGCTACCGAGTGAGCTCCCCTTCACTCCAGTTCCAATTATACTTATGCTAGACGATAGACGTAACTCGTCCTACATAAGTTTGGAATTGAACGATGAGATGTGGTTTTAAACGCTCTCGGGGCTTCTGTTCCGTTCGTGTACGAAGCGAACGATTCCAAACGGCGACACGGCTTTATCTTTCCCCGGTCTATCGGGTAGCGTTCATGACGACGAAACGAAATGTAATCGCAGTGTCGCTCGCGGCAGTCCTCCTCGTCTCGGTCGCTGCGCCCGCGCTCGCGGGCACGAGCGGCTCCGAGGGACTGTCGGTCGGTGTCGAACAGTCAGACGGCGTAACTATCACCGTCACGGAGAACGGGACCGCCGTCGAGAACGCCTCGGTCACGGTCACGGCGCTGAACAACTCCTCGTACGCGGGCGAAGGGACGGCGACGACCGACGCCAACGGGACCGTGAGCCTCCCCGCGCCCGCCGAGAACGTGACCGTCGAGGTCGTCGCCGAGCATGGCAACCTGAGCGCGACGACGACGGCCACGCTGACCGTGAGCGAGAGCGACGAGGAAGAAGACGGGCCGTTCGGTCAGCGCGTCTCGGCGTACGTCGACGACGTCCTCAACGACAGCAGCGTCGACCACCCGGGTCAGGCCATCTCGGAGTGGGTGACCGAGAACAACCCCGGCGCGGACAAGAAGAGCGACCACGCGAAGGAAGGCGGTGACCGCGGTCCGCCCGAGCACGCGAAGAAAGGTGACGACAAGAAGGACGAGAAGGACGGAAAGGACGACAAGGACGACAAGGACGAGAAAGACGGGAAGGACCGCGGCAAAAAGAAGGGCCACGGCAAGTAGCGACCGTTCGCGGTACTGGCAGTTGAACTTCTTTCGGACACTGCTCCCGGGTAGCGTCGGCGACGGTCTGCGACGCGACCGACGTCGTCAGAGTCGCCGGAGCGCCTCGGCCGTCTTCTCGCCGACGCCGGAGATCTCGCGTAACTCGTCGTCCGACGCCGTCCGGACGCTGTCGACGCTGCCGAACCGCCGGAGAAGCTTCCGACGGGTCTCGGGGCCGACGCCGGAGACGCGGTCCAGTTCGGTGGACACCTCGTCGCGCAGCGTCTGGTGGTACTGGACCGCGAAGCGGTGGGCCTCGTCTCGGACCCGCTGGAGCACGTGGAGGTGCGGCGCGTCGCTCGGCCAGTTGCGGGTTCCGTGGGGGGTGATGACCCGCTCTTCGGCCTTCGCGAGCGCGACGGCGGGAACGTCCCACCCCACTTCGCGCAGCGCCTCGCGCGCGGCGTCGAGTTGCCCTTCGCCGCCGTCGACGAGCAGCAGGTCGGGGCCGGGGCGGTCGTCGCGGCCCTCGACCGCCCGCTTCGCGCGCCAGCGAACGAGCGACCGCATGTTCCCGTAGTCGTCGTTGCGCTCGTCGAGTTTCTTCCGGCGGTAGTCGGACTTCTCCGGCGAGCCGTCGACGAAGACCACGTCGCTCCCGACGACCGCCGACCCCTGGGCGTGGCTCACGTCGACGCCCTCGATGCGCTCGACGGAATCGAGGTCGAGGGCGTCGGCGAGCGCCCGGAGTTCGTCGGGGTCGCTCGCACCCCGCCGGGCGTTCTTCAGCGCGAGGTCGACCAGCGTCGCCTCCCGGCCCGCGCCCGGAACGCGAACCGCGACGCCCTCGCGTTCGAGCCAGTCGGTCACGTCCTCGTCGTCGGGACGTTCGGAGAACAACAGCGCGTCCGGCAGTTCGCGCTCGGCGTAGAACTGCGTGACGAAGGCTCCGAGCACCGCCGCGACGTCGCCCTCCTCGTTCCCGCCCTCGGGCACCGAGAGCGCGTGGCGGTCCCGGTCGACGAGCTGGCCGCCCTCGCTGTGCATGCGGGCGACGGTCGCCGTCTCGCCCTCGACGACCGCCGCGAGCACGTCGACGCGACGTTCGTCTCCCTGGGACGCGATGGCGTCGGCGTCGCCGCCGTGGAACCGCTCGACGGCGTCGAGCTTGTCTCGGAGGTTCGCCGCGCGCTCGAACTCCTGCTCCTGTGCGGCCTGCTCCATCTCTCGGCGGAGAGGGTCCGCCAGCACGTCCGCCTCGCCGCCGAGGAAGCGCTCGACGCTCTCGGCGTCCGCGAGGTACGACTCGCGGCCGATTTCGCCCGTGCAGGGAGCGGTACAGAGGCCCATCTCGTAGTCGAGACAGGGACGGTCGCGGTTGCTGAACTTGTAGTCCGAACACCCGCGGACGCCGTACGTCTCCCGGAGCGCCTTCACCACCGTCTCGACGGTCGATTTGTTCGTGAACGGGCCGAAGACGGTCGCCCCGTCCCGGTCGGGGTCGCGGGTCACCTCGATGCGCGGGAACTCGTGGCCGGTCACCTGGACGAGCGGGTAGGACTTGTCGTCTTTCAGCCGAACGTTGTACCGGGGCTGGTAACGCTTGATGAGGTTCGCCTCGAGCAACAGCGCCTGCGTCTCGGTGTCCGTGACAGCGAAGTCGACGCCGTCGGCGCGGTCGACCATCCGCGCGATACGGTCGCTCCGCGGGTCCGCGTACGAACGAACGCGCGAGCAGAGGTCGACCGCCTTGCCGACGTACAGAACGGTCTCTCCCTGGAGGAACTGGTACACTCCCGGTTCGCGCGGCAACTCTCCTGCGCGCTCCCTGACCGTCACCCCGTCCATCGGCGCCGTCTAGTCGTTCCGTGGCTTTGAACTTGTCCCAACCAGCGAGCGAATCCGGCTGGCCGCCGCCTCGGCCTGCTCGCCGCCGACCGGAACGCGAATCGGCTCCCGACCGGCGCGCTCGATGACGAGTTCCTCGGACCGGCTGGCGTAGTAGAGGCCGGCGAGCGCGGCCGCGACGGCGAGCAGGACGACGCCGACCAGCACGAGGACGTCCGTGAGCACGCCGAAGAGGTTCGAGAAGGTCCCTATCATCCGGCCGACGTCGCCGACGGCCTGGTTGTTCGGCACGGAGGTCCCGTCGAACGTCGAGAGGACGCCGCTGCTGTGCAGGAGGTAGCCGCCGCCGACGAGGACGGCCCCGTAGACGACGCTCCGGACGGCCCAGGAGAGATACCGCCGACGCCCCGTGGTCTGGACGCTCGCGTCCACGACATTCGGCCTGTCGGCGTGGTCGAACTGGCGGTCCCCGCCACCCGGCATGAACGCCAGGACGCGGTGGCTCGTCACCGCTATCCGGGCATCGTCGACCGTGATCTCCTCTTCTATCTCCTCGCCCGCGAACAGGATATCCGCCAGACGGTCGTCCGTCGTCTGGGACAGCGGGGACTCGTGCATCGTTTATCGATGCACTCACAGACATAAATAAGATTGCGGCTCCCGTTTCTCGGGCCATCGACGCTCGACGCCCGAACCTATCTCTCGCTATAGATTTCCGCCGTCGAAGCGACGACCCTTCGACCGGCGGGCGTCGCTCGCCTGACACCGGCGGGCCGACTCGACGACGGAGAACCGGGCGAGCGCCCGAATCCGGGGCGGCACCGCACGTACCGCCGGTGGCGGCCCACCAGATACAAATCCGGCGGCCCGGAACGGACGGGCATGGACGACGAACGGCTCTGGCTCGTCGAGCGGACGTACACGCAGCGCGACCTCATCACGCTGGTGTACGCCACGCCGGACGGCGAGCGCTACCTGCGGAAGGAGCGGTCGGGCCACCTGGGCGGCGACGCGACCGCGGCCATCGACGTCGCACCCGACCGCCTCACGCGCGTCGACGACGACGAGGAGCGGGAACGCTACGCCGCCGAAGCCTCCCGGATGGCCGAGAAGCACGACCCCGACTCCACCGTCTGACGGGACCGTCGGGGCCGTCGACCGACCGACGGTGGAATCCCCGAAACCGACAGTGAGGCCCTCTACCCCTGATAGTTACCGTTTAGCATGGAACAGTAAGACTTTATGTGAGTTGGCGTAACCGCCAACCATGGTTGCAATCGAACTGAGCGGGGTGACGAAACGGTTCGGCGACGTCACCGCCGTCCGGGACCTCTCTCTGTCCGTCGAGGAGGGAGAGGTGTTCGGGTTCCTCGGTCCCAACGGGGCCGGTAAATCCACTACTATCAACCTGCTTCTCGACTTCATCCGCCCGACGGAGGGCGACGTGCGCGTGCTCGGCTACGACGCCGAGGAAGACAGCGTCGCCATCCGTCGACGGACCGGCGTGCTCCCCGAGGGCTTCTCCGTCTACGACCGACTGACGGGCCGCCAGCACGTGGAGTTCGCCGTCGAGTCGAAGGAGGTCGACGACGACGTCGACGCTATCCTGCGCCGCGTGGGCATCAGCGACGCCGCCGACAGGAAGGCCGGCGGCTACTCGAAGGGGATGGCCCAGCGCCTCGCGCTCGGGATGGCGCTCGTCGGCGACCCCGACCTGCTCATCCTCGACGAACCCTCGACCGGACTCGACCCCAACGGCGCGCGAGAGATGCGCGAGATAGTCCGCGAGGAGGCCGACGGCGGCACGACGGTGTTCTTCTCCAGTCACGTCCTCGGGCAGGTGGAGGCGGTCTGTGACCGCGTGGGCATCCTCCGCGAGGGCGAACTGGTCGCCGAAGACTCCATCGCGGGGCTCCGCGAGGCCGTCGGCACCGGCACCACGCTCCGCGTCGAGACGGCGTCGGACCCCGCCGGCGCTATCGATGATATCCGTGCCATCGACGGCGTCTCCGGCGTCACCCGCGAGGCCGACGTGCTCCTCGTCGACTGCGAGGCCAGCGCGAAGACGGCCGTCATCGCGGCGCTGGAGAACGCGGGCGTCGACGTGCGGGACTTCGACACGCGCGAGGCGTCGCTCGAAGACCTGTTCGTGGCCTACACCGAGAACCGGGAGGTGCCGGCATGAGCTGGCAGGCCGTCGCACGCAAGGACTTCCAGGACGCCGTGCGCTCGCGCTGGCTGTGGGTGCTGACCGCGCTGTTCGTCGTCGTGTTCGCCGCGCCCGCGCTCCTCATCTTCGGCGGGGGACTCGGCAACGCGCCCAGGCAGGGGTCCGGCAGCAGCGACGCCTACCTCTTCCTAATGAAGCAGGGGACGTCCATCCTCGTGCCACTCATCTCCATCGTCGTCGCGTACGCCTCCATCACCCGCGAGCGCGAGTCGGGGACGCTGAAGCTGCTGCTCTCGCTGCCACACTCCCGCGACGACGTGGTGTTCGGCAAGGTGCTCGGGCGAAGCGCCGTCGTCGGCCTCTCCATCCTCGTCGGCGTCGTCGTCACCGCCGTCGCGCTGGTGGTCGTCGGACTCCAGTTCAAGATAGTCAACTACCTGGTGTTCGTACTCCTGACGCTCCTGCTCGGCCTGGTGTTCGTCGGGTTCGCGACGGGCGTCTCCGCCGTCGCGAGCACGAGTCGCCGCGCGATGGTGGTCTCGACCGGCGTCTACATGTTCATGGTCGTCCTCTGGAACGCCTTCGCCAACCAGGTCGCCGAACTGCTGAAGAAGGGGCTCGACGTGGGCACCGCCGGTCAGTTGAAAACCGTGCTGTTCATCAAACTGCTGAACCCGACCGCGGCGTACAAGACGCTGCTGGACACGGCGCTCCTCGGCAGCCAGTTCAACGCCCGCATCACCACGTTCAGCTTCTTCACCCGGCAGCCCGCCGCCAACGCCATCGGCAAGCCGCTGCCCGTCTACTACGGCGACATCTTCGTCGCCGCCTACATGCTCGTCTGGCTGTTCGTCCCGGTCGCGGTCGGCTATCTCGTGTTCAGGGACGCCGAGCTCTGAGCGGCGTCCCCGACCGTCCGCCAATCGCGCCGCCGCCTCGACTGCTCCGACGTCGGCCCGGCGGAGACCTCCCGCGTTCTATCCGACGTCCACGCCCCGCTCCGCGAGCAGGTCGCGGAACTCATCGCCCGAGAGTTCGGGCACGCCCTCGTCGTCGGCGTCCCGGCGCTTGGTCGTCCCCGGATTCTCGCCGACGACGAGGTAGTCCGTGTTGCCGGAGACGCTGCCCGTCGCGTTCGCGCCGTGCGCCTCGACCAGTTCTTCGAGTTCGCCTCGTGACCGGTCCAGCGACCCCGTGAAGACGAAGGTGAGGCCCGCCAGTTCGTCGCCGCCCTCTGTCTCGGGGGGCCGTGGGTCGACGTACTCCAGCAGGTCGTCGAGCGCGGCCGCGTTCCGCTCGGAGTCGAAGAACTCCCGAATCTGGTCGGCGACCTTCGGTCCGACGTCGGACACCGACGTCAGTTCCTCGCGGGACGCCGACCGCACGCGCTCGACGTCGCCGAACTCGCGGGCGAGTTCCCGGGCCGTCGCCGGGCCGACCTTCGGGATGCCGATGGCCGACAGGAAGGCGGCGAGCGACGGCCGCTTCGAGTCTTCGAGTTCCGCGAGCAGGTTCTCCGCGCTCGTCTCTCCCCAGCCCGCCAGGTCGGCCAGGTCCGCCTTCTCGAGGCGGTAGAGGTCGGCGAGGCTGTCCTCGACGAGGCCGGCGTCGAGCAACTGGTCGACGCGCTCCTCGCCCAGCCCCTCGATGTCGAGGCCGTCGTCGCTGGCGTAGTACTCGACGGCGCGGCGCAACTGCGCGTCGCAGGCCAGACCGCCGGTGCAGTAAGCGATGGGGCCGTCGCGCTCGACGGCGCTGTCACAGACCGGGCAGTGGTCGGGCATCTGGTAGTGGCCCTCGCTCCGCTTCTCGACCACCTCGTCGACGTACGGGATGACGTCGCCCGCGCGCTCGACCCGCACCACGTCGCCGACGTTGACGTTCTTCTCCGCTATCTCCTCGGGGTTGTGGAGGCTGGCGCGCGAGACGGTGACGCCGCCGACGTCGACCGGTTCGAGCAGCGCGACGGGGGTGAGCCGGCCGGTGCGGCCGACCTGCACCGTCACGTCCGTGATGGGCGTCTCCTCGGAGCGCGGCGGGAACTTGTACGCGTACGCCCAGCGGTAGTGGCGGGCGGTCGTCCCCAGCAGTTCGCACTTCTCCAGGTCGTCGACCTTGATGACGACGCCGTCGATCTCGTAGTTCAGGTCCTCGCGGTCGGCCGCGAGGTCGTCGCGGTAGTCGATGGCGTCCTCGATGGTGTCGACGCGCTCCGTGCGGTCGGTGGCCGGGAGGCCGTACTCCGGCAGGGCCTGCCGTTCCGCCCAGTTCGAGTCGTACTCCTCGGAGACGCCGTCGTCGTTCGACCGGACGGCCAGCACGTCGTAGAAAAAGCAGTCGAGGGGGCGTTCTGCGGTCACGGAGGGGTCGAGCTGGCGCAGCGAGCCCGCCGCCGCGTTCCGGGGGTTGGCGAACGGCTCCTCGCCGCGCTCGACGCGCTCGCGGTTGAACGCCCGGAAGGCGTCCCGGGGCATGTACGCCTCCCCCCGGACGGCGAGGAAATCGGGGTGGTCGCCGCGCAGTCGGTGGGGAACGCTGGCGATGGTGCGGACGTTCTCGGTGACGTCCTCGCCCGTCTCCCCGTCACCCCGGGTCGCGGCGCGGACGAACTCGCCGTCCTCGTAGACGACCTCCAGGGAGAGGCCGTCGAACTTCGGCTCGCAGACGTAGTCCACGCCGTCGACCTCGCGGCGCACCCGCTCGTCGAACGCGCGGACGTCGTCGGGGTCGCCGCTGGAGTCGATGGAGAGCATCGGCGCGACGTGCTCGACGGTGCCGAGTTCATCGACCGGTTCGCCGCCGACCCGTCGCGTGGGACTGTCCTGCGTCCGGAGGTCGAACGCCGATTCGAGGTCCTGCAGGCGCGAGAAGAGGGCGTCGTAGGTACGGTCGGCGATGAGAGGGTCGTTCTCGACGTAGTAGCGGTAGTCGTGGTAGCGGATGGCCTCCCGCAACTGCTCGGCCTGCTCGCGCGCCGCCTCCTCGCTCAGCTCCTCGACGGGGGCGAAGTCGGTCGACGGGTCCTCGACGTACGGATTCTCGGCGCTCACCGTTGCCATTACTCTGCTGGTTGTCTCGCGCTCGGTTATAAGTTCGTGGCCGAGCGACGACCCCGGCCACGACACTCATCCGACTCGCGGGCGGAAGGGAAGACGCCATGGCGAACCAGCAACGGCCGAGCGACGAGGTGGACGAGAAGCAACTCGAACTGGCCCGCGAGGAGGGCGACGCATACCACGAGGCGCTGCAGTACATGGCGACGGAGGTCGCTCACACCGGCGACACGCAGGAGGCGGGCGACTTCCTCGTCGGCATCGCCCAGGAGGAAGCCGAGGGGATGTACCACCCGACGGACGACGGCCTGGAGTGGGTCGAACCGGACGAGGAGAACTGCCACCTCGAGGTGGCGGTCGCCGACGCGGCCGACCACCGGTTCGTCCCGGAGTTGACGGTTCGCGCCACCCTGGAGTCCGAGGGACGGCGAGGAGGTCGGGCCGTTCGAGGTGCCGTTCGTCTGGCATCCCGGACTCCACCACTACGGCAAGAACGTCGAGGTGCCCGGAGACGGCTCCTACGACGTCCACGTCGAAATCGACGCGCCGGCGTTCATGCGCCACGACGAGACGAACGGCGACCGGTACGCCGAGTCGGTGTCGGTCACCTTCGAGGGCGTGGACGTCGAGACCGGCCAGGACTGAGTCAGAACTCGCCGAGGCGCGACTGGCCGCCGTCCGTCTCGACGCCGGCCATCGTCGCCGCGGTGTCGAGCGTGTTCTCCAGCGTCGACTCCTGGCTGCCGTCGTAGAGAGTCGCCGCCGGGTGGACGCATATCAGGACGTCGCGGCGCTGGCCGCCGAGTTCGACCGTCTCGACCGACCCGGCCTCCTTCGTCACGGCGACGTCCCGGTCGAGGAGGTGCTCGCTCGGGACCTTCCCGAGCGTGACGACCACGTCGGGGTCGACCTGGTCGATCTCGGATTCGAGGTACTCGCGGCAGTTGTTCAGTTCCTCCTTCGTCGGGTCGCGGTTCTCCGGCGGACGACAGCGCACGCAGTTGGTGATGCGCACGTCCTCGCGCTCGATGCCGAACTCCTCCAGTTTGTCGTCGAGGACGCTCCCGCTGCGCCCGACGAACGGTTCGCCCTGCTGGTCTTCCTGCTTGCCGGGACCCTCGCCGACGAACAGCAGGTCGGCGTCCCCGGGGCCGACGCCGTTGACTATCTGACTCCGACACTCGACCAGCGCCGGACAGCGCGTACACTCCGTCACTTCGAGACCCTCCATCGTGCCCATATCCCGGCAGACGAGCGAGACGTATTAAATCTCGGTGGCCTGCGACGCGCGACGGCGGTCCATCGCCTCACCCGGCGACGGCGAAGACGAACTCGCGGAGGAGTTTCCCGGCGAGGGCGGCGGCCTGGCCGTCGTCGCGGTCGTTGACCTCGACGGCGTCGAAGCCGACGACCGCGGCGTCGTCGGTCGAGGCCACGTCGTCCGCGACGGCCCGAACCACATCGCGCATCTCGCGGGGCGAGAGGCCGAACGGCTCCATCGTGCCGGTCCCGGGGGCGAAGCCCGGGTCGGCGGCGTCGACGTCGACGCTCAGGTAGACGTCGCCGTCGAGCGCCGGGCCGTCGACGCCGGGCGTCCAGTCGGCCACGTCCTCGGGCGGGACGACGGTCACGTCGTCCTCGGCGGCGCGTTCCCACTCGCCTTCGTCGCCGGTCCGCGCGCCGAGGACGACGACCTCGTCGGCAATGTCGAGGGCGTGTCGGGTGACAGTCGCGTGGCTCAACGGATTGCCGTCGTAGGCCTCGCGAAGGTCGAGGTGGGCGTCGAGACAGACGAAGACGTCCGGGTCGGTCGCGCGAACGCCCGCGACGGTGACGGTGTGTTCGCCGCCGAGAAGAAGGGGGACGGCGTCGTCCCAGCGAACGTCGGTGAGGACGCCCTCGAGATACTCCAGATACTCGGCGGCGTCGTCCCACGCGCGGACGTCGCCGTGGTCGTGGACGGCGAGGTCGGAGAAGTGCCGGCCGGTCCGGTGGTCGAAGTCGTCGAACGTCCGGGCGAACCTCCTGACGCGGTCGGGGCCGAACCGGGTGCCGGGCTGGAACGTAGTAGAAACGTCGAGCGGCGCACCGACGACGACGAAATCGGCCGTCTCACGGTCGGCGACCGCTCCAGGGAACATCTATTCGAGGATCTTGCGCTGCTCTTCCATCTCGAGGTACTCGATCTGGTCGTCGGGCGAGAGGTCGACGTCCTCGGGCGTCTGGATGGAGATGGTCTCGTACGTCTCGAGGTCCATCACCTGCGCGACGGTGGAGCTCTCGACGCTGACGACCTGACCCTGCTTGCGCTCGATGATGGGGACCCAGATCTTCGCGTCGACCGGCTGGCTGAGGCTGCGCTTCTTGCCGTCGAAGACGCCTTCGGCCTCGATGCGGGCCTTGGCACTGCCGTGTTTGCCGGGCTTGGCCGTGCTGTAGGAGTTTATCTGACAGGGAGCGTCCTCGATCATCACGTAGTTTCCTTCCTGAAGGTCGCGCACTTCCTTCTGCTCTTTTGCCATACCGCGGGATTGCGCATCCTCGGGTATAAACGGTTTGGAAACGCGTCGCTGCCGGTCCAAATCGGTAGTGAGAAGGACGCGAGAGCGCGATTAGGACCCGAACGGGAGACGTTTTCCACGACCCGTCGACCGTGGTTGGTCTCACCTCATTTCTCGAACGCCGCTTTCGCGTCGTCCGATACCTGGCCTTCACGACCACCTTCCGACGGTTACTGCGTCGCTTCGGTTCTCGGTCGGAGCCGTTGCCCTCGGTACCGTCTTATCGGCCAATCGGCGTTCGCTCCGCTCACTCCCTATCGGAAGCGCGAACCGTTCGGTTCGTCCCCGCGGCTCCCGCGACGGCGATACCTGTCCCTTAGATAATCGTGAACACTCTCGACGTTTGCGACACGCTACCGCGATGACGGGAGCGGTCGAGCCGCCGGAGTCCGGAGCCATCGCCGAATTTTGTGAGTAGCTGTCATTCTCGTGACGATGAGTTTTTCCCTCTGGACTCCGGAGTGTCAGGAAACACATGGACGGTATCGACGGGGACCGGTCCCCCGACGAGAGCGAAGTCCACCGCGTACATCACGACCTGGACAGCGACCAGGCGCTGAGCACGACCATAACGGTCGCGGTCGCCGACGCGGCAGGCGTCGAACCGTCCGACATCCCCGAACAGTTGTACGACGTCATCGACCCGGAGGCGCTCGACAAGCTCTTCGAACCGCGGGGCGACGGAACCCCGCGCAGGGGTGGCCGCCTCTCGTTCTCCCTGTACGGACACCACGTCACCGTCAACGGCGACGGCACCGTGACCGTCCAGCCCGGCCTCGCGCGAATCAAGGAGCGCGGCGGTAACCTCCTCGTCGTGGGGGCGGTCCCCGACACCGTCTTCGACGCCGCGAGCACGCTCCTGCTCGGCGAGACCGCCTGCGGCCGGACCCGGGTGTTCGCGCTCCACGACCGCGGCGTCTCGACGGCCAGCAACCGGCTCTCGATGGCGGACTCCTCGGGCGAAGACGCCCACGTCATAAACTACCACACCGGTGCGCGCTCGGCCGCCGACGCCGACTCGCGACCCGTCGACCCGACCGTCGAACCGGTCACGGGCGACGCCGACGACCTCCGCGAGACCGTCGTCGACACCATCGAGCGACTGGACGACGAGCGCGAGTTCGACCCGGCCGAACTCCGGCTCTGCTTCGACTCGCTCCGGCCGGTCGTCGAAGACAACGCCGAGGACGAGATCGACGCGTTCCTCGGCCCCATCTGCCGGGCGGTCGAGGATGTCTCTGGAATGGCCCACTACGTCCTGCCGGTGGAGTACGGCTCGCGGCCCGTGCGTGCCATCGCGAGCAAGTTCGACGCCGTCGTCGAACTGCGCGCCCGCGACGCCGGGGCGCAACAGCGGTGGCACCTCCGGACGACCGGCTACACGACCGAGTGGTTCGACCTCTGAACCGGCCGGACGACCGCGAGGGCGACGACGGTCGGGCGACCACCGCGGTGGCCGCCGGCCTCTCGTAACGCCCTTCACTGCCGCGTCCGTAGCGCGACCGATGACCGACGAGACGCGAGCACGGCGGTCGTTCGAGACCCACGACGCCTTCGAGCGACTGGAGACGGGCGAGTTCGTCGCGACGACGACGCCGTTCGACGCGACGGTGCGCACGGCGGACGAGGAGAGCGACGGCGAGACGGACGGCGACGCCGCGGTGACCGTTCGGCTGCCGACGCTGGACGCCGTCGTCGCCGACGAGACGGTCGCGGAGGTCGTCGAAGACGGCTGGTACGAGACGCTGGAGCGTCGCCTCGACGACGTCCACACCGTCGCGCGGGCCGACGACGCTGCGCCCCCGGAGATAGGACGCGAGGGAGCCGAGGTGGTTCTCACCGTCTCGTTCTCGACGACGCCGGCCCCCGAGGACGCGCTGGCCGTCGTGGAGTACGCGGAGGGAACCTGGGTACAGGGCATCGTTCCGGGCTACGACTACCGCGAACCGGCGGCGGGGCTGATCGATCGAGCGCGACAGAACTACGACGAGGGGGAGGAGGGGACGCGAGAGCGCCGGTGAACGAGAACGGCTAGTCCATCGCGATGTAGGTCTGGGTGTCCTCGACGCCGCTGATACCCTGGATGCCGGTGGCGGCGATCTCTTTCACCTCGGCGGGACTGTCGACCGTGACCTTCACGATGAGGTCAACGTCTCCGGCGACGATGTGAGCGTCCTCCACGCCGTCGAGGTCACGGATGGAGTCTTTGAGGCGGTCGGCCTCGCTCGTGTTCGCCTTGACCATGATGTAGGCGGGAACCATCTCAGACACCTCCCGCGGTGGCGCGACTGGCGTTACCGACGAGAATCTGGCGCACGTCCTCCAGCACGGCGAAGTCGGCGAGTACGGCGATGCGGTCGCCCATCTCGAGCGAATCGTCCGGGAACGGGATTCTCATCGGCTCGTCCTGCTTGCCGAAGGCGAGCAGCCGGGAGTTGGCTGGCAGTTCAAGTTCGCTGATGGAGTAGCCCCGCATCGGCGACTCGTCGGTTATCGTCAACTCGACCACCTGGAGGTTCTGGGCGATGTCGGCGATGGCGCGGACGTTACCGCCCAGCAGGGCGTTCTTCGCGCCGATGGCACCGAGACGCTCGGGGTAGACGACCTCGTCCACGTCGCTGGCGAACTTCCGGTAGATGTCCTCGCGGTAGTCCTCGTCGATGCGCAGGACGGTCCGGCAGCCGTGGTGTTTGCCGACCATGCAGGCCGCGAAGTTGACGTTCAGGTCGCCCGTCAGTCCGCCGACCGCGTCCGCCGATTCGAGGTCGGCCTCCTCGAGCACCTCCTCTTTGGAGGCGTCGCCATCGACGACCTCGAACCCGTCGTTGCGCGCCCGGTCCGCCTTGTTCGAGTCGCGCTCGACCAGCACGACGTCGTGGCCCTCCTCCCGGAGCACGCGGGCAGTCCGCAAGCCGACGCGCCCTGCACCAGTGATAACGAATCGCATGCGAAACGGTACGGCGGACGGGTTGAATAACTTTTCTCCGGGGGAAGGTTTTTCTCGCGTGGTAGAGTATGACACAGCGACATGGTGCACGCGTTTATCATGGTCAACACCGCTGCCGGGAAGTCACAGGACCTGCTCGACGCGGTTCGGGGGTTCGACGTCGTCCAGGAGGCCCACATCGTCGCCGGCGACTACGACATCGTCGTCGAGGTCGACGCCGACGAGGTGTACGACGTGCTCCAGACCGCCTCGTCGGACGTGCAGAAACTGGACGGCGTCGTCGACACCAAGACCTACATGGCGATCGACTGACCTGCGGAACGTCGAGTTCGTACGACCTGCGGAGCGAACCGATCGCTCAGTGGTCGAGTTCGTACACGTCGTTGTCCTCGAGGAACGAGTCGAGCCAGCCGCGCTGGTCGCGCAGGCGCGGCGGCACCTCCTCGTACACCCGGTCGAACACGTCGTGAGGGTCCGGCTCCGGAGCCGACTCGGCGGTCTCGATCGCCTCGTCCAGCGCCGTCCCCGCTTCCTCCTCGACGCTCTCGACGAACGAGTCGTCGACGACGCCCTGCTCCCGGAGGTACTCCTCGTAGCGGTCGAGCGGGTCGGCTCTCCGCCACTCCGGAAGCTCCTGCTCGGCGTCCTCGTACTTGCTCGGGTCGTCGCTGGTCGTGTGCGCCCCCTGGCGGTAGGTCAGGCTCTCGACGAGCACCGGTTCGCCGTCGCGGGCCGACCGGAGCGCCTCGGCGACCGTCTCCCGCACCGCGAGCGGGTCGTTGCCGTCCACCTGCACGCCGCCGAAGCCGTACGCCTGGGCCTTCTCCGCGATGCTGTCGCTCGCGGTCTGCTGGTGGCGCGGCAGGCTGATCGCCCAGTTGTTGTTCTCGCAGAAGAAGACGACGGGCGCGTCGTAGACGCCGGCGAAGTTCAGCCCCTCGTGGAAGTCGCCCTCGCTGGTCGCGCCGTCGCCGAAGTAACACAGCACCGCCCCGTCGTCGCCGCGGTGGTTCATCGCCATCCCCGCGCCGGTCGCGTGGGGAATCTGGGTGGCGATGGGCACCGCCTGCGGGAAGTTGGGCACGTCGTGGCCCGACGCGAACTCGGGGCGGCCCCGACGGAAGAGCAGTACGTCGCTCATCGGGACGTCGCGAGCTATCTGCATCGCGTTCGACCGATAGGTGGGGAAGAGCCAGTCGTCGTCGGCCATCGCCAGCGCCGCGCCGACCTGCGACCCCTCCTGGCCGCGGTACGGCGGCCAGCTACTCATCCAGCCGCGGCGCTGGAGCGCCAGCGCGCGCTCGTCGAACTGCCGCGCCCGGACCATCTGTCGAAAGGTCTCGCGCGACTCCTCCGCGGAGAACGGCGTCTCCGACAGGTCGCGCTCCCCGATGATGCGGTTCATGCGTGCCGCCATGCGTGCCGCTTTCAAATTCGTTCCGAAAGGAGTCGCGACCGGGAACCCGGTCAGGGGAGCGGGCAGAGACTCGCGGTGAAGACCGCCACGTCGTCGGACTCGTTTCGCGCGCCGTGGACCTCGCCGCGCTCGTGGACGACGACGCCGGGCGCGTCGACGACCGCCTCCGCGTCGCCCTGAACGACGACGACCTCGCCGTCCAGCACGTGGAAGACGTTCGTGCTGTCGCCGTGTTCGTGGGGGTCGAGTTCCGCGCCGGGACCCAGCGCGAACGCCTTCACGAGCACGTCGTCGCTCACGGCCAGTTCCTCGGTCAGCACCTCGTCCGCGTCGGGGTCGAGGTCGGGATAGTGGTCGAGCACGTTCGCCGGAACGGTCCGGCGTGCCTTAGCGATTCGGGAGAGCGAAGCCGACGAGTCGACCGTGACTCGACGCGGCGTCGAGACACCGGGGAGTCCGGGGCCCCGGTCAGTCGCCGTGGTCGTTGTGGTCAGTGATGAACCCGGACTTGAACCCGATCCACGCCAGCACGCTGATGAACAGGATGGGCGGGAGGATGGCGAACCCCCACAGCGGGTCCACTCCCCAACCCATGAGCAGCAGGAGGTCGAACAGTCCCAGCGCGAGGAACGGCGCCACGGCTTTCGCCGCGCGGACGCGGTTCCCCGACTCGCTGGACTCCTCGGTCGGCAGCGGCGTTCCCATGCCAGAGCGTCGGCGCTGCACGACCAAAAACGGGACGGTGTCCGCGGTTCGGTCCCAACAGTGGCGGAGTTTTTGTAGGTTCCGACGAAACGAAGACCGTGACGACGGCATATGGCGGATTTGCGACTACGGTGCGCGACATCGTCGCCGAGGCGCGCGCCCAGCAGATAACGTTTCTCGCGGCCAGTATCGCCTACTACGCGTTCGTCTCCATCATCCCGGCACTGCTGCTGGCGGTCGCTGCCGCCTCCTTCTTCGGCGGCGAGGCGCTCGCCGCCGAGGTCCAGGCGGCACTCCAGGGGTCTCTCAGCCCCGCCGCCGCGGAGATCGTCGGAGACGTGATTCGCGACCGGTCGGGGCGAGGCGGCGCGACGGTCGTCGGGTCGACCGTCCTCCTGTGGAGCACGCTGAAGGTGTTCCGGGGCCTGGACGAGGCGTTCTCGCGGGTCTACGACACTCACGACGACGACAGTTTCGTCGAGACCGTCGTCGACGCGGTGACCGTGCTGGCGATAATCGGCGCCGCCGTCGGCGCGATAGTCGCCGTCGAGGCGCTGCTGTCGACGTTCGCGTGGGTGCCGTTCGCCGGCCTCGTGGCGTCGGTCGTGCTCCTGTTCTCGCTCCTTCCCGTCTTCCTTCCGCTGTACTACGTCTTCCCCGACGCCGGCGTCTCGCTCCGGGAGGCGCTGCCCGGCGCGCTGGTAGCGACGGTGGGCTGGACCGTCCTCCAGGCCGGCTTCCAGGCGTACTTCGAGCAGGCGGGGCAGTTCGCGGTCTACGGCGTGCTCGGCGGCGCGCTGTTGCTCGTGACGCTCCTGTACTTCGGCGGCATCCTCCTGTTGCTCGGCGTGGTGGTGAACGTCGTCCTCGCGAGGCGTAAGTCGTTCAGGAAAACTAAAGACGCGGCGGACGCCAAGAAAAGACAGCAGGAAGACCGAGGGGACCACATGACCGACGATACTGATCAATCAGCGCCGGATATCCTCCAACTGCGCGACGACCTGCGACAGGTCCAGTCGGAACTCGAGGATTTCGAGCGCGACGTCGACGAGAGAACGGTCGAGAAGCCACAGCTAGAATCGGAGCTCAAACAGTACGTCCGTAGCCGGATGCGCCGCGGCCACGCCCGCGGATGGGGGCCGTATCTCGTGTTGCTGTACGGGACGTTGATGACGCTCGGCGCGTTCCGCTGGCTCGACGGCGGCTGGGCCATCGCGGGAATGGTCGTCGTCTGGCTGTCGACGCTCGGACTGTACGCGCTGATGCTGCTGGTCGGCTTCGGCGTGAACGCACTCGGCGTCCCGGGACGGGTCGTCGGCCGCGTCGAGGACTGGCGGTCGTAACCATGAGCCGCGGGTGGGGCGTTACCGAATGGCTCAGCGAACTGCTACCGACCGTCGTCCGCGAGGCGTTCTCGGTGCTGACGCAACTCGGCGACGCGTGGTTCTTCTTCGTCGTCCTCGCGGTGCTGTACTGGTTCGGCGACCGACGCAGACGCTGGGGGTTCGTCATCGGGGCGACGGTCGGCGCGCTCGCCCTGACGCTGACGCTGAAAGGGGTGTTCGCTCGCCCGCGACCGGGCGAGGCGCTCAGGTTCGCCCACGCGTCGGGCTACGGCTTCCCGAGCGGTCACGCCATCGGGTCGACGGTCGTCTGGGGGCTGCTGGCGCTCTCCATCGAGCGCGCGCACCACCGCATACGCGTCACCGTCGCGACGGTCGTCGTCGCGCTCGTGGGGTTCTCCCGACTCGCCATCGGCGTCCACTTCGCGGTCGACGTCGTCGTCGGCCTCGTCGTCGGCCTCGTCTACCTCGCCTTCGTCGTCGAAGTCGTCGACTGGCGGCCGCTGCCGATGTTCGCGGTCGCGACCGTCGTCGCCGCCTCGGCCGTCGTCGTCACGAGCCTCGGCGGCGACTTCGGCACCGCCGCCGCGCCGAGTATCGATTCGGTCGCCGCGTTCGGAGGTGCCGTCGGCGCGCTGGCGGCGTGGCGCGCGCTCGACGGCCGCCCGGAAGGGAACGTCGGGTACGTCGCCGCCGTCGTCGGTCTGGCCGTCCTCGGCGCGCTGTCGTACGTCGGTCTCCGGTGGCCGCTCCCGCTCGCCGCGGTGTTCGTCATCAACGGCGTCGCCCAGGGCGGTATCCTGGCGTACCCCTCCGTCGTCGGACGCGTCACGCGCTGAATCGACGCGCCGCGGTGCGGACGACCCGAGCGAGCGGGTCGCTCCCCGGTGTCACAACGGATTCCCTCGCAGAAAACGGTGAACTGCCGTCGGTGGTCCGGCTCTCGGCCCGACGAGTCGGCGGTCGGGTTACGCGCCAGCCTCTTCGAGGACGCCTTCGAGGTCCTCGCGCTGGGTGACGCCGACGAAGCGCTCGACGACGCCCTCGTCGTCCTCGATGACGATGGTCGGAATCGAGCGGACCTGGTACTCGTTCGCCACGTCCTGATGCTCGTCCACGTCGACCTTCTCGAACTCGACGCTGTCGCCCCAGTCCTCTTCTAAGTCCTCCAGGATGGGGTCCTGCGTCTTGCACGGGCCACACCAGTCCGCGTAGAAGTCCAGTAGCCTCACAGTCATGGTCTCTTCCTGGACATTAGTCTGTCCCGCGCATAAGGGTTTCCCACTCCCCGTGGCTTGCCGCGACCGGAACCGCCGCGCTGCCGGCGAACCGATTCGTCGACCCGAATCCGGCGAGAAAAAAGACACCGGGTGGCCGGACGGCGAACCGTCGCCGGTCGTCACCGTCGCAGTCGTGGCGAAACCTTTACACCTGACGGAGACGGACCCCGAGGTATGAGCAGTGGCCAGAACTCCGGCGGACTGATGTCCAGCGCCGGACTCGTCCGATATTTCGACGCCGAAGACCGAAACGCCATCCGCATCGACCCCAAGTCGATCGTCGCGTTTGGCGTCTTCTTCGGCGTCCTGATCATCGTCCTGAACTTCCTCGCGCTGTAGCGAGGCCCTTTTTTCCGCCCGCTTCGTAACACGCCCATGAGTCTCACAGCCGGCGTCGTCGCGGTCCAGGGCGACGTCAGCGAACACGCCGACGCCGTCCGTCGGGCCGCCGACGCCCGCGGCCGCGACGTGACGGTCGTCGAGATACGTCAGTCCGGCGTCGTCCCCGACTGCGACCTCCTGTCGCTCCCGGGCGGCGAGTCGACGACCATCTCGCGACTCCTCCACTCCGAGGGCATCGCGCCCGAGATACGCGACCACGTCGCCGATGGAAAGCCGGTGCTCGCGACCTGCGCCGGCCTCATCGTCGCCGCGACGGACGCCGGCGACGAGCGCGTCGAGACGCTCGACCTCGTCGACGCGACCGTCGAGCGCAACGCGTTCGGCCGCCAGAAGGACAGCTTCGAAGCGCCGCTCGACGTGAACGGACTCGACGACCCGTTCCCGGCGGTGTTCATCCGCGCGCCGCGCATCGCCGACGTGGGCGAGGCGGACGTGCTGGCGTCGTGGGACGACCACCCGGTCGCCGTCCGGGACGGCCCCGTCGTCGGCCTCTCCTTCCACCCGGAACTCACCGACGACGACCGCCTCCACGACCTCGCCTTCTTCCCCGACGAGCGGAAGTAGTCGGGTCCCCGCCCGCGTTCTACTCGACGGTCAGCGTCGTCTTCTCGTCGACGGCCGCGGCTTCCTCGAAGTCGCCGCCGCCGAGCAGGCCGCGGGCCGCGCGCTTGCCCCACTCGACCGCCGGCTGGACGAACGTCTCGACGCCGTACAGTTCGCCCGTGAGGACGCAGGCCGCCTCCATGTTGTACAGCAGTTCGCCGAGGCCGCGCTCGTCGACGCGCTCTATCTCGACGCGGACGTTCGGCCGGCCGGCCGCCGCGAGGCTCGCCTCCGTCGACTCGAACTCCGCGTCCAGCAGTTCGCCGAGCGACGACCCCCCGAGGTACTCCAGGCCGGGCAGGTCCGTCTCGGGAATCTCGCAGTCCTCGCGCTCGGTCGGGCGGACGAACGACACCATCTTGTCGCGCGGGCCGGCGCGGTAGAGCTGGAGCTGGGAGTGCTGGTCGGTCGCGCCGAGGGCGCGGGTCGGCGTCTGGCCGACGCCGTCCTTGCCGAGGCTCTCGGCCCAGAGCTGGGCGAACCACTCCGCGAACGTCTCCAGCGACTCGGCGTACGGCATCATCGCGTTGACGCTCGCCCCGCGCTCGTCGAGCGCGTAGCAGGCCGCACCGTAGGCGTACGCCGGCGACTCGAACAGCGACCCGGAGAGGCCGTCGGCCGCGTCGCCCGCTCCCGCGAGGATGGCGTCCAGGTCGTGTCCCTGGATGGCGGCGCAGGCCAGCCCGACGGTCGACAGCGCCGAGAACCGTCCCGGCACGCCCTCGGGCACGTCGAGCGCGGGCAGGTCGTGGCGGTCGGCGAGGTCCCGGAGGTTGCCCGATTCGCCGGTCGTGACGAAGGTTCGGTCGGTCCAGTCCACGCCCGCGGCGTCCATCGCGTCGCGGACGACGAGGAAGTTCGCCAGCGTCTCCGCGGTCGTTCCGGAGCGCGAGACGACGTTGACCGCGGTGTCGGACAGGGGGAGGTCGTCGAGGAGCCCCGCGACGTGCTCGGGGTCGACGTTGTCGAGGAAGTAGGCGTCGACGTCCGAGTCGAGCGCGTCGGCGAGCGTGGCCGCGCCGAGCGCGCTCCCGCCGATGCCGACCGTCAGGACGGCGTCGGCGTCCGCGAACGGTTCGACCGCCGACCGTATCTCGTCCGCGTCGGCCGTTTCGGGAAGGTTCAGCGCGGCGTAGCCGTGCTCGTCGTTCGCCCGGCCGTCCGCGATGCGCTCGTGGGCGTCCGCGACCCGTTCGTCGAGCGTTTCCAACTCCGCGCGGGCGACACCGGGCGAGGCGACGTCGTCCAAGGCGTTGCCGAGGTCTACGCGCATGCTCGAACCGGCGGTATCCCCGGTGAAAAAGCCATCCACTTCGACGTTCGAAGCGGGTCCCTGCCGTCGAATCGGTGACAGAGCGGTCGTCGCGAATCGGCGACTGAGAGAAGCGGCGGTCCCGGCGTCCCGGAAGCCGGACCGCTCGGGCGGCGAGCGCGAGTCAGCGGTCGGCGACGCCGTCGGCGCGGTCGAACGAGCTACCGAGCGCCCCACCCAGCGCGCCGCCGGCACCGGCGAGCGCGCTACCGACGGCGGGCGCGACGACGCTCGCGACGAGGACGAACAGCCAGAGTTCGGGCCGCGTCGCGAACGACTGGTGGACCGCGACGAAGACGTATCCCACGCCCGCCACCCCGCCGGCGACGATGCCGAACCACAGGCCCCGACGCGCGTCGCCGCCGGCGACCCCCAGCAGGAGACCGCCGGCGAGAAACGCGGCTGCGAGGCGTTCGAACGACGCCAGCCCGTCCGCCGCAGGGAGGTACTCGGGCGCGGCGAGTGCAGCGAGGAGGACCGCCGCGACCGGGACGGCGGGCCACGGCGCGGAGTCGTCGACCGTCGCGCCGAGGGCGCTGGCGACGAGCAGGAAGCCGACGACGATGCCGACGCCGAGTGCGACGGCGACGCCGGCGGTGGCCGCGCCGTCGACGCCGCCGACGGCGTAGCCGAGACCGACCGCTCCGGAGAGGGCGGCGACGAGGAGCGCGAAGTGGGGACGCATACCATCGACTCTCGCTCGACCGTCAAAAATCTTCAGCACGGGTCGAGGAGTCCGGAGGACGACCGGTCAGACTCAACCGTCCGGATATGGAATCTCGCGCGTCTCGCCGTCCTCGGGGACGAACACCTCGCCGTCGAAGGTCTCGCTGGCCTCCGTCAGATGTGCGGAGACGTCCCCGGCGTACCGGGAGGAGATGTGGGTGAGCGCGAGTCGGACAGCGCCGGCGCGCTGGGCGATTTCGCCGGCCTGGGCTGCGGTGGAGTGGGCAGTGTCGGCGGCGCGGTCGGCGCGGTCGCTGGCGAACGTGGCGTCGTGGACGAGGAGGTCGGCGTCCTCCGCCGCGGCGACGACCTGCTCGCTGGGCCGGGTGTCGCCGGTGTAGACGAACCGTCGTCCGGGACGGGGGTCGCCGACGACCTGCTCGGGACGGACGACCGTGCCGTCGTCGAGTTCGACCGGCTCACCCTCGTGGAGCTTCGAGAACTTCGGACCGACCGGAACGCCGAGTTCCTCGGCCCTCTCGCGGTCGAATCGGCCCTTGCGGTCGTCCTCGACCAGCGCGTAGCCGACGGCCCTGGCGTCGTGGTCGGTGCGGAACGCCCGGACCTCGTACTCCTCGCGGCGGACGACCGTCTCGCCCGGCGCGACCTCCGAGACGCGGACGGGGAACGACGGGCGGTTGCCGGCGGCGTGAACCAGGTCGTTCACGTCGTCGCCGGTGCCGCGAGGAGCGTGGATGGTCAGGGGGTCCTCGCGCTCGTTGAAGTCCATCGTCTGGACGAGACCGGGAATCCCGAGGACGTGGTCGCCGTGGAGATGGGAGACGAAGACGTCCGAGACGGCGAACCCGGTGCCGAAGCGCATCATCTGGCGCTGGGTTCCCTCCCCGGCGTCGAACAGCAGGCGGTCGCCCTCGCGGTTGACGAAGACGGCGCTCGGGTTTCGCCTCGTGGTCGGCACTGCCCCGCTGGTTCCGAGGAAGGTGACGCGCATCGACATCAGTCGTTCGACGTTGGGGGCTGGACCGCTAAACCGGCTTCGAAACCGCGACTGCTCCGGCGAACGAGGACCGCGGTCGAAACGCGAACTTAACGATGCGATTAGAGGACGGGCGACCGCCGGCAGGTCCGGCCTAACTGTCGGCGTCGAAGAGGGTCCCCGTGAACGGTCTGGCGCGTTTATCCGGGGACTCGTCGTTCGGTATCGTGCGGCTCAGGAGGGAGATATGACACGCGACCCGAGAACTGTTAGCGTCGCCGTCATGGTCGTCCTCGTCGTGTTCGCCAGTGGAGCAGCCGTATCGCTGGCGGCAGCGACGTCGACCAACGCGGCAACAGGCACAGAGTTATTGAATACACAGGAAGAGGAGACGGATCAGACGGAAGCGAACATTACTATCAACGAACAGAGGAGTGACGGCGAGCAGATCGTCATCGAGTCGGTGACGATGTCCGAGGGCGGCTTCGTCGCCATCCACGACCAGAGCCTGCTCGAGGGCGACGTAATCGACAGCGTGCGCGGCAACTCGGTGTATCTCGAACCGGGCACGCACGAGAACGTCACCGTCACGCTCGCCGAACCCATCAACGAGAGCCAGTCGCTCATCGCCATGCCGCACCTGGACACCAACGACAACCAGGTGTACGACTTCGTCATCGGCGGGGGAGACGTCGACGGTCCGTACACGTCGGCCGGCGAAGCGGTGATCGACCAGGCCGACGTCACCGTCGGTGCCCCGACCGAGGAAGCCCAGCCGACCGAAGAGCTGGTGTTTCAGGTCGAGGAGATGAACATCGACGAGTGGTCGTTCATCATCGGTGACAGCACCGAGCCAGACCGCACCGTGCGGGTCAGCGACGTGACGCTGCGCGACCAGCAGGTCGACGTGAACCTCACCGAACTCCTCATGGGCGGTACCGTCGAGGAGTCGGTCAGCGGGACCGACCAGGAGGAAATAGAGGCGGTCGCCGAGGACGCCCAGGAGCAGGCCGAGGACGCTCAAGAACAGGCCGAGGACGCTGACACCGACGCACCGAGCGACATCGAGACGGTTCGCGTCGTGCTGTCCGACGTCACCGTCGAGAACGTGACCTTCACCTTCGAGGTGCCCCGAGACGTCCAGATGCCGGCGATGCCGGGCGCACCCGAACAGCCGCAGGACGTCTCGCGGCTGTCGGCGAACGTCACGTTCGAGAACCAGACCACGTCCGGTGAGACCGTCACCGTCGACTCCGTGAGCATGTCCGAGGGCGGCTTCGTCGTCGTCCACGACCGGAGTCTGCTCGACGGGAACGTGGTCGGGAGCGTCGTCGGGGCGTCCCAGTACCTCGAACCCGGCACCCACGAGGACGTGACGGTGAGACTGGAGGAGCCGATAGATCGGAGCCAGGTCCTCATCGCCATGCCGCACCTGGACACCAACGGCAACCAGGTGTACGACTTCTCGAAGTCGGACGGCCAGAAGGACATCCCGTACGTCGTCGACAACCAGGTCGTCATCGACCCTGCGCTGGTGAGCGTCGAGGGAGCCGAGACGACCACGCCGGCCGAGGAGGAAACCACTACGCCTGCCGAGGAAGAGACCACGACGCCGGTTGAAGAAGAGGAGACTACCACGCCGGTTGAAGAAGAAACCACGACGCCGGTCGAGGAAGAGACCACCACACCGGTCGAAGAAGAAACCACGACACCGGCTGAAGAGGAAACCACCACGCCGGTCGAGGAAGAAACGACGACGCCCGCGGAAGAGACGACTACGCCGGCTGAAGAGGAGACCCCGACGCCCGCCGAGGGCGTCGAGAACGTGTCGGACCTCGGGCCGTCGCTCGACGTGATGGATCTCGAAGCGCCGCTGAACGCCACGGTCGGCGAGACGCTGATGGTCAACGTGACCGTCACCAACCCGACCGACCAGGAGCTCACCCAGCCGGTTGACTTCCGGCTCGATGGTGACGTAATCCAGCGCAAGAACGTCACGCTCGGTCCGGGCGAGAGCACGTCGATAACGTACGAGGTCGACACCAGCGACGTTGCGCCCGGTACGTACACGCACGGCGTCTACACGCGCAACTTCGGCGCAATAGCGGCCATCACGCTGCAGACGGCCGAGACGACCACGCCGGCAGAGGAAACCACCACGCCGGCCGAGGAAGAGACGACCACGCCGGCCGAAGCGGAGACGACGACCCCGGTCGAAGAAGAGACCACGACCCCGGTCGAGGCGGAGACCACAACGCCGGTCGAGGAAGAGACGACGACCCCGGTCGAAGAAGAGACCACGACGCCAATCGAAGAAGAAACGACGACGCCGGTTGAAGCGGAGACGACCACGCCGGTCGCAGAAGAGACGACGACGGCCGTCGCCAACGAGACGGCCGCAGAGGAAACGACGACCGCCGAAGCCTGAGACGCCACGTCCAGGCAGTTCGGCATCGAACCGGCGACCATCGATTTCTGCTTCTTTCGTCCATCGACCGACCGACGACGAGCCGACCAGCAACCGGACGCCCCTCAGCCAGCCGTCGGCGTTCGCGTCGACGAACCGGCCACCGTCGCCGTCGGCGAACGGCCGTGAGGTCGCGGCCGACCGCACGGGAGGTCCGGACCGGGGAGGTCCGGGCGGCCAGCAATCGACCGATTCATACCCGGCCGCTGTCTAGAGCAGGGCAGAATGGAAGCGCCGCTGTGGACCGAGACGCACGCGCCGGACCTCTCCGAGTTGCCCCAGCCGGAGGTGCGCGACTACCTCCAGCGGGCGGTCGAGGAGCCGCTCAACCTCGTGCTCTACGGCCCGAGCGGGAGCGGGAAGACGGCCGCCGTGCGGGCGCTGGCGCGCGAAGCGCACGACGACCCGGACAACGACCTCGTGGAGATCAACGTCGCGGACTTCTTCGGGATGACGAAAAAGGAGATCAGCGAGGACCCCCGATTCGCGTCCTTCATCGACAGCAAGCGACGGCGCAACTCCTCGAAGGCCGACCTCATCAACCACGTGCTCAAGGAGTCGGCGAGCTACCAGCCCGTCTCGGGGTCGTACAAGACCGTCGTGCTCGACAACGCCGAGGCGATTCGCGAGGACTTCCAGCAGGCGCTGCGTCGCGTGATGGAGCAGTACCACGAGACGACGCAGTTCGTCGTCACGACGCGCCAGCCGACGAAGCTCATCCCGCCCATCAAGTCGCGCTGTTTCCCGGTCGCCGTGCGCGCGCCGACCGAGGACGAGATAGTCTCCGTGCTCGAACCGATACTGGTGGCGGAGGGCGTCGAGTACGACGACATGGGCCTGCAGTTCGTCGCGGGCTACGCCCGGGGCGACCTCCGGAAAGCCATCCTGGGCGCGCAACTGCTGTACGAACAGGAGGACGCCGTCACGACCGACGCCTACGAGGTGCTCCGGGAGTTCGGCGTTCGCGGACGCGTCGAGGAGATGCTCGAAGACGCCGAGGCCGGCGAGTTCACCGACGCGCGCAAGACGCTCGACGAACTGCTCATCGACGAGGGGTACAGCGGCCAGGAGGTGCTCGAAGAAATGCTCGAGGTCATCTCGCGGTCGAACCGCTACACCGGCGACCGACTCGCCGAGGCGTACCGTCTCGCGGGCGAGGTCGACATGGACCTCACCGAGGGCACCAGCGGCCGCATCCACGTCTCGCACATGCTCGCCGAGCTCGGTGCGACGGGGAACTGAGACGCGTCGTCGAAGAGACGGTCGGAGACCCACCAAAGATGTACGCACTCGAACTCGGCGGCGAAGACGACGCGTTCGCAGCTCGCGAGGCCGAAAGCGCCGCGACAGACGTGGCGGTGGTCGCACCGGGTCTCGCGCGAGCGACGGCGCTCACCGACCGCGTCCGGGACCTGGCGTACACCCACCGGGCCAGCGAACTGGTCGGCGAGACCGACGCCGACCCCGCGAGCGCCCGCGCGCTGCTGGAGGCCGCGTCGATAGACCGGACGGGGACGGTCGCCGTGCGCGCCCGCGACGTGCGCAACAGCGCTGGCATCGACACCCAGCGCGTCGAGCGCGAACTCGGTCAGGTGCTCGTCGACCGCGGCTTCGCCGTCGACCTCGACGACCCCGACCACGAACTCCGCGCACTGTACAGTGACGATACCTGCCTGCTCGGCTGGCTCGTCGCCGAGAGCCGTCGCGATTTCGGCACCCGGAAGCCGACCGACCGCCCGTTCTTCCAGCCGGGAAGCATGGACCCGCTGCTCGCCCGGGCGCTGGCGAACGTGGCGGGTGCGCGCCCCGGAGCGACGGTTCTCGACCCGATGTGCGGCACCGGCGGCGTGCTCGTCGAGGCCGCGCTCGTCGGCGCGGGAGCGCTCGGGGTGGACGCCCAGCGCAAGATGGCCCGCGGCGCGGCCGAGAACCTCGCTCGCTACGCCCCGGACGCCGACTGGGCCACGGTTCGGGGCGACGCGACCCACCTCCCGTTCCCCGACGACGCGGTCGACGGCGTCGTCTTCGACGCCCCCTACGGCCGCCAGTCGAAGATAGCCAACCTCGAACTGGACGACCTCGTGGCGGGCGCGCTCGCGGAAGCCCGCCGGGTCGCGCCGCGCGCGGTGGTCGTCGGGGACCGACCGTGGGCGGACGCGGCCCGCGACGCCGGCTGGACCGTCACCGACGCGTTCGAGCGCCGCGTCCACCGGTCGCTGACGCGGCACGTGGTCGTGCTCGAACGCGAGTCCGACGAGACGCCGCGGGCGCTACGCGACGAGGGTGGGGACGAGTAGTTCGCTCGCAATGGCGCTCGTCGTCGAGACGGAGAAAGGGTCAGTCGATGTAACCGAGCGCGTCCTCGATACGGCCGAGTTCCGGGCCCGTGGTGTCCTGGCCGACGACGTAGCCGTGGGCGTTGGCCAGGAGGCCGGAGCCGACCAGCGGCGCGCCGTAGTTGATGGTGCCGATGTCGGCCGGCACGTCGAGGGCGGCTTCCAGCGCGTCGAGTTCGTCGTCGGTCGTCTTCGGGTGACAGAGCACGCCCGAGTTCGTCGCGACGGCCGCGGTGCCGACAGTCCGGACGCTCGCGAGTTCGCCCCGTTCGACGGACACGTCGAGCGCGTCCGAGACCGTCTGGACCGCCTCCCGGGAGAGGTCCGGGTGAACGTACGCGCCGCTGTCGTTGGCCAGCACGACGTTGCCGGCGGCGTTGATGCGCCCCGGCAGTCCGGTGACCGGCACGTCCACCACGTTCTCGATGCGGTCGCGCTCGCGGTCGGTGACCCGACTGCTGACCAGCAGGCCGTTCTCGTTGCCGGTGGCGAGCGCGCCGACGGTCGATGAACCGCCGACCGTCGTCTCGATGGCGTCGACGCCGAGTTCGTCGGTCACGTCGGCGACGAGGTCGTCGTCGAGGTCGGGACGAATCAGGAGATACTCGTCAGTGCTGCGAGCGAAGACGCCGACGTACGACGAACCGATGAAGGCGGCGCGAAGCAACGCTCTACTCTTCGTATTCGGCTTCGACGACCGCTTCGCCCTCTTCCTCGAAGCGGGCCGCGTGCACGCGAAGCTTGCTCGGCGGGTTCTTGCGACCCTGCGACCAGATGGCCTCGTTGATCGAAGGGTCGAGGCGCACGTCGTCCTCGTCGACCTTGAAGTGCTGAGCGAGGTGCTCGCGAACGATGGTCATCGCCTTGTCGGCGCGCTTGTGCTTCGCTTCGGCCTTGACGTCCCGGAGCGGCACCGTCACGACGCGCTCCTCGAAGTCGCTCGCGCTCATTATTCGTCCGTGTTGCTGCGCCGCCAGCTACGGCGCTTGGGGTTTCGCATCACGTCGCGGTCGGTCTTCATGATGACCCACGCGGGAACGCGGCTGTTCTGACGGTCCAGCTTGGACAGTCGTTTCTTCTTGGCCTTCGATTTCTTACCCATAGTGGTAGGGTCTTCCCCGCCGTCGCATAAAATCTTGTTCCTTTTAGAGCGCGCTACAGGTCGAACGCCTCGACGGTCGAGTACTCCGGCCCGTCTGCGGTGAGTTCGCTCTCGGTCAGCCGAATCGTCTCGACGCGCTGCGTGCCGACGGTCGGGTCGAGTTCGCGCACGTTCTCCTGGACGAGTTCCTTGCCGCCGGCGTGTTCCATGCGCGCGAGGGTGACGTGCGGGGTGAAGTCGTGTTCCTCGGGGTCGAACCCGAGGTCGTACAGCCGCGGTTCGACGGCCTCGTGGAGCAGCGTCATCTCCTCGCTACCGTCGCTGACGCCGAGCCAGAGCACGCTAATGTACTCCAGGCTCGGAAAGACGCCCAGTCCGCCGAACTCCGTCCCGAACGGACCGAAGTCCACGTCGTCGACGGCGGTCTCGATGGCCTCGGCTATCTCGGGGACGCGGTCCGGGTCGGTGTCGCCGAGGAACTTCAGCGTGACGTGCGCCTGTTCCGGGTCGGTGAAGTTCAGCCCCGAGGCGTCCGCGAACCGTTCTTGAACGCCCGCGACGCTCTCGGTCAGGTCGGCGGCGAGGTCGATGCTGACGAACAGTCGCATGCTCGTCGGTTGGGTGCCCCGAGGCTTGTAGTTTGGCGGTCGGTGCGTGCACGCCGGGGCGCGCGACCCGAGGAGAAAGCGTATGCCACCGGTCGGCTGCCGGTCTCCTACCGGCAGGTGTGGGTGTTCAGCATCGTCGGCTGGATAGTGGTGCTCCTGCTCTCGTCCGCGCTCGACGCCGACCCCGCGAGGGGAACGACGGCGTTGCCGATAGCGCTCGCCGCGGGCGTCGTCGCGCTCGCTATCGGCGCGGTCGCGGCGTGGCGAAACGTAGGGAGAGGACGGCGCGAGGCCGCCAACTAGGGGCGCTCGTACCGGACGAACGACAGCTCCTCGCGGTCGTCGCGCTCGACCTCCGTCCAGCCCTCGGCGTTCCAGCCGTCGTCCTCGCTCCAGCCGGGGAGGCGTGTGTCGCCCTCGTAGGCGTCGTGAATCTCGGTGAGAACCATCGCGTCGGCGCGCGGGAGGAACTGCTCGTACACCGACGCGCCGCCGACGACGTACGCGACGTCGACGCCACGCACCTCGGCCGCGCGCTCGGCGGCCTCGACGGCCGCGTCGACGCCCTCGACGACCACCACGTCGTCGGGCAGGTCGGGGTCGCTCCGCGAGAGGACGACGTTCGTCCGGTCGGGGAGCGGGCCGCCGAGGTCGGTGGCGATGCTCTCGTACGTCGTTCGACCCATGACGACGGGGTGGCCCGTGGTCGTCTCCTTGAAGTGTTCGAGGTCGGCGGGATAGTGCCAGGGCATCCCGCCGTCGCGGCCGATGACGCCGTTCTCGGCGACGGCGGCGACGAGAACGTGGTCCATCACTCCGCGACCCCGAAGGAGATGCCGGGGTGGGCGTCGTAGTCGCGGAGGCGAACGTCCTCGTACTCCAGGTCGGCGAGCGAGCCGGCGTCCACCTCGATGGCGGGGCGGGACTTCGGCTCGCGGGAGAGCTGGGTGAGCAGGCCGGGCACGTGGTCCATCCGGTCGTCGTTGTCGCCCGGCGCTTCGGCGTCGAGCCAGTCGCGCACGTCGGAGAACTCCTCGCGGGACTCGACGTCGGCGATGCGCTCCTGGAGTTCGGGCAGGTTGTCGCGGTACCACTCGCCGCGCTCGCCCTCGCCGCAGTAGGCGTGTGCGTCGACGACGGTGTGGGCGAACGAGCCGACCTCGAAGCCGGTCTGGCGCGCGACGACGGTGGCGAGGAGGGCGTACGCGGCGACGTTGAACGGGATGCCGAGCGCCACGTCGCCCGAGCGCTGGGTGAGGTGGAGGTTCAGCCGGTCGCCCTGGACGTTGAAGACGAAGGTGTAGTGGCAGGGCGGCAGGGTGCTGACCGCCGCGTTCGCGGGGTGCCAGGCGTTGACGACGATGCGCCGCGAGCGGGGGTTCTCCCGCAACTGGTCGACGGCGTACCGAATCTGGTCGAAGGTGCCGTCGTCGTTCCGCCAGCGGTGGTCGTCCTCGGGCCACGACTCGCCGGGCAACCCCTCCTCGGGGACGGGGAAGCGCCGCCAGAAACGCCCGTAGGCCGTGTCGAGGTGGCCCTCCTCGTCCGCCCACTCGTCCCAGATGCCGGTCTTCTCGCGGAGGTTCCGGACGTGTTCCTCACCGGAGAGATACCACAGCAGTTCGTGAATCATCGAGTCCCAGCGGAACCCGTCCATCCGCTTCGTCGTCAGGAGGGGGAAGCCCTCCTGGAGGTCCACCTCGTAGTGCTGGCTGAACGACGAGACGGTGTCGACGCCGGTCCGGTTGGGCTTGTAGGTCCCGTCCCGGAGTATGCGCTCGACGAGTCCGAGATACTGCTCCATAGGCGACGGTTCGCACTGTGGATAAAAGGGTTATCGGATACACCGTCGGCCCGGGTGAGCGTTCGCGTGTTACACTACACTGACTGGCGGTCACTCCATGTCGTCCGGCAGGACTTCCGTGATACTCTCGACGGGCGAATAATACCCAGTATCTTCGACCAACGTAGTCAACCATTCGTCGGCCTGTTCGAGCGAGAACGCGTCGCGGGCGAGGATACCGATCAACGCCAGCACGGAGTTCTTCGGCGACCTGCGCCACGGTTACAGGGTTGTTGAACGTCGACGCGAGGAAATCTATCTCGCCTATATACGCAAAATTTGACAGAACAGTGGCGTCGAGAACGACCTGAGTCTCTTCTTCCGACGGCATTTATTCAAAATCCAGGGCGTTCGATGCGTCGTCTCGGGCATCTTCGGCAGATTCAGGTCCAAGCCTCACTTGGACGCCCGACTCACGGAGAATGTCCCGCATCTTGTACCGGGAGATGTCTAGACGGTCCGCCGCCTCTCCCAGCGTCAACTCCCCGAGGGCGTACAGACCGATGACGGTCGCCAGTTCGTCTCTCCCCCCTCTCGTGCGGGCGTCTGCCATTGTCATATCTAAGTAGCCGCGCAATACACTTCAAGATTCCTTCGGTTCCCTTCGTAGCGGCAGCCGGCGCTACCCGAACCGGTCGAGGCCGGCCTGCCGCCGGGCGCGGCCCTCCGGGTCGGCGACCCAGGGCGAGCGGTCGTCGCGCTCGGCGTCGGCGTCGAACTCGGGTGGGTCGGCCGGGTCGTGGCCCGGACACGCCGGGCCGCACTCGCGGGGGTCGACGACCGTCCCCTTCCAGCGACAGTGCGGGAGGCCGCCGTCGCGCGCCGCGGCCTCGGCGCACGCGGGGAGGGCATCGGGTCGCCAGCCCTTGCCGTAGGCGCGCTCGGCCATCCGCCGGCGTCGTCTCGCCTTCGCGTCGGCACCGGCGACGCGCACATCCGTGCGGCCGGGGTGGACGTCGAGCAGTTCGACGCCCGCCTCGTCGGTCGCGAGCGGTTCGGCCTCGCGGACGACCTCGCGCTCGCCCGTCTCGGGGTCGAAGCGCCAGATACCGACCTCGTCGGGGAGGCGGTTGCAGTGCGCGCGGGTGACGTAGCTCTCGGTCGCCAGCACGATCTCGTCGACGAGCGCGAGGCTCACGTCCTTCCGGAGCTGGGTTTCGAGGTCGCCGGGGTCGCCGAGGTCTGGCTTGTTCTCGACGCCGACGAGGCGACCGACCCAGTCGGGGTACCGCGCGACCTGCCGGACGTACTCGCGGCCGCGCTGGCGCTCGCGCTCGAAGAATCCGACCTCGACCGCCCGGTCGACGACGCGCCGGGCGTGGTCGGCGGAGGCGCCGACGGCGTCGCGCCAGGGGCGCGCACGGCCGACGCCCGCCTCGCTCTCGACGGCCAGGGGCGGGATGGTCTCGCTCGTCAGCGCCGCGCGCTCCTCGAACTCCGGTCCCGGTTCGACGCAGACCACGTCGAGCACCCGATTGCCGGGCGCGTGGACGCCCGCACCGATCTGCCGGGCGACGACCCGGTCGGTCGTCGCCTCGAGGTGGGCGCACAGCGCCAGTTCGAACGGGTACTCTCGCACGACTGCCACCACGAACGCGCGCGAGAAAAGCCGTTCGCTGTCGACGAGTTCGAGGAAGGACGACGCCCGTCGGTGGTCGGTCCGGTCCCTCCTCGATTCCGACGTGATCCCGTCGCTCCCTAGAACAGCGAGGCGACGCTGGCAGTCACCCGCGCTATCAGTCCGTCGCGCTTCCGCCGCTCCCACTCCTCGTCCTCCCGCCGGTCATCGTCCGGGAACCGTTCGCGCTTCCAGTCGGGAATCGGGTCACGCTCCGTTTCTCTGGTCGATTCGTACTCCTCACTTCGGTGGTCCCGAGGATGACACATGGTATCACCCAACGATACAGAGCGGCGCGGAGTTCGATAAGCGTTTTCGCCGGACCGACCGTGGCGCTCGCTACTGGAACCGTTCGAGGGTGGGACCGCGGCCCGGACGACGACGAACGGAAGCGCAGCGGCGGCGGCGATGCTCGTCATCCAGGCGACGGGCACGGCGATGGCACCCCTCGGCGCGAGTGCGGTGAGACGTCGGACCGACTCCGACGAGCACGACGCCGACGAGCGGGAGCGCGTTCAGCAGGGACGCGAGCGTCCGGGGTAGGGCCCGGAGAAGCGACCGAGCTACGAAACCGGCTGTTTCGCGTCCGGCGCGGTCGTCGCGTCGACGCGCTCCGTACCGAGCACCGCGAGGTCGCCGTCGAGGGTGACACGCAGTTCCTCGTCGTCCAGCGGAATCGTCACCCGTATCTTCCAGGGGTCGGTCGAGAGTACGGTCGTGTACTCGTCGCTGACGCACCACGCGAGGTCCCAGTACGGTTTCGTACAGAGGTCGATGCCGTGGTCGCGGTGGAAGGTGACGACCTCGGACTGGTCTAGCAGGGAGAGTCCGACCGCGGAGTACAGCTGGTGGTGACACTGCTGGCAGCGGTGGTCAACGCGGACTTCGAGTCCGAGCAGATCCTCGGTGTCCCGGGTTATCGTCGTTCCCATCTTCCCGTTGCACTCGGGGCAGACGCCGTCGGCCGCGAGGCAGTGGAGGTGGCGCACGCGCTGGTTGAACGCGTCCATCACCTCGTCGTCGGTGCGGTCGTTCAGGCCGCCCGGCGGGAACGGATAGCGCCCGTGGGGCTTCCCGCAGTCGGGACATTCGATGCCGAGCATCTCGTCGTGGTAGTCGGCCCGGAGCGGTGCCCCGCAGTCGACGCACGTCTCGCTCAACTCGATGGGTTTCACCTGGGGGCGCTCGTTGAACGACCCGGCGAGAACGGCCCGGACGACCTTCTTGCCGGCCTGCCGGAAGTCGTAGCCCGCGTCGGTCTGGACGACGAAGTGGTCGGTCAGCTGCTGGAGGTGGTAGTTGAACTGCGCGCTGTCGCGCATCTCGACCTCCTTGCGAAGCTCCGAGAAGCTGACCGGCCGCTCGGGCGACTGCCAGAGGGCTTCGAGGATGGAGAGCCGAGTCTCGTTGGCGATGACGGAGAACGCCTCCGCCGGAGCCAGGCAGTCCTCGCAGTCCTGAAAGCTCGATTCGCCAGTTTCGCTGCTCATATGTCAACTATCTACGAGGGGCGGCTAAAACCTTCCGTGTATTTCGTTTTGGTTCTACATCTGTCATTTGGCAGCGTCCGTTCTAGAACAGCAGGTTTATCAGTCGTTCGGGGCGAATCTACACCAAATTACTCTCAGGAGGTAAACGTTGACTGAAAACCACAACCAACCGGAGGTGAACATCGGACTCGTCGGCCACGTCGACCACGGAAAGACGACGCTGGTTCAGGCGCTCTCTGGCGAATGGACCGACCAACACTCCGAGGAGATGAAGCGGGGGATCTCTATCCGCCTCGGATACGCCGACGCCACGTTCCGACGCTGTCCCGACCTGGACGAACCGGACTGCTACACCGTCGACGAGACGTGCCCGGACGGCTCCCAGAGCGAGCCGATTCGCACCGTCTCGTTCGTCGACGCGCCCGGTCACGAGACGCTAATGGCGACGATGCTGTCGGGAGCGGCCATCATGGACGGCGCGGTGCTCGTCGTGAGCGCCAGCGAACCCGTCCCGCAGGCCCAGACCGAAGAGCACCTGATGGCGCTCGACATCATCGGCATCGACAATATCGTCATCGCCCAGAACAAGATAGACCTGGTCAACCGCGACCAGGCCCGTCAGAACTACGAACAGATTCAGGAGTTCGTCGAGGGGACCGTTGCCGAAGACGCCCCCATCGTCCCCATCAGCGCCCAGCAGGAGGTCAACGTCGACCTCCTGATGCAGGCGGTCGAGGAGGAGATTCCGACGCCTGACCGCGACCCGGACGCCGACCCGCAGATGTACGTGGCCCGGAGCTTCGACATCAACCGTCCCGGCACCACCTGGGACAGCCTGATGGGCGGCGTTCTCGGGGGGAGCCTCGTTCAGGGGAACTTGAAGTCGGGCGACGAACTCGAACTGCGCCCCGGCCGCGAGGTCGAGGAGGGCGGCCAGACGGACTGGGAACCCATCCAGACCGAGGTGCGCTCGCTCCAGGCGGGCGGCGAGACCGTCGACGAGGTGACGCCGGGCGGTCTGCTCGGCGTCGGTACCGGACTGGACCCGAGCCTCACGAAGGGCGACGCGCTGGCCGGCCAGGTCGCCGGCCCGCCCGGGACGTTGCCGCCGACGTGGCGGCAGTTCACGATGGAAGTGGACCTCCTCGACCGCCTCGTCGGTCTCGACGACGAGGACGTCGACGAGATATCGACCGGCGAACCGCTGATGCTGACCGTCGGCACCGCGACGACCGTCGGGTCGGTCACCAGCGCGCGCGAGGGCGAGTGCGAGGTCGCGCTCAAGCGCCCCGTCTGTGCGCCCGAGGGAGCGAAAATCGCCATCAACCGCCGCATCGGCGCTCGGTGGCGACTCATCGGCATCGGTACCCTCAAAGACTAGATGACGGTCGTCGCCATGGACACCAGCGCCCTCATGATGCCGGTCGAAGCCGGTGTCAGGCTGTTCGACGAACTCGACCGCGTGGTGGGCGACTACGACTGCGTGGTCCCCCGCGCCGTGGTCGAGGAACTCGACTCGCTCTCGCAAGGCGGCGGCGAGGAGGCCACCGCGGCGAGCGTGGGCGCGGACCTGGCGACGCGGTGTCGAACCGTCGACCACGAGGTATCGTACGCCGACGACGCGCTGGTCGAACTCGGTCCACGGTTCGACTACGTCGTCACGAACGACGCGCCCTTGCGGGAACGCCTGCTCGACGCCGGCGTTCCGGTAATTCATATAAGGGCCCAGAACAAACTCGCAGTTAGCAAACCTTAGCATGTACAAACGGGTTAGATTGAAAGATACGGTCGAGGTGCCCCCCCAGTTCCTCGCGGACGTGTCGCCGGAACTGGTGCAGCGGCTACTGCAGGACAAACTCGAAGGCAGGATGGACGAGGACGTGGGGAGCGTCGTCAGCGTCACCAAGGTCCACGACATCGGGCAAGGCGCGGTGCTGCCGAACCGGCCCGGCGTCTACTACGAGGCCGAGTTCGACGCGGTCACGTTCGACCCCCAGATGCAGGAAGTCGTCGACGGCGAGGTCGTCGAGGTCGTCAACTTCGGGGCGTTCGTCGGTATCGGCCCCGTCGACGGCCTGTTGCACGTCTCCCAGATCTCCGACGAGTACCTGGCGTTCGACGAGGAGAACCAGCAGCTCGCCTCCCGGGAGTCGAACCGCACGCTCGGCGTCGGCGACAGCGTCCGGGCGCGCATCGTCACCAAGAGCATCGACGAGCGCAATCCGCGCGAGAGCAAGATCGGTCTCACCGCGAAGCAGGTCGGACTCGGCAAGCACGGCTGGCTGGAAGAGGACCGCCAGAAACGTCAGGCGACCACGGAAGGTGAGTGACGATGGCCAGCGACCGACTCGCCTGCCGGGAGTGTCACGCCGTCGTCGAACCCGACGAGGAGCTGTGTCCCATCTGCGGGTCGAGCAGTCTCACCGAGGACTGGAGCGGGTACGTCGTCATCGCGCACCCCGAGGAGAGCGAGATCGCCGAGGAGATGGAGGTCACGGAAGCGGGCAGCTACGCGCTGAAGGTCCGGTAACGTGACCGACGAACCACGGTCCGCCGACGGGAGCGACGGCGCCGGAAGCGACGTCGTCGTCTCGCTCCCCGAGGCGATGCGCACCGAACTGAAGGAGCCGCTGGGTCCCGTCGTCACGGACGCCGAGCGACTGCTCGCGGACGCTGGCGACCCGCTCGTCGCAGTCGGCGACGTGGTCACCTACCACCTCGAACGCGCCGGCGTCACGCCGGACGTGGCGCTCGTCGACGGCCTGACGAAGCGCGAGACGGTCGCTCCCGAAGTCGAAGCGGCGGTCAGCGACGACGCCCGCCGGGTCACGGTCACGAACCCGGCCGGGACGCTCACCGCGGACCTGCTCGACGCGCTCGTCGCCGCCGTCGACGCACCGGAGAAGACCGTGATCGCCGTCTCGGGCGAGGAGGACCTCGCCGCGCTCCCCGCGGTGCTGGCTGTGCCCGAGGGGGCGAGCGTCGTCTACGGCCAGCCGGACGAGGGGATGGTCCACGTTCGCGTGGACGAGGACGCACGCGCGGCGGTGCGGGACATACTGTCGCGGATGGACGGCGACCCCGACCGACTCTTCGACGTACTCGCCGACTGACGACGCAGTTCGAACTCGACCCTTGCGCGGAGTACTCGAGTCCGTCCTGAGAACGTTCGATTTTCACTCGCGGCTTTTCAGTCCCGGCTTTTCGCTCGCGGAACGCTTCGCTCGCTGGCGTCGGCCCCGACTCGTGGGTGCGCACCCGCCAGGCCCCCGCCGGACACGAGGATTCGAGAGATTGTCACCGAACGGCCGATAGAATACGATACCGAGTAAATCCGCTGCCGAAGACTAGAAAAATTTATAGCTCAAGAGATGTCAGCATGCGACGATGGGCGACGACTTGAGCGTCGAGGCGGAGTTCACGCGGACCCTCCAGCGCCTCAAGCGCCGGGGCTGTAACCTGTTGCTCGTCGGAACCGTTCCCGACCCCGTGCTGACGGCGGCCAGCCGGAAGCTACTGGGAGACGCGAGCGAGCGCCGCTACCGACTGTTGGTGCTCGCCGGGTCGGCCCGCTCGTCCGGCGGTCGCCTGCCGACCGCCGACGCGGTGGAGACCGTCCGGTTCGTCACGTACGGCGACGAACCGCGAAGCGTCGACCCGGAGATTCCCGGACGCCACGTCGACAACGGCCTCGCCGAACTCGGATCGGCCATCTCGGAGGCGGTAACGTCGTTCGACACCGAGAGCGGCGGACTGGAACCGGGCGAACTGCGCGTCTGTCTCGACTCGCTTTCGGCGCTGATGGACCGGTACGACCGCAGGGTCGTCCGCCAGTTTCTCGGCATCGTGACCGGCCAGGTCCGGGGCGCGAACGGGATGGGCCACTTCGTCCTCCCCTACGAGCGCGACCACGAGACGGTCGAGGCGTTCGCGTCGCTGTTCGACGCCGTCATCGAGTACCGGGCCGCCGACGGCGGCCAGGAACGGTGGCACTTCACGGGGCGGGACCTGACGTCGCCGTGGTTGCCCGTATAGTTTCCGTCACTCCCAGCTGTAAAATTCCCGCCGCGGCCGGACCGGCGAGAAGCGCGGGCGTTCGCGCGTCTCACCGTCATAATCGCTCACTTCGAAATCCTTTTACACGCTTCGGGGAGAAACAGTGTACAACTGAGTGTTACACATGGAAGTCGAAATCCTCTCGGAGGAGCAAAATCCCATGCTCCACCGGTCCGAAGTGCGGTTCCAGATCGTTCACGACGACGCGACCCCGTCACGGCTGTCGGTTCGCGACAGCCTCGCGGCGAAACTCGACAAGGACGCCGACGAGGTCGTCGTTCACGAGATGAACACGAAGTTCGGGATGCGCAAGACGGTCGGCTACGCGAAAGTGTACGACAGTCCCGAACACGCCCGTGACGTCGAGCAGGACCACATGCTCGAACGCAACAAGATCACCGCCGACGCCGACGCCGACGCCGACGCCGAGGGCGAGACCGAGGCGGAGGAGGCCGAATAATGGCGCGCCACGAGCTCTACGGCGACGACGGTTCGACGGAGAGCCAGCAGTGCCCGCGCTGTGGGGACACCTTCCTCGCGGACCACGGCGACCGTCTCCACTGCGGCAAGTGCAGCTACACCGAGTGGAAGTAGCGACGCGGGATGGCCGTACTCGGCATCGAAGGGACGGCGTGGGCGGCCAGCGCGGCCGTCTTCACGCGTGAAACGAACGCGGTTTCTATCGAGACCGACGCCTACCAACCGGACAGCGGCGGCATCCATCCGCGCGAGGCCGCGGAGCACATGGGCGACGCCATCCCCCGGGTCGTCGAGACGGCGCTGGACCGGGCCGACGAACCCATCGAGGCGGTGGCGTTCTCGCGCGGCCCCGGCCTCGGTCCCTGCCTGCGCATCGTCGGGACGGCGGCGCGAGCACTGGCGCAGACGCTCGACGTGCCGCTCGTCGGCGTCAACCACATGGTCGCCCACCTGGAGATCGGTCGCCAGCGCTCGGGGTTCGAATCGCCCGTCTGCCTGAACGCAAGCGGCGCAAACGCGCACGTGCTCGGCTACCGCAATGGCCGCTATCGCGTACTCGGGGAGACGATGGACACCGGCGTCGGCAACGCCATCGACAAGTTCACCCGGCACGTCGGCTGGACCCATCCCGGCGGGCCGAAGGTGGAGGCGGCGGCGAGCGACGGCGAGTACGTCGAGTTGCCGTACGTCGTCAAGGGGATGGATTTCTCCTTCTCGGGCATCATGAGCGCCGCCAAGGACGCCTACGACGACGGCACGCCCGTCGAGGACGTCTGCTTCTCGCTCCAGGAGAACGTCTTCGCCATGCTCACCGAGGTCGCAGAGCGCGCCCTGTCGCTGACCGGCCGGGACGAACTCGTGCTCGGCGGCGGCGTCGGGCAGAACGCCCGCCTCCGCGAGATGCTCGAGGAGATGTGCGAGCAGCGCGGTGCGGACTTCTTCGCACCGGAACCGCGCTTCCTCCGGGACAACGCCGGGATGATAGCGGTGCTGGGCGCGGAGATGCTGGCGGCGGGCGACACGCTCGCGGTCGAGGAGTCGGGCGTGAATCCGAACTTCCGGCCGGACCAGGTCGACGTTACATGGCGAGACGACGCGGAGTCCGCGGTACCGCGGATAGACGAGGAAGACGAGGTTCGCGGCGCGGAGGCGACCGTCGAAATCGGCGAGGACCGCGTCGTGAAGCGTCGCCTGCCGAAGTCCTATCGGCATCCCGAACTGGACGAACGCCTCCGACGCGAGCGGACGGTGCTCGAAGCGCGCCTGACGAGCGACGCGCGCCGCGCGGGTGTGCCGACGCCGGTCGTCTACGACGTGGACCGCCGGGAGGCCGTCCTAGAGTTCGAGCGCGTGGGCGACGCCGACCTCCGCGAGACGCTGACCCCCTCGCGAGTGCGCGACGCGGGTCGTCACCTCGCGGCGATGCACGGTGCCGGACTGGTCCACGGCGACCCGACGACCCGGAACGTCCGCGTCGGCGCGGAGCGGACCTTCTTCATCGACTTCGGCCTCGGCTACTACACCGACGACGTGGAGGACTACGCGATGGACCTGCACGTGTTCGGACAGAGCCTGGCCGGGACCGCGGACGACGCGGCGGCGTTGCAGACGGCGTTCGAGGACGCCTACCGCGACGCGGGCGACGAGTCGGTGCTCGACCGACTCCGCGAAGTCGAGGGGCGCGGACGATACCAGTAGGCGTCGTCCGCGGGTCCCCTGGCCAGCGGACCGGCAGGCCGCATTCACCGAAGTCTTTATTATCCAGCCCTCGAATATTTATGAGTAGAATAGTTAGAAATAAAATCAGTGTCTTTTTCTATCAGTTCCGCATAGCTCCTGCTCCGTCGCTGGCGAGGTCCGGACGCTCTACGGACGACTCGCACCCGGACCGACGGCGACCGGCGACGCGCGACGGACGACGGACGACGGACGACGTGACCCCGGGACCCGGGCCGAGAGCACGCTCGACGGTCGGTCCCGCGAGGCGTGGGCGTGCCGAGGACGACGGCGTATCGCCATCCGACCACTCGACAGGACGACATCTCACCATGACAGACGAAACACCACGAGACGGTTCGACGGACGGCTCCACCGACCCCCCGACGGACGACTCCCGCGACCGACGGACGGGAGACGCCGACCGTTCGCAGGGCGCTCCGAACGACGACGCGCGAGCGGGCGCGGCGTTCCCGCTCGAAGACCTCATCCGACTGCCCGACTACTACAATCCCGTCGTCTCGCCCGACGGCGAGCGCATCGCCTTCTACTACGACGAGACCGGCCGCGTGGAACTGTACGTCCAGGACCTGCGGACCGGCGAGCGCGAGCGGATAAGCGACGGCAACGTCCCGCGCGACGCGCGCTACCCGCTGGCCTGGAGCCGAGACGAAGAGCGTATCTTCTTCCACGAGGACGACGACGGCGACGAACAGAACGATATCCACGCGATGACGCTCGACGGCGAGCGCGAACCGCTGGTCACCCACGAGGGCCAGTGCGTGCTGGAGGACGTGGACCCGGGCGGCCGCTACCTGCTGTTCACCAGCACCGCCGGCGAGCAGAAGAACCTCTACCGCTACGACCTCGAACGCGACGAGAGCGAGCAACTGACCGACTACGACCGGCCCGTCTGGGACGCCATCTACGGCCCCGACGGCGAGCGAATCGCCTACCGGACGAACGAGGCCGACGACCTGGAGAACCGGGACGTCTACGTCGCGGACGCCGATGGCTCGAACCCCCGGAACCTGAACGTCGGCGAGACCGGTGCCGAAGCCGGGATGAGCGACTGGCGCGGCGACCGCCTGCTGGTCGACGACAACAGCGCTGACCTCGGGCGCGTCGGGGTGTACGACCTCCGACGCGACGAGGTCACGTGGTACGGCCCCGGCGACCACGAGGAGTACGCGGTCCGGTTCACGCCGGACGGCGACGTGCTGGCGATGCGGACCCGCGAGTGTGCGATACTGCCCGTCCGCTACGACGACCCCGACGGCGACGGCGAGGAGTTCGACCTCCCCGAGGGCGTCGCCGCGCCGGTCGGCACCGGGACCTCCCGGGTCGTCACCGACGACGGGCACGTGGTGACCTCCTTCGGCACCGCCACCGACCGCCAGCGACTCGTGGCCTACGACCTCGCGAGCGGCGACCACGAATCTCTCATCGAAGCCGAGTACGGCGACGTCGACCCCGCCGCGTTCGCGGACGCCGAGTACGTCACCTACGAGTCGCACGACTCGATGGAGATAGACGGACTGCTGTACGACTCCGGCGAGCGTCCCTCGCCCGCGCTCGTGATGGTCCACGGCGGACCGCACGCCCAGACGCTCCGTCGGTTCGACCCGTTCGTCCAGTATCTCGTCGCGCAGGGGTACTCCGTCTTCGCACCCAACTACCGCGGCTCGACGGGCAAGGGCCGGGAGTTCAAGAACGCGGTTCACGGCGACTGGGGCGGCGACGAGCAGGGTGACGTCGCCGAGGCCGGCCGCTGGCTGAAAGGCCGCGAGTGGGTCGACGACGACCGCGTGGCCGTCTTCGGCGGCTCGTACGGCGGCTACTCGACCTACTGCCAGCTCACGACGTACCCGGAGCTGTGGGCGACCGGCGTCGCCATCGTCGGCATGACCGACCTCCGGCGGCTCTACGAGGAGTCGATGCCGCACTTCAAGACCACGCTGGAACAGCATCTGGGCGACCCGGAGGCGAACGCCGACTTCTACCGCGAGCGCTCGCCCGTCACCCACGTCGAGAACATGGAGCGCCCCATCGGCATCCTCCACGGGGTCAACGACCCGCGCTGTCCCGTCTCCCAGGCCCGTCTCTTCCGGGACGCCCTGGAGGACATGGGGTGGACGGAGGGCGAGGACGGCAACTTCGAGTACCACGAACTCGGTGAGGAGGGTCACGGCTCCACCGACACCGAGCGACGCATCCGCCAGTACCGAATCCTCGTCGACTACATCGAGCGGCGGCTGTAGACGGGGCGTCCGGCCCGGGCGCGGAGCACCGCCCGCACCCCGCGGAACTACTAACCGTTCTCCCGTCCCAGGTCGAGTATGTCGCTGTCAATCGCGCGACTGGGCGACCTCTGGGGGGATAGGACGGCGGTCGTCGACGACGACGAGTACGCGTCGTACGCCGAACTGGCCGCCCGCGCCGAGGAGACCGCGGGGCGACTCGCGGCGCTCGGCGTCGGGGCGGGCGACGCCGTCGCGGTCGTCTCGCGCAACCGCGTCGAGGTTCTCACGCTGCTGTTCGCGGCCCGCCGCCTCGGTGCGGCGTTCGCGCCCGTGCCGCACCGGCTGACCCCCGCGACGGTGACGGCACCGGTCGAACGAATCGACCCCGCGGTCGTCGTCCACGAGTCGGCGCAGCGCGACCTCGTTCGGGGGTTCGACCGGACGCGCTCGTTCGGGGAACTCCGCCACGTCGACACGGACCCCCGCGAAGCGACCCCGCCCGCTCCCGACGACTCGCTGCTCTACCTGCACGTCGGCGACGAGGAGGGCGGCCGCGTCGTCGACCTGCCGGCGCGCACCGTCGCGGCGAACTGCGCGGCGGCGACAGCAGGGTGGGGCCTGGGCCGGCACGACTGCACCGCGACGCTGCTGCCGCTCTCGGACGCCGACGGCCTGCTCAGGTTCGTGCTCCCCCTACTCACGGTCGGGGGGTGCGTCGTCGTCCAGCGAGCGTTCGACCCCGAGGACGTGGCGGTGGCCGTCGAGCGCCACGGCGTCACCTGCGCCACCGGGGGACCGACGGAGTTCCGCGAACTGGCCGACGAGGGGGCAGCGGAGACGGACTGGTCGTCGGTGGACTGGCTGGCGACTCGCGCCCGGGTTCCGGCGGACGTTCGCGAGGCGTTCCCGCTGCCGCTCGTGCGCGCCTACGGCCGACCCGAGGTCGGCGTCAACGTCCTCCGGGGCACCGCCGAGGACCCCGACGCCGCGAGTCGACCGTTCCCCGGCGTCGAACTGCGACTCGCGGAGACCGAGGTCGAGGAGCGGGCCGAGACGGGCGACGCGACCGTCGGCGAACTCGAAGTCCGGGGACCGACGACGGCCCGGGGGGACCTCGACGGCGCGCCGTCCGACGGGTGGGTGCCGACGGGCGACCTGTTCCGGCGCGAGGACGGCGCGTACGCGCTCGTCGGGCGCGTCGGCGAGCGGTTCGAGCACGCGGGCGAGCACGTCCACCCGCGGATAGTCGAGGCCGTGCTCGAAACCGCGCCGGGCGTCGTCGCGGCGGGCGTCGTCGAGTCCGCGGACGAGACCGGGGGTCCCGCGCCGAAGGCGGTCGTCGTCGGCGACGTGGCCCCCGGCGCGCTCCGGGAGTTCGCCGAGGAGCGACTGGCGTCCCACGAGGTGCCCCGGGCCGTCGAGGTGGTCGGGGCGCTCCCGCGGCGTCCGACCGGGGAACTCGACCGGGCGAAGCTGCGGCGGCAGTTCGAGACCGACGAGGAGTAGCGGCAGGATTCCCGGGAGCGAAACCCACTTGTCTCCGGACTGAGTCTTTTCCTACGATGAGCCGTCTCCGAATAGCGTTCTTGAACGCCGCTCACGAGGGCGAGAACACGCGACGGAACTTCCGTCGGGAACTCGACGCCGACCTCGTCGAGTTCGACGTGACGTCTGGCCATCTCCCCGGCGACTTCGAGTTCGACGGTGCGGTCGTCTCCGGGTCGCGCTCGTCCGTCTACTGGGACGAGCCGTGGATATCGCAGGTGAAAGAGTGGGTCGAGCAGGCCGTCGAGACCGGAATGCCGATGCTGGGCGTCTGTTACGGCCACCAGTTGCTCGCAGACGTGCTCGGGGGCGAAGTCCGGGACATGGGCGAGTACGAGATCGGCTACCGCGAGATACGGCACTCGGGCGACTCGCCCCTGTTCGAGGGCGTCGACGAGCGCTTCGTCGCGTTCACGACCCACTCCGACGAGGTGGCCGAACTGCCGCCCGACGCGGAGTCCATCGCCGAGAACGAGTACGGCAACCACGGCTTCCGAAAGGGCGACGTCTTCGGCGTCCAGTTCCACCCCGAGTACGACACGGCCACCGCCGAGGAGGTCACCCGGGGCAAGGACCTGCCGGACGACCGCATCCGGCGCGTCCTCGACGGCATCACCGACGAGAACCACGACGCGGCTTGCGAGGCGAAACTCGTCTTCGAGAACTTCCTCGACTACGTCCGGGACGTGCGGGAGGTTCCGGCGTGAGAGCGACCGAGCGTTCGGCTCGCCGCCCAGGGTCGGTTCCCGCCTCGCCCGCCGTTCGCTCGTGGCGTCGGTCCACTTTCGTCGAATCTCCACCGTTTTCCCCGGCGCGGACGGCGCCCCTCCGCAGTACTGCGGTTCGGTCGGTTCGGTGCTCGCCGAAGATATAAACGGCATGAATAGTTAGCCACCAAAGTCACCCTTGAACGCGACTTTCCCTATTGATATGGGAAACCAGTCGACGGACAGGGAGGAAAGCTTGACACAGGGCACGTCGGCTCCGGCAGGACCGGACTCCAACGTGCCGTCACTCTCGCAAGACGCCCTCTTCGATGCACTCGCGTCCCGACGTAGTCGATACGTCCTCCACTACCTTCGCCACAACGAGACGCCGGTGACGGCCGCCGAACTCGTCGAGTCGGTCGCGGCGTGGGAGACCGACAAGGCTATCGACCTCGTCTCGAACGAGCACCTCCAGAACGTCCGCACGTCCCTGCGGCACACCCAGTTGCCGAAGCTCGCGATGGCGGGTCTCGTCCAGTACGACGACGACCGCGACCTGGTCGACCAGGGCGTTCACGCCGAGCAGGCCGAGGCCTACCTCGACATCGCGATAACGCGGGACGACGCCGTGTCGTTCGAGGACTGACCGGAGACTGCTGCTCGTTCGACGCCGATGTTTTCCGGAGCGTTCTCCCGGTATGCGAACGCTCATCACCGACCGACGAGTGGTGACGCCATGAGCGACGACCGACGCCGCTCGTTCCGAGCGGACGCATCCGGCGCGAGCGACTCCGACGCGGCGTTCGAGCGAGTCCGCAGCGCCGTCGAAACCCGACTCGACGCCCGGGCGGCAGACGCCTTCGTCCACGTCGGCGACCGGTTCGACGACCTGCTCCGGCATCTCACGCGATTCTCCGGCCCCGACCGCGACTACGCCGTCGTCTACGCCGACGGCCGGGCGGTGCTCTGTGCGCCGCGCCTCTTCGCCGAGCAGGCGCGCCGGGAGTTCCCGGGCGACGTACGGACCGCCGCGGGCCAGGACGGCACGACCGCCGCCGAGCGAGCGACCGAGACCCTGCAGGAGTTCGACGGCGTGGAGCGACTGCTCGTCCCCGGAAGCGCCCCGTACGATGCCGTCTCGACGCTCGCCGAGACGTTCGCCGTCGCCACCACGGACGCCGACTTCGGCCGGGCGCGAAAGACCGAGGCCGAGCGCGACCGCATCGCGGCGGTCCAGGCGGCAGCCCGGCGCGGGATGGCCCGCGCCGAGGCGGTGCTCGCCGACGCGACGCCGGGAACCGAAGAAGTGTTCCGGGACGGCGAACCGCTGACGACCGAGCGACTCCGGCGCGAGGTGAACGCCGTCCTCGCCGGCAGTGGCGTCCGGAGCGCGGGGAACACCGTCGTCGGCGCGGGGCCGACCTGCGCCGACCTCCACTTCACCGGCGACGCCGAGATACGGCCGGGCGAGACCGTCCTCCTCGACCTCTCGCCGCGCGGCCCGGCGGGCTACTACGGCGATTGCACGCGGACGTTCGTCGTCGGTCCGCTCGGCGAGTGGGAGCAGGCGGCCTACGACGCGGTCTGTGACGCCCAGGACGCCGCGTTCGCCGTGCTCGACGGCGGTGCCGGCACACGGGCGAGCGCCGTCCACGAGCGCGCGACCGACGTGCTCGGCGACCACGGCTTCGACTCCGGCGCTGTCGAGGTCGGCATGTACCACGGCACGGGCCACGGCGTCGGCCGCTCGCTGCACGAAGCGCCTTCGCTGTCGAGCGACGCCGAACTCGAAGCGGGCAACGTGGTGACGGTCGAACCGGGCGTCTACGACCCCGACCGTGGCGGGGTACGCATCGAGGATCTCGTCGTCGTCACCGAATCGGGGTACGAGAACCTGACCGACTATCCGCGGTGCTGGCGGCCGTCGAGCGATCTGGAGCGACGGGAGACGGGTCGCGGCCCCGACGTCACGACTCAGTGACCGACGAACGTTCGCCGCTCGACCGACGCGTAAATCGACGACCGTCGCCGGAACCAGAAGGTGTTGGGTCGTCGAGTAGGAGCGTTTTTCACGTCCGGTCCCACAGGGACAACCATGCTGGACTACGTCTCACTGGAGGCCGACCTCGACGAGGAGGAGCGGATGATACGGGACACCGCCCGGGAGTTCGTCGAGGAGAACGTCAAGCCGAACGTCGGCGAACACTTCGAGGAGGGCACCTTCCCGACCGAGGTCATCCCAGAGATGGGCGAACTCGGCTTCTACGCGCCGAACCTGGAGGGGTACGGCCTGCCCGGAGTCAGCGAGACAGCATACGGCCTGCTGATGCAGGAACTGGAGGCGTGCGACTCCGGTCTGCGTTCGATGGCCAGCGTGCAGGGTGCGCTCGTGATGTACCCCATCTACGCCTACGGCTCCGAGGAGCAGAAAGAGCGCTGGCTGCCGGACCTCGGCACGGGCGAGGCGGTGGGCTGTTTCGGCCTGACCGAACCCGAACACGGTTCGAACCCCACGGGGATGGAGACTCGCGCCGAGAGAGAGGGCGACGAGTACGTGCTGAACGGCTCGAAGACGTGGATCACCAACTCGCCCATCTCGGACGTGGCGGTCGTCTGGGCACGCGACCACTCCGCCGAGGACGACCCCGTCCGGGGCTTCCTCGTCGAGACCGACCGCGACGGCGTGACGACCAACGAGATCAAGGAGAAGCTCTCGCTGCGGGCCTCCGTCACGGGCGAAATCGGCCTCCAGAACGTCCGAATTCCGAAGGAGAACGTCCTGCCGGACGTCGAGGGGATGAAGGGGCCGCTGTCGTGTCTCACGCAGGCCCGCTACGGCATCGCGTGGGGCGCGGTCGGCGCGGCCCGGGACTGCTTCGAGACGGCCCGCGACTACGCCACCGACCGCGAGCAGTTCGGCGGCCCCATCGCGCGGTTCCAGCTCCAGCAGGAGAAGCTCGCGGAGATGGCAACCCAGATAACGACCGCCCAGTTGCTCGCCCACCGGCTCGCGGAACTGAAAGAGCGCGGCGACATGCGCCCCCAGCACGTCTCGATGGCCAAGCGCAACAACGTCCGGATGGCCCGCGACCAGGCCCGCGTCGCCCGCGAGATGCTCGGCGGTAACGGCATCACCACCGACTACCCCCCGATGCGCCACATGGCCAACATGGAGACCGTCTACACCTACGAGGGTACCCACGACATCCACACCCTGGTGCTGGGAGAGGATCTGACCGGGATTGCCGCTTACGAGTAGTCCCGTCGCGATGACGCGGTAATCGCGGTCATCGACCGGCATCGCGGCGTACGAACAGCGTTTTCCGGGGCTCACCCACGACCGAAGATTTATGACGGAAAGCGGAGAAGAGTGAGCCGTCTATCTTCTCGGCCGGAGCCGCAGCACCCGCGCTCGAGGGTCGATGCGCTCCGGCCGGTCGCCGCCCGTCACGCGGCGAACCAACCATGTACGAGGACGAACGAGACGTACGCAAACGAGACGTACGCGAGCGACTGGCATCGCACGCCGACGAGTACGAGGTTCGCGGCCCCCTCCACGAGGTACCGCCCCACGTCACCTACGAGGTCACGCTCAACGGGCGGCGCGCCGTCTGCAAGCTAGCGACGAGCGACGAGGGCGACCCGGCGACCGAAGCCGAAATCCTGCGGCACGTCGGACGGGAGACGTCGATTTCCGTCCCCCGGGTCCTCGCCGCGGGTGCCGACCACTTCGTCACGGCGTGGTGCGACGACGCACCGCAGGAGACCGGAGAGGTCGACGAGGCGCGCGCCCGGACGATGGGCGCAGGACTGGCGACGCTCCACGAGGAGACCACCGTCGACGCCCCCGGCTTCTTCGAGTCGGCGGGCGGCGAACTCGCTCTCGACGCCCGCGAGACGTGGCACGAGGCGGTCTGTGCGTTCCTGGCCGACCGGCAGGCGTTCCTGGCGACCCACGACCGGGGACGGGAGTACGCGGACGTGGCGGCCGACGCGCTGGCGTTCGTCCGGGACCGTCCCGGACTGCTCGCCGGGGCGGGCGACCCCGTCCTCTGTCACGGCAACTACCTGCCGGACCACGTCGGGACCGACGGCGGGGACGTGACCTGCGTCATCGACTTCGAGCACGCGCTCGCCGGTCCCGGCGAACACGACTACTGGCGGACGGCGATTCCGCTACGCAGTAACGAGGGCGAGCGCGCCGAGTCGGCGTTCCGCACCGGCTACGAGTCGGTGCGGCCGCTTCCGGACGGCTTCGACGAGCGAGGCGACGTCTACCGACTCGTCAACACTGTGTCGTACATCCGGTCGCTGTTCCTGCAGGGGAACGTCACGGGCGAGGAGGCCGAGCGCCGCGCCGAGCGGATGGCCGAGTACGTCCGCGACGCCGTCGAGTCGTTCCGGGAATAGTGGTCGAAGCGGCGGCCGGAGACCGCGGCGTCGCGGCACGCCGCTCGCCGATACCCAACTCGTGGGCCGCGGCTTTCATTGCTCGCGGCGTCGTGGGAGGTCCGGGATGCAAAATCGACTCGTCACGATACTCGTGGTCGCGCTGGTGACCGCGAGCGCGGGAGGGGTGGCAGCGACGGCGTCCGTCGGCCAACAGGACGACCGGGCGTCGGGCCAACAGGAACAGCAGCAGGGCCGACAGTGTAACTTCACGCAACTGTACGACCGGGCCATCGACTCGGTCGTCTCGGTACGGGTCACCACCGAGGACGGCCAGGCCGGCCTGGGGTCGGGGTTCCTCTACGACGACAACCTGGTCGTCACGAACCAGCACGTCGTCGCCAACGCGACGAACGTGGAGCTACAGTTCGACCGCGGCGAGTGGCGGACGGCGACCGTCGTCGGCACCGACCCGTACAGCGACCTCGCGGTACTGCGCGTCCGGAACGTTCCGGGGTACGCCGCGCCGCTGCCGGTGGCGGACGGCCAGGCCGAACCCGGAGCACCGGTCGCCGCGCTCGGGAGCCCGCTCGGCCTCCAGGGAACCATCACCCGGGGCATCGTCAGCGGACTCAACCGGACGATTCCCAGCCAGCAGGGGTTCTCCATCCCGGACGTCATCCAGACCGACGCACCGATCAACCCCGGTAACAGCGGCGGTCCGCTGGTCAACTGCGCCGGCGAAGTCGTCGGCGTCAACACCGCCGGCATCCGGGCCAGCGAGAACCTCGGGTTCGCCATCCCGGCAGAGGTGATACGCCGGGTGGTCCCCTCGCTCGTCGAGAACGGGAGCTACAGTCACGCGTTTCTCGGCATCAGTTCGACGGAGCTGTCGCCGGTCGTCGCGGAGGCGAACGGCCTCGAACGCGCGCAGGGCGTGCTCGTCGTCGACGTACTGGCGAACAGCCCCGCGAGCGGCGTCCTGCAGGGCAGCCAGCGCACCCGAACCGTCGAGGGCGTGGAGGTACCGGTCGGCGGTGACGTCATCGTCCGCGTCGACGGCCAGCCGGTCCAGTCCGCCGAGGACCTCTCCAGCGTCCTCGCGGAGTCGCGGCCCGGCGAGACGGTGGCGATGACCGTCGTCCGGAACGGCGAGCGCCAGCAGGTCCGAGTGACGCTCGGAAGACGTTCGCCGCCGGACCAGTGACGCGACCGTCCGGGTCACGTCGTCCGGCCCGAGGCGTCACGCGCTCGCGACCGAACGGAGCGTTCAGCTGTCTATCTCGATGCGGCGGACGGCGTCCTCGTCGGCGAGGAGGGGAAGACGGACCTCCAGCACGCCGTTGCGGTAGCTGGCGGTGATGGCGTCGGCGTCGACGTCCTTCGGAATCGAGACGCGCTCGGACGCCTCGCGCGAACGGGCGAACGACTCCTCGCCGTCTTCGTGACTCGCCGCGACGGCGAGGGTGCCGTCCGCGAACGTCAGTTCGATGTCGTCCGTCTCGAAGCCGGGGAGGTCCGCGACCAGGACGAACTCGCCGTCGCGCTCGACGAGGCGAGTGCCCCACTGCTCGCTGCCGGTCGCGGCGCTATCGTACTCGCGGGTCGCGGGCGCAGTCGACCCGTCACGACGCTCGACGTCCGCCTCGTCGGTCGTCTCGACGGTCACGTCGCCGGAACGTCGCGTCTCCGGTACGTCCGGGGTCCGTCCGCCGGCGTCGCCGTGCCCGCGCACGTCCGCGCCGCTCAGCAGCCACATCTGCGAGCGCATCTGGTCGAACATCCGGTCCATCTCCTCGAAGAGGGTGTAACGTTCCATCGAAATCCACCGATAATTCAGACGCTCCGAGAGTAGATAAAGATAGCGAGAAGCGTGATATCACGGTCGGCAGCCCCTCTGCCGGGAATCGCCGTCAGATAGCGTTCTTTCGTTCCAGCACCTCGCGCAGTTCCACCATGTCCGAGACGACCACGTCGCAGGCCGGTTCGACCGCCGGCTTGGGCTCGAAGCCGACCGACAGACCGGCGACCTCGAGCATCGGCAGGTCGTTCGCACCGTCACCGACCACCACGGTGTTCACCATGTCGGCGTCGTTCTCCGCGGCGAGTCGCTCCAGCGCCTCGTCCTTCGTTCCCTCGATGAGCGAACCCTCCACCTCGCCGGTCAGCGCCTCGCCGTCGTCCGGCAGGCGGTTGGCGACTATCTCGTCGACGGCGACGCCCTCGCGTTCGAGGGCCGCGCGGACGCCGTCCTCGAAGCCACCGGTGAGGATGGCAACGTACGTTCCCTTCTCCGCGAGCGCGTCGAGCAGGTCGGCCGCGCCCGGCCGCAGGGTCACGTCGCCGTAGGCTTCCTCGGCCGCCTCCAGCGAGAGCCCCTCCAGCAGGGCGGCGCGGTCCCGCAGACTCCGCGCGTAACTGATCTCGTCGTTCATCGCCCGCGCGGTGATGGCGGCCATCTCCTCGGCGACGTCGACGCTCTCCGCGCGGCCGTCCGTCGACCGTCGCTCGACGGTCCCCTGGCGCTCGCCGAGCAGGACCGTCATCTCCGAGTCCGAGAGCGTGCCGTCGAAGTCGAACGCGACTACCTTCATTCACTCCCGCGTTCGTCGTCGGCCGGGTTAAAAGAGGGTGTTCCCGGCAGATAGTCGTCCGTTCGGTCGGAACGGGATGCGGACCCATTGGAATTTAACCTTGTTTGGCAGTAAAGAAACGAAAAGCTATCCGCCACCCTGCCAATAAGCAAAATTATAAAACCTATCGTTCGTATTTGGTGTCTGATGTCAGGACAGTCAGACAGCGGCCAACAAGCGAACGTACAGACGCAGGGGCAGACCCCGGCGCAACCACAACCGCAACCCGGCGCACATCCGCAGCAGGAGTCGCTCGGGCAGCTGTTGACGAAGCCGCGCACGAAGGAGTACCTGAAGTTCTTCACCGGAACGTACGCCATCGTCGGACTCGCCGTCGGGTTGAGTCTCGTCGCCGTCGGCCTCCTCGGCGGTGCGGTGCTCCAGCCCGACCTCAGCGGCACGGTGTCGAACGTGCTGGAGGACAACGTCGAGAACCTCGGCGCGATACTTAGCCAGATGCACATGAACCGGCTGGCGTCGCAGGCTATCAACGGTGCGCCGCTGCTCGCGGCCCTGCTCGGCGTCCTCACCGGCACGTACGTCGGCACCACCCTCGACGTCGAGGACCGCGAGGCGTACGTCAACGCCGCCGCGAGTTCCGCCGTCGGCTCGTTCGTGCTGGTGACGCTGGTGGGCTTCCTTGCCTCGACCCAGATAGAGCCCGTCCCGAGCCCCGAGCTCTCCAGCCAGGCCCAGCAGCTCAGCACCGAAGCGCAGATGACCACCAGCGCCGGCATGGGTGCCGTCGAGGGTATCCCATCGGCCATCCTCGTCGGCGGGACGAAGCTCGCCGTGAGCAATCTGCTGCTCAACGCCGCCCTCGTCGGCGTCGTGGTCGCCGTACTCTCGGCCGGTGCCGTCTACGTCGTGCGGAACTTCGCCCCCGAGGCGTAACGTCGAACGCTCGCGGTCGTCGCCCTCCCGGTTCGCCGGGTCCATCCGCGCACCGCCGCTGGCTGGCGCGGGGTGGAGTTCGGACCCCGCTCTTCTCACCCGCACGAACGTCAGACAGCTCCGCCCAGAAAATTTCCCCATTTTAATTGTAGAAATATATTGGCAAGGTTCGCAGACAGAGAAAGGGTTATCCCGATGAGAACGTCCTATCTTGCTATGAAGGTACTCGTAACGGACCCTATCGCCGACGCGGGCCTCGAACGGTTCCGCGAGGCGGGCCACGACGTTGAGACCGCCTACGACGTCGAGGGTGATGCGCTCCTGAACGCCGTCTCGGACGCGAACGCGCTCGTCGTCCGCTCCGGGACCGACGTCTCGCGCGAGGTGTTCGAAGCCGCGTCCGACCTCGTCATCGTCGGCCGCGCCGGCATCGGCGTCGACAACATCGACATCGACGCCGCCACCGAACACGGCGTCATCGTCGCCAACGCGCCCCAGGGCAACGTCCGCGCCGCCGCCGAGCACACCGTCGCCATGGCGTTCGCGGTCGCGCGCTCCATCCCGCAGGCCCACGCCCGCCTCCGGAACGGCGAGTGGGCGAAAGGCGACTACCTCGGCACCGAACTGAACGGCAAGACGCTCGGCATCCTCGGCCTCGGTCGGGTCGGCCAGGAGGTCGCACGCAAGCTCGACGGCCTCGGGATGGACCTCGTCGCCTACGACCCCTACATCAGCGAGGAGCGCGCCGCCCAGCTCGGCGCGGAACTCGTCGACCTAGACGGCTGCCTCGCTCGCGCCGACTTCCTCACCGTCCACACGCCGCTGACCCCCGAGACGGAGGGACTCATCGGCGACGAGGAGCTCGCGCAGCTCGAGGGCGGATACGTCGTCAACTGCGCGCGCGGCGGGGTCGTCGACGAGCAGGCGCTCGCCGACGCCGTCGAAGACGGCGTCCTCGCGGGCGCTGCGGTGGACGTGTTCGCCGACGAACCCGTCTCCCCGGACAACCCGCTGCTCGACGTCGAAGACGTGGTCGTCACGCCGCACCTCGGCGCGAGCACCGAGGCCGCCCAGGAGAACGTCGCCACCAGCACCGCCGACCAGGTGCTCGCCGCCTTCGACGAGGAACCGGTGATGAACGCGCTGAACGCGCCGTCCATCGAGAAGAGCGCGTTCCCGCGCGTCGAGCCGTACATCGCCATCGGCGAGACCGCCGGCAAGATAGCCACGCAACTGCTGGACGAGCGCATCGAGCGCGTCGAGGTGAGTTACGAGGGCGACATCGCCGAGGAGGACGTGGAACTCGTCACGGCGAGCGCCCAGAAGGGCGTCTTCGAACCGCTGGAGTGGCAGGTCAACGCCGTCAACGCGCCCCAGATAGCGGAGGAGCGCGGCGTCGAGGTCACCGAGAGCAAGACCCGCCAGGCCGAGGACTTCCAGAGCCTGGTCGCGGTCACCGTCGCCGGCAAGGACGAGGAGATAACCGTCGAAGGGACGCTGTTCGCGGGCGACGACCCGCGCATCGTCCGCATCGACGGCTACCGCGTCGACGCCATCCCGCACGGCCACATGGTCGTCGCGCGCAACCGCGACGAACCCGGCGTCATCGGGTTCGTCGGCACCGTTCTCGGCGAGCACGGCGTCAACATCGCGGGGATGTTCAACGCCCGCGGCACCATCGGCGGCGAGGCGCTCTCCGTCTACAATCTGGACGACGCGCTCACCGACGAGGCGAAAGAAGCCCTGGAAGCCGACGAGCGCATGATAGAAGTTCGTTACATCCAGCTGAACGGCACCGAGTAGCCGCCTACTCCTCCTGCGTCGTGGCGGGGAAGTCCGTCAGCGCCGTCTGCTCGTCGTCCCGCTGTTCGCGCCGTTCGAGTCGCGAGAGCGGGAACGAGTAGCGCCGGAGGTGGCGCGGCTGAATCTCTCCCGGGCCGAGGTCGTTCGGAAGCGGGTAGAGCAGTTCGACCACCGGGTCGTCGTCCGGATAGTCGACGTTGTTCGGGTACTCCGCGACGGTGCAGTCGCGGTCCGGCACGTCGACCTCGTCGGCGCGCCGGTCGGTCACCTCGACGACGACCAGCAGGTCGCCGGACTCCCGGTCGACGACCGGCGTTCCCGTCGGCAGGTCGCAGTGCTCACAGAGGTGGACGCCGTCGGCGTTCTCGTCGACGAACACCGTCGTTCCGCAGGACGTACACTCCGCGGCCTTCTCGCCCGGCGGGGGGACCCGCCCCTCGTTGATCTCGATGGCGACCCGGCGGACGTGCTTACACCGGACACCGCGGAACATGTGGTCCGGGCAGGTACACCGGCCGCCGGGGAGGTCGACGAAGTACGTCTCGTTGCTCTGGCTCTCGACTTCGTAGAGACCGCCGCCGAGCGGAGCGACGGCCATCCGCTCCGCACGGGCGCGCTGGGAGCGAGCGTCCTCCTCGCCCGTCTCGCGGAGCGGTACTAGCGATGCTTTCCTGGAAGCGGCTGTGTTTGGCATAGTTGCTTCCTCCTGTGCGGTCCGTCTCGACACGGCTACCGTGGCTACTGTCTCGGCGCTGTCCGGCGTTCTCGTCGCGCCGTCCGTCGGGTCCGCGTATCCAATCGTAGGGGCTGGACGCTGGTAAGAGTTTCACCTGTTTCTGCAAGCTCACACGCCTCTCGCGGTCAGATTCGGCGGTGACGGCGGCTTGAACTACCCCCGCTTCGGCGACCGAGAGGGGTGGTCAATTCGACCGGCCGACGAGGGGCCGACGAGGGAGGGCGAGGGGCCAACGAGCGGGCAGAGCGAGGAGAGCGAGGCGGGTGCGAGAGCAGTCGGACCGCTGCGCGTTCGACGCGGTCGGAGCGACTTCGAAACGCAGTGTTTTTGAAACCACCGCGGGAACGGACGCCCATGAACGTCGAGCGCGAAACGCTCCGCGATATCGTCATCTCCGTCGCTGCGGTCGGGTTCTTCATCGTCGCGACCATGGTCGTCGGCATGCGGTTCGACAGCGGCGGTCTGACGGAGCAGGGAGCGCTCGCCATCGTCGGTATCATCGTCGCCTTCGTCGTCCTGATGAGCGGTATCGGCTACTGGCTGGCCAACCAGCACTAGAACTACGCTTCTCGTTCGCGCCAGTCCGTCACCTCGCCGCCGTCGGCCAGTGCATCCTCGTAGTACGCCATGGGGTGCGTGATGGACTCGCAGCGCTCGTCCGGGTCGACGCAGTCGCCGTACGCCTGCATCGTCGCGCAGCTCGGCGGCGCGTACTGGCCGTCGCCGTCGTCGGCGACGCGTTCGACCCGGTAGCGAACCCTGTCGGCCTGGGACCCGGACTCGACCGCACAGAACGACAGTACCTCGTCGGCGTCGAGACCGATGCCGGTGAGGAACGCGACCAGCGAGAACCACGAGTGGTCGTCCAGCGCGTCGTCGCTCCGCGCACGCTCGACCAGCGCCTTCATACACGGCGGGAAGAGCGGCGGTGCGAGCGTGTCGATGTCGTGGGAGAAGTCGGCGTCCGTGAACGACGACTCCAGTTCCGACACCTCGTCGGCGAGACCGGCCGCGAGTTCCTCGGGCACGTCCAGCGGGAGGTCGGCCGCCACGCGGTCTTTCACCGACTCCCGGAGGAGTTCGTGGAGTTCGGCCGCCGTAATGGCGACCCACCCGTCGCCGAGTCGTCGCCCGGCGAGTCGCCACCGGTCCCCGCGCAGGTCGGCCGCGAGCGAGAGGTAGGTGCCGACCGCGACGCCGAACCCCTCCCGCCGTCGCTCCACCGCGTCCGCGAGGTCGAAGTCCGCGAGCAGCGCGTCGAGGTCGATGGTCTCGCGCGTCCGGTCGTCCTGGTGTTCGAAGTCGTACGTGAACGTCTCGTAGGCGGTGTCCGCCTCCGCGCTGGCGTACTTCTCCACGGCCCCCGGCGCGTCCAGCAGCGAGACGAGCAGGCGCGCGACGGGATAGGAGAGCAGTTCCGCGCTCGTGTTCCAGCGCCGGCCGTCCTCGGGCGGTCGGACCGTGCCGTCCATCAGCGCCCGGCGCACGCGTTCGACGCCGCGCTCGACGGCGGGATGGCGGTCGCCGTCGCCGGAGACGACGGCGGCGATCTCCACGTCCGCCTCGCGGACCGCGTCGCGGGCCGCCGACAGGAACGGGTACCGGGCGTGGAGCGCGTTCATGCTATCCCGTTCCGAACCGGTCCCCGATAAACGCGACGGTCCGACGGTAACGAACGATTACCCCGCCGCGTCGGTTCGACGCCGGGAGGAAACGCGACGTTACCCGCGCCGGAGCGAACCCAACGGGTTATTACCGCGGCGTTCGAACGCCGGTGCGTGCCACGTTTCGAGTACCCCTGTCCGGACTGCCGGACCACGACGAACCTCCACGGCCCGGACTGCCGGTTCGACGGGGAGCCCTGGGCCGACATCGAGAAGGCCTACGTCGACGTGGTGGCCGTCCTCTCGGCCGAGGCCCGCACCGAACGCGAACTGCGCGAAGCCGCCCACGGCAGTTGGGACGCGCTCCACGAGGCGGCGCTCGACCGCCTGCGCCACGAACAGCGCGTCGTCGAGACGGACGGCGCGCTCCGCCTGCTGTCGGCCGAGGAGTTCCGCGAGACCGTCTCGGAACCGACCATCGAGCCGATGCGCACCATCTACGAGAAGGGCAGCGTCCCGGGCTGTCACGACAACGCCGTCTTCGCCATGGTCGCCTGGTACGAGATGGTCGGTCTCTCCTGGGAGGAGACCCGCGAGAACGTGGTCGAGTGGCTGCGGGACAGCGGGACGTGGGACCGGGGCGGCTTCGAGGAGTCCTCGCCCGGGGAACTGGTCGACGAGAAGCGTCACGTCTACGAGACGGGCTACGGCTGGAAGGAGAAGGCGGAGGCCGCGAAGTCGGTCATCGACCGGAGTCTGTAGGCCGAAGGAGACGTAGAACGCTCAGTTGCTCTGGATGCGCGGCGCGAGCATGTAGGAGACCTGCCCCAGCCCCTCCGCTATCTCGAAGTGCATCTTGACGGGGAACTCCTCGCCGAGTTCGACGGAGACCTCGCCGTTCTTCGGGATTGCCTTGTTCATGTCCTTGAGATAGTCGAGAGAGAACAGCGAGTGCGCCGGGCCGACGGTGAGGTCGATGAGGTCCTCGCGGGTGAGTTCGAGATGGACGTCGTCGGTATCGCCCTCCGCGTCGACGTAGAAGAGTTCGTCGTCCTCGTCGACGCCGAGCGCGATGTGGTCGCTCACCATGTCGGCGGCGGTGACGGCGCGGTCGATGTCCGTGCCCTCGATGACGACGTTCGCCGAGAGGTCGAGGTCCGGGATGTCCGGCTCCTGACGGATGGAGTCCGGGTCGATGAGCGCGAGCGTGTACTCCAGGCCGTCGATCTGGATGTGGAGCTTTCGCGTCTCCTCGTCGAGTTCCATCTCGACGAGCTGGTCGGAGTTCGCCATGCCGGCGATACTGTCCAGTCGGTCGAGGTTGACGCCGATGACGCCACCGTCGGCCTCGTAGGATTCGAACGCCTCGGCGTCGAGCTGCAGGTCCACCATCCCGACGTTCGCCGGGTCGACCGCCTTGATAGAGAGGCCATCCTCTTCGAGGTGGATCTTGCACTCGTCCACCAGCACGCCCACGGAGTCGATAGTAGTCCGGAGCGTGTCGGCACTCACGATAGCCTTGAACATGTTGGCGGAGGCTACGAAACCCCGCCATAAAAAGTCACCCGTTCGCGCGCGTGGGCGCGAGAGGCGCTCCCGTCCGCCGGTCTCTCTTCCGTCCGCCGGTCCTCGCTCGACCCCCACCTTTCCCGCCGTCCTCCTCGCCCCGCCGTCCTCGTCCGCTCGGGTTCGTCCGCCCGTCCATCCTCCTCGCCCGTCACTCCCGGCCGGCGACCCACTCCACCAGCGGTTCGAGCCGGTCGGCGAGTTCGCGCCCGTCGTCGGTGAGTTCGTACTCGACCCGCGGCGGAATCTCGTCGTACTGCGTCCGGTCGACCAGCCCCGCCGCCTGGAGGTCGTCCAGCCGCGCCGACAGCGTCGACGTGCTGGCGTCCGGGAAGTGGGTTTCGAGGTCGCCGAATCGGAGCCGTCCGTGCGCGTCGACGGCGCAGACGACCGGGATGGCGTACTTTCGCCCCAGGACGTCTATCACGTCGGTGAGCGGACAGTAGCAGGTCGGGTCTCCGGTCGGACAGTCGCTCTCGGTCATAGCTTCGAACCTCCGAATCCACTCTTATACTTTGGACTCCGTATCTTAATAGCTTCGGGTTCCAAAGTGTAGTCGCATGACGCACGACAGCCCAGAAAAGACGGTGTCGTTCGAAGAATCGTCGTACCGAAGTCGAACGGTCCCCCCGGAACTCGGCGCGCGGTTCGCACGGGCGTTCGACCTCTCGGACCGACCGGAAACGCTCGGCGAGTGGGTCAACCAGTTCCGGCGGCGCGCCCGGACGGCCACCGACTGGCCGCCGGCCGTCGAGGACCTCTGTCTCACCGACGACTCGCGCCACGAGGCCACCATCGACGGCGAGACGAGGTACTTCCACTGCGACCTCGACGCACTCCTCGTCCCGTTCCTGACCGACGGGACGGTTCGAATCCGCTCCGAGACGCCGGTCGACGCGGAGACCGTCGTCGCGGAGGTCGGGCGCGAGAGCATGACGTTCGCTCCGTCGGACGCGGTGCTGTCGCTCGGCGCGGGCGACGCCGCGACGGACGGCTTCGACCCGGAGGTCGCGTACGGACAGATCTGCACCTACGTGAACTCCTTCGCGTCGATGGCGGAGTACGAGCGGTGGTCCGAGACGGTGCCGGAGGCGAAGACGATGGCGATACCCTTCGCGGGCGGACTTGGGATGGCCGGCGAGATGGTCCGGGCGGGAGAGCGAAGCGCGTAAACGCCAGCGTCGGTAACGTGACAGCAAGTAAATGACGAAGGACCACTACTACAACAAGTCCAAACAGGAGGGGTATCGCTCCCGGTCGGCGTACAAGCTCCAGCAGATAGACGACGAGGCCGACCTCCTCCACGAGGGCGCGACGGTGGTCGACCTCGGCGCGGCTCCCGGCGGCTGGCTCCAGGTCGCCGCCCAGCGCGTCGGCGAGTCGGGGACGGTCGTCGGCGTCGACCTCCAGCGCATCGACCCGCTGGACGGCGTCGAGACCGTCAGGGGCGACATGACCGACGAGGAGACCCGCGAGGACGTCGTCGAGACCGTCGGCGAGGCGGACGTGGTGATGTCGGACATGGCTCCGAACATGACCGGCGAGTACACCGTCGACCACGCGCGCTCGGTCCACCTCGCGCGCCAGGCGTTCGAGACGGCCACGGAACTGCTCGAATCGGGCGGGGACTTCGTCGTGAAGGTGTTCCAGGGGCCGGACCTGGACGACTTCCGGGCGGACGTCGAGGACGAGTTCCAGTACGTCCGAACGATGAGTCCGGACGCCTCCCGGGACGAGTCCTCGGAGGTGTACCTGGTCGCCCGGGGTCGGCTCACCGCGCCGGTTAGCGAGGGCGACAGACTGGAAGTCACCATCGAGGACGTCGGCAGCGAGGGCGACGGCGTCGCCAAGGTGGAGAACTACACGCTGTTCGTTCCCGGCACGGAGGAGGGCGAGACGGTCGAGATACGCGTCGACGAGGTGAAGCCGCGGTTCGGGTTCGCAGAACGCGTCGACTGACCCGGCGTCAGTCCGCCGTTCGCGGGCGGGACGCGACGTGTCCGCGCGACCGGAGGTAGCCGACGACGGCGTAGACGAACGGCGTGTCGAACACCGCGACGAGCAGTTTGAAGACGTACTGGCCGACCATCAGCGACAGCAGGACCCCCGTCGGCAGGCCGAGTTCGGGGTTGACGCCCAGTTCCGGCAGGACGGCGAACGCCACCGAGACGAAGATGACGGTGTCGATGGCCTGGCTGCTTGCCGTCGAACCGACGTTCCGCGCCCAGAGGTGGTCGCCGTCCGTCCACTCCCGAATCTTGTGGAAGGCGATTACGTCCCAGTTCTGGCTCACGAGATACGCCAGCAGGCTTCCGACGACGATGTTGGTGCTCGCACCGAGTACGGTCCTGAACTGCTGGGGGTCGACGCTGGACCGGGCCGCCGGTGCCGCGATAGTCGAGTAGACCAGCGCCAGCATCACGAAGTTCATCACGAACCCGACGTTGACCAGCCGCTGGGCCGGCCGCTTGCCGTACAGTTCGGCGTAGCAGTCCGACCCGAAGAACGTCAGGGCGTAGGCGAGCGCCGCCCCCGGCAGGACGAGCGCGTCCCCCGTCACGGGCAGCGAGAACGGCAGGCCGAACTGCAACACCTTCGCCGCGGTCAACTGGGCTGTCACCAGCGCCGTGACGAACAGTCCGACGATGGCCAGCTGGCCCGTTCCGATCGCGTCTCCTCGCCGTCCTGCCTCAGTCATCCTCCAGTCTCCCGTGGCGTTCGTCGATCTCGTCGAGGATGTCGAGCATCTTCCGGACGGACGCCCGGATGGCTTCGCTACGGTTGACGAACTTGCCGTCCTCGCCGACGTGGTCGTCCAGGTCCGAGAGAAGCTCGTCGGGCACTTCGACGCTTATCTTGGTCATATCCGGATATTATCGGTCCGAAACTTAAACGCTCCGTCAGAAGTCACGCGCCACCGCAGGGCGTCGCCGAGCCGGATTCGCGCAGAACGGTGGGCCGGGGTCAGCCGCGCCGGCCGCCGAGGGTGACGACCCAGAGCAGCGCGAGTCCGAGGCCGTAGGCGAGCGAGGTGGGAACGGCGACGAGGAACATCGTGTAGAGGCTGTCCGGCGTCACCAGTCCCGCGACCGCGAACACGCCGATGACGAACACCCGCCAGCGCTCTCGGAAGGTGTCGTAGGAGACGATGCCGCCCCGCTCGAACAGCAGCATGGTCACCGGCACGTCGACGAGGAAGCCGATGCCGACGGTGGTCGCGAACACCAGCCAGAAGAAGTTCTTCACCCGGTAGGCGATCTCCATGTTGGCCTGGTTTGCGTCCACGACGAGCCACGAGATGATGCTCGGCGCGACGAACCCGTACCCGATGGCGCTTCCGAGGAGGAGGCCGCCGAGCAGCGCGCCGCCCCAGACGAAGAAGATGCGACGGTCGCCCCCGCCGCGAACGAGGCCGCGCTCCTCGATGGCCGGCCACGCGTAGTACAGCACCATCGGGAGGACGGTCAGCGCGCCCAGCAGGGTGCTTATCTTCACCTCGAACACGAGCGCCTCGACGGGGTGGAGGGTGACGATAGGGAGCAGGGTGCCGCCGTCCTGGACCACCTCGGCGATGACGTGCTGGGGGACCCGCGACGTGAAGTCCTCGTTTATCGCGCTCATGCCGCCCCGGTAGAGCGCGACGAACACCGACGCGAGCACCAGCATGAACACCGCGACGATGCGGAACATCTTCGAGGTGAGGCTCTGGAAGATGAACGCGAGGTCGTAGTAGTAGCCGCCGATGTCGTCCTCGGTGGTCTCCTCCTCGGTGAACGCGTCCGCCATCCCGGCGGCCGTGCTCTGGAAGACGTTCCCGCCGCCACCGCCGCTTTCGCTCGGCTGGCGCGCGACGTCCTCCGCGAGCGGCGCGCCGTCCTCGTCGTCCTCGCTCGCCGCAGCGGCCGCTTCGGTCGTCGCGTCCGCGGTTCCGGTCTCGTCGCCCGCCGCGTCGGCGTCCCCGGACTCGGTGACCGCGTCGAAGCGGTCGAGGATGGCCTGGGCCTTCTCGGGGTCGTCGTCGTCCATCGCTGACTGGGCGTGCTGGAGAGATTCGGCCTCGCTCATCTCTGCGAACAGTTCCGGCGGGGCCGCGCGAACGCCCGAGGCGTCGAGGGTGGACACGTCGAGGTCGGCCGGACCGCCGGTCGGCCTGACCGACGCCTCGCCCTGGCCCGGGGCGGCCGTCTCCTGGATGCCGGTGAAGAGGTAGTACAGCACCGCCACGACCAGCACGGCCAGCGCCACGACGGCGGTGGCCGCCAGGACGGCCGTCTCCCGCGGGAGACCGAACAGTTGCTGGAGGGTGGGCAGCGTCTCCAGACTGTACTTCGCCGGAAGCATCGGTAGCAGTCGTTCCTGGACGTAGACGCCGCCGCCCTGGGTGACGAAGAGGTACGTTCCGACGGCCGCGAACAGCGTGAGACCCAGGACGTTGTTCCACTTCCGCCGCAGCGTCCCGCCCAGGCTCACGTCGCCGCTCCCTCGTTTGATGGTCACGACCGTCTTCGTCAGGTAGAGGCTGAAGCCGTAGAGAATGACCAGCGGCGCAGCCCACATCAGCTGGGTGAACGGGTCGGGCGGGGAGAACATCGCGCCGAAGGCGAAGATGGCGAGAACCGCGTACCGCCACTTGTCGCGGAACGTCTCGTAGGGGACGATACCGGTGTAGCCGAGTCCGCTCATGATGAGCGGCATCTCGGCGGCCAGACCGAACGACACTGAGAGGATGATGACGAACTGGGTCCACTCGACGATGCCGTACTTCGGGCTGAATCCGGCGTTGACCGCGTTCTTCGCGAGGAACCGGAACATCAGGGGGAAGAAGAGCGAGTAGCCGTAGAAGAGACCGCCGACGAACAGGCCGGCGGCGAGCACGAGGAAGGCGGCTATCTTCCAGTAGGAGATGGAGACGTCGGGATACCACTGCTGGCGACGCAGCGAGTCGCGAGCGAGGTAGAGCAGCGCGGGGATGGCGAAGACGACGCCGGCGACCATCGATATCTTCGCCTGCAGCAGGATGACGTCGAACGGCGTCACCGCGATTATCTCGACCTGGTTCATGATGTCCCGCGGCATCTCCGACGTGGTGACCCGCTTGAGGAACGGCCAGACCGCCATCGACATCGCGTAGAACGTGCCCAGGAATCCGACGACGAAGACGATGAACACCTTCTGGAGATGGGTCTGTGCCGCCGAGAGCATCGTGCCGATGGTTTCGCGACCGCTGGCGACCGTCTGGGCGGTATCCTCGTCGATGACGCTGCTCCCCGAGGTGGACATGCTTTCGGAACCGTAGCCGCGTGCCAGTTATCAATCTTCTCGTCTCCCAGGATGAAGAAAGCCTATAAGAACTGGGGCGTTACGCTTCGGGTGAATGGGCGAAGAGTCGGAGGCCTCACCGGGCAGCAACATCTCGAAGTCGCCGTCGTCCGAGGAGACCCCTCAGCCACCGGACGACTCCGAGATGTACGCGCCGGAGGACCCCGAGCCGGCCGTCAACGACCAGCCGAGCGAGCCACTCCAGGACGAGGAGATGCCGCTCGCGGCCCACATCGAGGAGATGATAAAGCGGCTGGCGGTCGTCCTCGTCGTCGCCGGCACGGTGAGCGTCTTCGTCTTCCCCGTCGCGGACACGGTCATCAACTTCCTCTGGAACTCCATCCTCCCGGTCGACGAGGCGCGACCCCGGCTCTTTCACCCCCTGGCGCTGGTGCTGACGGAGCTGAAGGTCGCCAGCCTCGCCGGACTCGTCGTCGCGCTGCCGGTGATGGTGTACCAGACGTACCTGTTCATGCGTCCCGGTCTGTATCCCCACGAGCGCCGGTACTACCTCGCGGCGGTACCGACGAGCCTCGTGCTGGCGTTCGTCGGCATCTCGTTCGCCTACTTCCTCGTCCTGCCCGCCATCTTCACGTACTTCCTCAGCTACACCAAGAGCGCCGACATCGCCATCGCCTTCGGGTTGACGAAGACGTTCAACCTCATCCTGATGATGATGGGCGTGCTCGCCGTCGTCTTCCAGATTCCGCTGCTCATGATGCTCGCCATCATGATGGGGCTGACGACCCGCCAGTGGCTCGCCAACCGCCGGCTGTACTTCTGGGGCGGCTTCCTGGGCTTCGCCTTCCTGTTCAGCCCCGACCCGACCGGGATGGCTCCGTTCATGGTGGCGCTCACCATGGTCCTCCTGTTCGAGGGAACGCTGCTGTTACTCAAGTGGACGGGAAGGTAGCCCGCGACCGACGGACGACGCCGCGACGCACGCTCGCCGGGCGACGTCACAATGGTCGCTTTCCTTCGTCGTAACCTGCGGATTACTAAGGGGGTGGAACTCCAAGTTAGCGGTAGCGTTCGCGCCTACCCTAGCTCGCGTGCCAGCAGCTATCCGCAGTTCGCGTGCCAGCAAACTGCCACCCTTTGGGTGCGAACGCACTTCGATTTCTACTCGCCGTCGCTCGGATAGTCGGCCGCGAACACGTCCTCGACGAGCGGTTCGTCCGTCGCGCTCCCGTCGCCGGCGCTCGCGGCGTCCGTCGTCTCGTCCGGACTCACGCTCCCCGTCCGGTAGCCGTGCAGGTCGAGCGTGACGTGGTCGAATCCGAGGTCGGTGAGGTGGTCGCGAGCCGCGGTGACGAACTCCTCGTCGAGCGCCCGCGGCAGTTCGTCGCCGCCGACCTCGATGCGCGCGAGGCCGTCGTGGTCGCGGACGCGGAACTGCTCGAAGCCCCACTGCCGAAGCAGGGCCTCGGCCCGTTCGATGCGCGTGAGTCGCGTCTCGGTCACGTCGAGTCCGGTGGGGATGCGCGAGGAGAGGCAGGCCATGGAGGGCTTGTCCGCCACCGAGAGGTCGTACCGGTCGGCGAGTTCCCGGACCTCCGCTTTCGTGACGCCGTGCTGGAGCAGCGGCGAGTAGGCGTCGAGTTCCTCGACTGCGCGCAGGCCGGGGCGGTGGTCGCCGTCCACGTCGCTGGCGTTCGTCCCGTCGCAGACGACCTCGATGTCGAGGCGCTCGGCCGCCTCGAACATCTTCCCGAGGCGCATCGTCCGGCAGTGATAGCAGCGGTCGTCGTCGTTCGCAACGAACGAGGGGTCGTCGAGTTCGCTGAACGTGACGAGTTCGTGACGGACGCCGATCTCGTCGGCGACGCGTTTCGCGTCCGCGAGTTCCGCCTCGGGGAGCGTCTCGCTCCTGGCGGTGCAGGCGACCGCGTCGTCCCCCAGCGCGTCGTGAGCGATGGCGGCGACGACGCTGGAGTCGACCCCGCCACTGAACGCGACGAGCACCCCGTCCCGTTCGGCGAGGTCTTCGCGCACGGCAGACAGTTTCTCCTCGACAGTCGACATGCACCGTCGTTGCGTCCGGACGGGCAAAAGCCCCTCGCGTCGGCCCCGTCGCGTCGCGCCGACTCCGACCCGGGCGACGCCGGGTCGGGAACGTTTTTTAACGGTGACGCGAAAAGTCGCGCTCGATGGAGTTCGAGGCGATACCGGGCGTCGGGACGAAGACGGCCGACGCGCTGGCGGAACTCGACGACCCGGAGCGCGCGTTGAGAACCGGCGACGTGGCGGCGCTGACGCGCGCACCCGGCGTCACCGAGGGGCGGGCGGCGTCCATCGCGCGCGCCGCCATCCGGACCAAGCACGACGACCCCGGCGGGTTCCTCGCGACCGACAGGGCGCGCGAACTCTACCGCGACGCGCTCTCGCTGTTGCAGGAGCGAACGGTGACGACCTACGCCGAGAAGCGCCTCGAAACGTTCTATCCCAGCGCCGCTCAGTCCCGCATCGAGGAGGTGCGGGAGTTCGCCGCGAGGGCGATGGAACGCGACCCCGCGCCCGAGGTGCTCGACGCGCTCGCCGGCGTCGAACCGCTCTCGTCGCCCCCGGACGTGACCGTACGAGACCGCTGTCTGGCGACGACCGACGCCGAGCGGTACGCCGCCGCCCGCGAGGCCGTCCCGGAACTCCCTGTGGAGGTGGTCGACGACGCGCGCGAACTCGCCGAACTCGCGCGGGGGTACTCGACGGTCGTCGCGCTCGACGAGGAGTTCGCCGGCGTCGCCGTCGAGGGCGACGTGCGCGTCGAACCGGACGCCACGGAAGACCCCGCCGAGGTCGTTCCCGAGCGTCCGCTCGCCTTCTTCGCGGCGAACAGGGACCGCCTGCTCGCCGCCGCCGAGGTCCATCGCGCCGCCGACCTGGACGCGCCGCTGGACCTGGACGAACTCGAAGCCGCACTGGCCCGGGTGGACGCCGACGGCGAGGTGGCGGGCGACGAGGAACTCGACCGGCTGACGACCGCGCTGGCCGACCTCGACGCCGCCGTCTCCGCCGCCGAGAGCGTCGCCAACGACCGGATGCGCGAGGCCATCCGCGAGCGCGACGTCACCATCGAGGGGTCCGACCTCCTCTCGCTGGTCGAACAAGGTGCCGGCGTCGACTCGTTGCTCTCCCGAGAGCTCGCCGACGAGTACGACGGGGCCGTCGCGGCGGCCCGCGACCACCTGGTCGACGCGCTCGTCCTCGACGCCGGCGAGGCCGAGGTCGCTCGGCGGGCGTTCCCCGACGAACCCACGTTCCCGGTCGAGCGCGACGAGAGCGTCGTCTCGCGGTTGCGCGAGGAGTTGCAGACGGCGAAGTCGCGGCGGGCCGAGCGCCGGAAGCGGGAACTCGCCGGGACGCTGGCCGACCGGCGCGAGCCGGCCGAACGGCTGGTCGAGGCCGCGCTGGAACTCGACGTGGAACTCGCCGTCGCGCGATTCGCCGAGGACTTCGACTGCACGATGCCCGAGTTCAGCGGTCGGGGGTTCGAGATAGAGGGCGGTCGTTCCCCGCTGCTCGACGTCCCCTTCGAGGCAGTCGAACCGGTGGACTACGGCGTCTCCGGCGTCGCGCTGCTCTCGGGCGTCAACAGCGGCGGAAAGACCTCGACGCTGAACCTCGTCGCGCTCGTCGTCGTCCTCGCCCAGATGGGCCTGCCGGCTCCCGCCGAGTCGGTGCGCCTCCAGCGGTTCGAGCAGTTACACTACCACGCCAAGACGCAGGGAACCCTCGACGCCGGCGCGTTCGAGGCCACGCTACGCGAGTTCGGAGCGCTCGCGGACGGCGCGCGGAATCGACTCGTGCTCGTGGACGAACTGGAGTCCATCACGGAACCCGGCGCGAGCGCGAAGATTATCGCGGGCATCCTCGAAGAACTCCGCGAACGCGACGTGACCGGCGTGTTCGTCTCGCACCTCGCCGACGAGATACGCGACGTCGCCGACTACCCGGTGGCCGTCGACGGCATCGAGGCGAAGGGCCTGGTCGACGGCGAACTCGTGGTCGAGCGCTCGCCCGTCAAGGACCACCTCGCGCGCTCGACGCCGGAACTCATCGTCGAGAAGCTGGCAGATGGGGGAGAGGACGGCTTCTACGGTCGGCTGCTCGAGAAGTTCGAGTAGGCGGCCGGAGGCGACGGCTCGGAGGTTCGACCGGACGCCCGCGATTTTATGTACCAGTTAACAAAGACGATTCGCCCCCTCCGTGCGACCGATGGGAACCCACTCTCGCCGTCGGTTCCTCGAACTGGCGGGTGCCGGCACCGCGGTCGCGCTCGCGGGTTGTTCCGGCACGGGCACCGACGCCGGAACGACGCCGACCGACGCCGAAACCGGGACGGAATCGACCGCGACCACCGAAACGGACACCGAAACGACGACCACGGAGACGACAACGATGAGCACGGTCTTCCACTTCAGCAGCGGCGAAGAGCACCAGAAACACGCCACCGCGAACGTGAAGAACCTCCTCGACGACGGCACCACGGACGTCGAGCGAGTCGCGCTCGTCGCCAACGGCGCCGGCGTCAAACTCCTCACGACGGACTCGACCGTTCCGGAGAAAGTGCGGTCGCTCGCCGAAAGCGGCGTCGTGTTCAAGGCGTGCGCCAACAGCATGGAGGCGTTCGACTACTCGAACGACGACCTGCTGGAGGGCGTCGAGACGGTCCCCGCCGGCGTCGGCGAACTCACGAAACTCCAGTCGGAGGGCTACGCCTACGTCAAGACGCCCTGACTCACTCGTCTTCGGGCCGCGGCAGTGCGACGAACGTGTACTCCGCCGGGTTGAACGGGTTGTACACCGACTGGTGGCAGGGACAGTAGACGTCGTTGGCGGCCCCGAACTTGGCGCTCTGGGGCGTCCCCTTGAACGCCGGAACGCAACAGAAGTGCGTGCACTTGTTGAGCCACGCCACGAAGTTCTCCTGCATGCTCGCCTCCAGCCACTGGCCGGCGTCGACGTTCTCCTGCATCCGCTCGAACTGGTCCGGCGAGACGCGAAGCACCTGGACGGGCAGCGTCCCCGACGGCGGCACGTCCTGGGAGCGCCACGTCGCCATCGCCGGCTTGCCGAGCCCCGCCACGCCGATGTCGTTCCCCCACGTCTCGTAGTCCTCGAAGTCGGAGACGTTCACGCGGTCGCCGGCCGACACCTCCTCCGTCTGCCACTCGTACTCCGAGCTTTCCGCGTACCGGAAGTAGTTGTCCTGGTCGGAGTCGGGACGGACCCCGGGGTACGTCTGGACGCCGCAGTACTGGAACCACTCCGCGGAGTAGGTGATGCCGCCGATCTGCGTCTGGGCGACCTGGACCTCCCGGCCCTGTCGTTCGACGGTCTGGGCTTCCGGGAACACGCCCTGCAGGAACCCCTCGTCGTCTATCTCGATGGGAATCTGTGGCATCCCCCTCGGTGCCGGACCGTCGACGATCTCGATGCCGAAGTACTGCGTGATGCCCCCGCCGCTACCGGACGGTTCGGTCGATACGTTCAGGAGGGTGGCGCTACCGACGCCAACGCTGGCGAGCGCCGCGCTGCCGACGACGCCCTTGACGAACCGTCGACGTCCGGACTCCTCCGGGTACTTGTCGCTCTCCTCTGACATGGAAACCCCACCATACACTGGTGCCGCGAGGAAATGTGTCTGCGGGTCGGGTGCGCGCGACGTCGCGGTTAAATTAGGCCGACTCCATCTGGCGTTCGAGTTCGCGCAGTTTCTCGACGCGGCGCTCGGTGCTCGGGTGCGTGCTGAACAGTTTCCCGACGAAGCCACTCTTGACGGGGATGATGAAGAACGCGTTCATCTCCGACTCCTCGCGGAGGTCGTCCTGGGGCACGCGGTCCATCCGACCGTCGATGGTCAGCAGCGCGGACGCCAGCGCCGACGGTTTGCCGGTGATGGTCGCGCCGCCGCGGTCGGCCGCGAACTCCCGGTACCGCGACAGCGCGCGGATGAGGAAGTAGCTCACTATCCAGACGACCAGCGACGCCAAGATGGCGACCCAGATTGGCGCCTGGTTGCGCCGGTCGCCGCCGCCGAACCACCAGCCCCAGCGCACGACCAGGAACGCGATGGTCGAGAGGAACGACGCGATGGTCATCACAACCATGTCGCGGTTCTTCACGTGGGCGAGTTCGTGGGCGAGCACGCCCTCGAGTTCGTCGCGGTCCAGCGCGTTCAGCAGCCCCGTCGTCACGCAAACGGCGGCGTTCTTCTGCGAGCGACCGGTCGCGAAGGCGTTCGGGACGCGACTGTCGACGACGGCGACCTTCGGCTTCGGCAAGTCGGCCTGCTGGGAGAGTCGACCGACCGTCCCGTGCAGTTCGGGGTACTCGTTCTCGCTCACCTCCTTCGCGCCCATGCTCCACAGCGTCAGTTTGTCGCTGAAGAAGAACTGGCCGAGCGAGAAGCTCCCCATGAGCAACACGATGAGCAACAGGCTCCCCGAGGTGTACGCCCACAGCACGCCGACGAAGACGACGTACAGCGCGAACAGCAGGAACATCGTCAGGCCCATCCGGGCCCGAAGCCCCCAGTCTGCCTTCCATTTCATACGCTCGTCTAGGGATTGAGACCGTTTAAAGATTCGTTGCTCGGCGGCGGTCGGTTCGGGGCCGGGGCCGAACTTCGCGCGAAACCGCCGTCGTCGTCGGTGCGGTTCCGCCGGCCGGAACGGCGTGACTGCCCGGAAGTTTCCCGGACCGGCGTTATTTGCGTCTCCTGTTACGGAAAGATGACGGCGCAGAGCCAGAATGTTTACTGAAGAACCGGACTTGCCTGTCCACATGGCCAAGACTCAAACGTCGAGGGTCCAGTATGGCTGATTCCGTTCTCGTGACCGGGGGGAGCGACCGCGCGGTGCGGTGGCTCACGGGACATCTCGACGTGGGCGGGTGGGACGTTACCTGCGTAGCCCTCTCGTGTCCGGACGGCGTCGACGCTCGGGACTGCGTGGCGTTCCGGGCCGCCGACCTGACCGACCAGTCGGAGACGGCGGAACTCGTGCGGAGCGTCGACCCCGACGCGGTCATCCACTGGACGGCGCTCCCGTCGCCGGAGCGCCACGCCGGCATGCGCGTGTTCGAGAACGAGGTGACGAGCGCGTACAACGTCCTCACCGCGGCCGGACGCAACGACGCCCGCATCGCGTGGGCGTCGAGCGAGAGCGCCTACGGGCTCTCGTGTTCCGCCGAGCGGACGCCCCCGGAGTACCTCCCGGTCGACGAGGAGCATCCGCGGCGGCCCGAGGACCCACACGGCACTGCGAAGGTGGTCGGCGAGGAGATAGCCGGGATGGTCGCCCGTCGCCACGACGTCCCCGTCGCATCGCTGCGTTCCTCCTGGGTGCAGTACCCCGGCGACTACGACTGCCGGGACGTTCGCGGCGACCTCGCGGCGGGCGCGGGCAACTGCTGGTCGTACGTCGATGTCCGGGACCTGGCCAGCGCCGTCGAACGGTCGCTGGCGGGCGACTTCGACGGCCACGAACCGTACCTCGTGGCGGCGGCGGACAACTACCTCGACCGACCCATCGAGCAGGCGCTCCGGAAGACGTTCGACCAGGTGCCGGAGGAGTGTGCCGTCTCCGGCGACGACTCGGCGCTCTCGACGGCCAAGGCGCGGTCGACGCTCGACTGGCGTCCGGTCCACTCCTGGCGGGACGCCGCGAAGGAGACGGACGTCACGCCGCCGACCGAGTGAGACGGCACGCCGGAGCTCAGCGGTCGGCGACCAGTCCGGTGACGTACGTCTGTTCGTGGTCCGGGAACACGTCCTCGACGGCGTTTTCGCCGTGCTCGCGGGCCAGTAGCGCCCGGAGTTCCGCCTCGTAGTCGGCCTTCCGGACTTCCTCGCTCGGTCCGGCCTCGACCGAGAGGTTCGCCTCGACGAGGCGGTCGACCGCACCGCGACCGAACCCCGCCAGCGGAACGATGTAGTCGACGCCGTGGCGGTCCTCCAGGCTCTGGGCCTGCGCGCGGGAGACGGTCGGAACGCGGTCGTCACGTCGGGTCCCGTCGGCAATGGCGTCGAAGTCCATCTCCGCCACGGCTTCGAGCGCGCGCTGGTGAACCTGCTGGATGCCGTTCCGGGGGTAGCCGTCCTCGACCATCTGTTCGACCGCCTCCGTGGCGTCGTCGTCGTCGAGTTCCACCGTCTCGAAGGCGAACCCGGTGGTCTCGGCCGTCTCCCGGGCGTGTCGCCAGTCGTCGGTGACGCCGAGGTGAGCGGTGACGAGCGTCACGTCGTAGAAGTCGTCGAGCAGGAGGGCGGCGAGCGTCGAATCCTTGCCCCCGCTGTAGAGGAGTCCGAGGTCCATCTCAGCGGCGACGGATGTTGAAGCTCTTGGAGTCGGGTTTCAGTTCGCGGAGGATCTCTTTCATCTTGTCCTCGTCTATCTTGCCGTTGATGCGACCGCTCTGGGCGAGCGCGACGACCTGGCGCTCGACCTGCTCGGCGAACTGCGGCTTGCTCATCCGGACGGAGTTGAGTCGCTTGCGCGCACCGTCGGTGAGGTGCTTGCGAAGCATCGCCTGCTTCTGGGCGTCGGCCTGCTGTTGGGCCTGCTGCTGGGCCTCCTCTTGACCCTCCTGCTCTTTCAGCTCCTCCATCTTCTGTTTGCGGAGTTCTTCGAGTCGTTCGTCGTCAGGACTGCCACTCATAGCTCTACGTGTTACTTACTGTCCACTGGCAAAAACTATTACGGAGCGGGGGTATTGCGGTGCGAACTCTCCGGAGCGAGAACGGCTCGTCGACGGAGGCTCAGGCGTAGCGTTCGAGTTCCGGACGGTCGAGGTCCTCCATGACCTCGCCCGCCGTGTCGTCGAGGAGACTGCGACCCTCGGCGGTGATCCGGCGACCTTCGCCGTCGCTGACCTGGATGAGGTCCTCGTCCTCGAGCTGCTGCAGGATGGTCCGGATGACCTTCCGACTGCCGTCGGTGCGGTGTTCGGGGGCGACGCGGTAGCGGGTCGAACCGCCCTTCTTGCCGCCGTACTCGGTCGCCAGGCGCTCGACGCCGACGGGTTCGTTGGTCGCGACCTTCCGCAGGAGGCTGGCGGCGCGCCGCGCCCAGAAGTCTTCCTGCTCGGGTGGGAGTTCTCGCTGTTCGCCCGTCTTCACGAACTGCGCCCAGTCGGGCTGGTCGAGTCGATCCTCGAAGTCCTCGGCGAGCGCGTCGATGAGCGCATCCGCCGGAACGTCGTAGAGCGTCGTCATAGGACTGATTTCCCTTCCGCGGCGTTTAAAGGCATCGTTACGGTATCGTCGCGCCGCTCGCTCGACCGGACGTTCGTCCACGAAACCGCGCGTCGACCGCGGGACGGCGCGGTCACTCCAGGTCCTGCTCGGCGTGTTCGTCGAGGAAGCCGAGCAGTTCGTCGTTGACGTCCTTCGACCGTTCGAGGAAGAAGAGGTGCGAGCCGTCCTCGAACTCCCGGAGTTCGCCCCGTGGAAGGTTCTCCACGAGCGAGCGCCCGTTCTCAACCGGGACGACGCGGTCGGCGGTGCCGTGGAGCACCAGCGCCGGAACGGTAATCTCGTACAGGTGGTCGCTGGCGTCGAAGGCGTCCATCGCCGCGAACTGCGCTCGCTGGGCGGCCGGACCGGCGTCCTCTGCCAGTCGCCACTCCACGACTTCCTCGGGGTCGGCGGCGAAGAACGCCTCGCTCATCGCAGGGCGCAGCGACTCGCGGAGTTCGTCGCGAGATTTCTCCGAAACCAACAGTTGCTCGCGCACGTCCGTCGGCGTCGGTCGCGCTCGCGGACCGCCGGGCGACGTGCCGAGCAGGGTCAGCGTCCGCGCGCGGGAGTGGTCGAGGGCGTACTGGAGCGCGACCATCCCGCCCAGACCCGCGCCGACGACGTGCGCTTTCCGCGCGCCGTGGGCCGACAGCACGGCTTCGAGGTCGGCCGCCATCGTCTCGACGTCGTACGGTCCCGGCGTCTCCGAACCGGAGTCGGTTCGCCGGGGTTCGCTGGGCGGCGCGTCCGAGCGTCCGGTCCCGCGGTTGTCCCAGACCAGCGACTCGAACGGCCCGGCGACGGCGGCGTGCTGCCAGCCCCACTGCCACGCGCCGTAGCCGACGTCCTCGACGAACGCGACCGTCTCGCGGTCGGACGGTCCCTCGGTCTCGTAGTAGAGTTCGACGTCTCCATTGTGGGCTGTCGGCATGGTTCGTCAGGAGTCGTCGGTGACGGGCTTGCCGTCCTCCGTTGGCGGAGCGACGTGGTCGACGAACTCCTCGACGGTCGGCTCCGTCACCCGAATCCGGACGTGGATATCGCCGAGTTCGTCGGGGTTGCCGACCGCGAAGTTGACGACCTCCTGGAAGGCGGCCTGCTTCTTCAGCGAGAACGAGATAGTGTCGCCGCGGCGGTCCGAGAAGAACTCCCCGCGGGCGGTGTCGAGTATCTCCTGGCGGTGGAGCAGTTCCGAGAAGTGCTCGACGCTGTGGGTCTCGGCGACTATCTCGCCGTGGCCCTCCTCCACGTCTGCGTCGGGGAAGACGTTCGTGATGGCGTCGGCGATGCGGTCGGGGACCTCGGTGTCACGCACCGGGGCCGTAATCTGGACGTCGATGCTGTAAATCATGCTTGTTCTGCCGCCTGGACGCGTTCGAGTCCCGCGACGCCGTCGTCGAACAGCGCCCGGACCTGTTCGCGGAACGCTTCGAGCGACCCGCTGTTGTCGATGGTCGCGTCGGCCCGCTCCATCGCGCGGTCGAGACCGAACCCGAGTTCGCGCTCGTCGCGCTCCCGGAGACGCTCGACGTCCGCGTCGCTGGTGTCGCGGCCGCGTTCGCCGAGGCGCTCGGCTCGCAACTCGAACGGCGCTTCGATGCTGACGAGCGAGAACGCGTCCCCGAACGCCTGCTCGAAGCGTTCGACCTCGACGCCGGAGCGGATGCCGTCGACGAGCACCGTCCCGGACTCCTCCAGCGCGTCCTCGATGCGCGGTAGCGACCGCTGGGCGATGGCGTCCGGTCCGTCTTCTTCGCGGAGTTTCTTGGCGATGGCGCCGTGGTGTTCCGCCGGGTCGAGGCCGCGCTCGCGGCACGCTTCCCGGATGACGTCCCCCATCGTGACGACGGGGACGTCCTGCTCCTCGGCGACGGCCGCGGCTTCTCCCTTGCCGCTTCCCGGCAAGCCGACGGTCCCGATGACTCTCATCGTTGTTTCGTTCACGCGAACCCTGCTTAAGCGCTGTGCTATGGTACACTGGAGCGGTCCGGAGCGCCGCCAGTAGCGACGGGTTTTCGTTCCGTCGCCGCTTTGGGGGACGACATGGGTCAACGTCCGCTGTTCGTCCGGGCCGCCTGGTTCCTCCTCGTCGGCTGGTGGGCGACCCCGATTCTCGTCAACGTCGCGTGGGCGCTGAACGCCACCGTACTCCTCCTGCCGGTGGGCATCAAGCTCATCAACCTGGTGCCGACCGTGCTCACGCTGAAGGAGCCTCGCTCCCGCCTCGAACCCGGGTCGGGACGGGGCCAGCGGTCCCTGGTCGTCCGGGCGGTGTACTTCGTCCTCGTCGGCTGGTGGCTGAGCTGGCTCTGGGCGAACGTCGCCGCCGTCCTCGCGGTGACCATCGTCGGACTTCCGGTCGCGTACTGGATGTTCAATCGGCTCCCGTACGTCACGTCTCTGTATCGATTCGACGGGTAGCGGGAATCCCATTCCTTATGACGAATCGTCGTGAATGGGACGACGAGGGCACGTAGCTCAGTCCGGATAGAGCGTCGGACTTCTAATCCGACGGCCGTGGGTTCAAATCCCATCGTGCCCGTGCACTCGCCGCACTACAGCTAGGCGTAGCGAGCGTTCTCGACGGACTCGAACCCTGCCAGCCGCAGGCCCGCACGGCGACCGGAGGGAGTGGCGTCGTCGCTCGACGAGTCGTAACGTCGGATTACCGTGCGGCGACGCGGACGGGAATCCTTTTCAACGAGCCGTTGCTCCCTGGACGCATGACTCGGCGGTCGATTCCGGAAGCGCGGTACAGCGTCGCGACGCTCGACTGGGCTCGCGAGGAACACTCGCGGCTCGGCGACTGCCGCCCGACGCGAGTCGACGGTGAACGACTTCGCGCCCGACTCCTGTCCCGGTTTCTCGCGAGGGTACTCACGCACCTTCGCTGACGGGCGCGCGGTCACCTCGTCGCCGGCGAGGACCGACCGGTCGCGAACCTACAGCTGCTCCGCGACGTTCTGGATGTCGGTCCGGCAGAACGGACAGCGGTAGTTCGTCGAGAACCCGCTGGACTGCGCGACCGTCTTGGTTTCCAGTTCGTGGAGCGCGATATTACGACTGCACTGTGGACAGGCTACCTTCGACACGTTTCCAGCTATACAATCGCACCCACTTAAATCACAGGGGCCACAAGTATTATATAATACCCTGTCCTGGCGCGCGATTGCGTTTAAGATAGCAGTGGCTAATTCCAGCTTATATCATCCGAATGAGCACGTCCGAGAAGGGCTTTTATAGGAAGGTCCGACCGTGCATCGCGCTGGACGGCCTGCGTACGAACGTCCCCATCGTTTCGCTCACGGCGATGCCGTTCGCGTGTTCCGAGCCACTCTTCGAGTGACTCGTATCGCTCGCGGCCAGTTCGGACCGTTACTCCTCGAACCGGAACGTCCGCGTCCCACCTTTTTACTTCGTCGGGTGGGCTCACTTCATTCGCCCACCACTCCTCGCAAAAAGCTGGACCAAAAACGCCCCGCTCGCTCCCTCGCTTCTCTCGGTCACTCACGGCCAGTTCGGACCGTTACTCCTCGAACCGGAAGGTGCCGTCACGCTGGACGACCTCGCCGTCGACCTCGATGAGCGAGTCCTCGCTCATGTCGACGATCATGTCGACGTGGACCGCGCTGTCGTTCGGTTCGCGGTCGTCCGGCACGCAGATGTCGTACGCCATCCCGACGGCGAGGTGGACGGTGTCGCCCATCTTCTCGTCGAACAGCATGTTGTAGGTGAACCGGTCGATGTCGCGGTTCATCCCGATGCCGAGTTCGCCGAGGCGGCGCGCGCCCTCGTCCGTCTCGAGCACGCCGGTGAGCACGTCCTCGTTCTTCCCGGCCTCGTAGTCGACGACCTCGCCGCCCTCGAACTCCAGGCGAACGTCCTCGACGATCTGTCCCTGGTGGACGAGCGGTTTGTCGAACAGGACCTCGCCCTCGACGGAGTCGGGGACGGGTGCGGTGAACACCTCGCCGCCCGGCAGGTTGTTCTTCCCGTGGTCGTTGATGGTCTTCATGTCCGCGACGCTCATCCGGAGGTCGGTGGTGTCCCCGGAGACGATGCGGACCTCCTCCGCAGGGTCGAGTATCTCGACCATCTGCTCCTGGTGTTCGCGCTGTTCCTCCCAGTCCTTGTTCATCGCACCGTAGACGAAGTCGGCGTACGAGCGCGAACTCATCTCGGCGAGTTGCGCGCTCCCGGGGGAAGGATGCTGGGTGAGACACCAGCGCTTCGAGAGAATCTCCTGCTGGATGGGCTGGTAGGCCTGATTGTACGCCGCGTGGGTGTCCGCGTCCACGTCGCTCATCTCGGAGGCGTTCGCGTGCGCCCGGACGTGGAGCACGGCGTCGGCGGCGTCGAACAGCGCCTGCTCGTGGTCGGGCGTGTCGAGGTCGGCGGGGTCGGCGGCCGCGAGGAATGCCGCCTGCTTCGCGTCGCGGCGACCGGACATCACGAGGGGGTAGGCTCCGCGCTCGCCCAGCAGTTCGCTGACCGTGACTGCCAGTTCGTCCGCGACCGAGGGTGCGCGAACGACGACGGCGTCGCCGGGTTCGACGTCCAGCGAGTGATTGACGATTATTTCGGCATGTTCCCGAACGCGTTCGTCCATAGTGGCAGATATTGCCACCCCACGAAAACCGCTTTCGATGTCGGTCTCCGAGATTCCGCGTTCGGTTCGGCGTCGTCCCACGGTTATTTGACCAGGCGCGCTAAAGAGCGATGCATGATAGACCTCCGGAGCGACACGGTGACGACGCCGAACGAGGCGATGCGCGACGCGGCCCGCGACGCCGACGTCGGCGACGACGTGTACGGCGAGGACCCGTCGGTGAACGAACTCGAAGCGCGGGCGGCCGACCTCGTCGGCACTGAAGACGCCCTCTACGTGCCGACCGGGACGATGGGCAACCAGGTCGCCGCGCGCGTCCACACCGAGCGCGGCCAGGAGGTCCTGGTCGAGCGCGAGAGCCACGTCTACAAGTGGGAACTCGGCGGCCTCGCCCAGCACGCCGCCCTCCAGGTGCGCACGCTCGACGGCGGAAGCCGCGGCGTGCCGACGCCCGAACAGGTCCGCGAGGGGTACGTCGAGGAGGACGCCCACCGTCCCGGGACCGGTCTGCTGACGCTGGAGAACACCCACAACAGCAAGGGCGGCGTCGCCATCGCGCCGGAGAAGATCGACGCCGCCGCCGAGGCGGCCCACGACCTCGGCGTCCCGGTCCACCTCGACGGTGCGCGCGTCTGCAACGCCGCGGTCGCTCGTGACGTTCCCGTCTCCCGGTTCACCGAGCAGGTCGACTCGGTGATGTTCTGTCTCTCGAAGGGACTGGGCGCGCCGGTCGGGTCGATGCTCGCCGGGACCGAGGAGTTCGTCGCCTGTGCGCGCCGGACCCGGAAGCTGTTCGGCGGCGGGATGCGTCAGGCCGGGATGGTCGCCGCGCCGGGCCTGCTCGCGCTGGACAACGTCGACCGCCTCGCCGATGACCACGACAACGCCCGGGTGCTCGCCGAGGAACTCGCCGACGTGGACGGTCTGGCCGTCCAGCCGCCGGAGACGAATATCGTCCTCGTCAGCACCGAGAGCGCGGGCAGGACCGCCGACGCGTTCCTCGACGACTGCGAGGACGCCGGCGTGCTCGGGACGCAGTTCGACGCGCACGTCGCCCGCTTCTGTACGCACTGGGACGTCGACCGCGAAGACGTCGAGGCGGCCGCCGAGCGGATACGGGACGCGCTCTAACGAACGACGGTTCGATCGGTGCTACCCCGGTGAATCCGTCGGCGTCCGAACCGACGAATCGGGCGGGACGAGTACCCTCAGCGCTGGCCCTTGTTGATGCCTTCCTGGAATCCGGTGATGGTGCGGCGAACGAACAGGTAGATGAAGAAGACGAACGCCAGCAGGACGACCAGGAGGCCGACGAACACCGGGTCCTGAAGGAGGTCGCCGAAGAGTCCGAGGGGGGTCATACGTCGGAGTATCAGTCGGCGGACCAAAGTCGTTTCGGGTACTCACGCGTCCCGGCGGGGGTTCGCCGTTCCCGCCACAACGTTTTTCCGGCGGATAGTGACAAAGTTGATTGGTTGGCGGTCGTATAGACCCGTCTATGGCAGACCTCTTGCCCTCCAGTTCGGACGCCGAACCGACACAGGGCGGTGATCCGCGCGTCCTCGGTGTCGACAGCGACGACGCCGACGACCTGCTCGGTGCGCTCTCGTCCGACACGGCCCGGACCCTCCTGTCGGAACTTCACGACGACCCCGCCACGGCGTCGGAACTCTCCGAGCGAGTCGATACGTCGCTCCAGAACGCCCAGTACCACCTCGGCAACTTGGAAGAGGCCGACCTCATCGAGTCAGTCGACACCATCTACTCGGAGAAGGGCCGCGAGATGAAGGTGTACGCTCCGACCGACCAGCCGCTCGTCCTCTTCGCCGGACGGGAAGAGCAGACGACCGGACTGAAAGACGCTCTCTCGCGCGTTCTCGGAATCGTGGTCGCGCTGGGCGCGGTCAGCGCCGCCGTGCAGTACGCGTTCCAGGAACACCTGTTCGGACTCGGCCCGGAGCCCGCGGAGAGCGGCGGAGGGGCCGGGACGATGGGGACGATGGAAGCGACGTCGCAGGACGCCGCACAGCAGACCGCCGAGACCGCGGCGACCACGCTTCCGCCGGGACTGCTCTTTTTCGCCGGGGGTGCGCTCGTTCTCGCGCTCGGCGCCACCTGGTGGTACCTGCGCAACCGGTAACTAAAACGCGTTTTTGAGCTTACCGAGACTACTTGATACAGCCCATCGTAGGGGAGGGTGTGGCCGCCCCGCTTCGGCCCTCCGCCGAAAACACCACCATTGGCTTTCCTTACCTTTCGACGCGGAACTCCTCGACGAGCGACCCGTCCCGGGTCTGAACCTGCCCCGCCAGCGCCTCGCCGTCGGGTCGAAGTTCGGCGTGCGTCGGAAGGTTTCCACGCGGCCGGGCGTGACTGCCCGGATTCAGAAGCGTCACCTCTCCAGTGTCTCGAACGGCGTGACGGTGCGAGTGACCGAACACGACGACGTCCGCACCGCGCTGACGACCGAACAGCTCTAACCCCACGCTACCGCCCTCCTCGCGGTGGGTGAGCGCGAACCGGACGCCGTCCACCTCGAACGACTGCGCCGACGGCAGTCGCTCGCGGACGCCCGCCGTCGCGTTGTTGCCGTGAACGGCGATCAACCGCTCGCTCGCGGCGTCGAACGCGTCGAGCGCGGCTTCGGTCGTGAAGTCGCCCGCGTGGACGACGAGGTCGGCCTCCCTGACCGCGTCGAGGGGTCGCCCGGACAGTTCGTGGCCGGACGTGCTGTGGGTGTCGGAGACGACTGTAATCACGGGCGACCGTACGCACTGCACGGTCGAGTGTTTTTCCGTCACAACTTCTTTACTCTCTCCGGGAGGGATTCGAGTAATGGCAGAGAGCAAATCGGTCGTCATCGCCGCCCTCTTCGCCAACGGGGCGATAGCGGTGCTGAAGTTCGTCGGGTTCCTGCTGACCGGAAGCGCTGCGATGCTCTCGGAGACGTATCACTCCATCTCCGACACCGGCAACCAGATTTTCCTCCTCATCGGCATCCGGTACGGCAAGCGCGAGGCCACCCGCGGACATCCGTTCGGATACGGCAAGGCACAGTTCTTCTACAGCTTCCTCGTGAGCGTTCTCCTCTTCGGCATCGCCGGCTGGGAGAGCGCGAAACACGGGTACGACGCGCTGATGCACCCCCACACGGAGCAGCTCGACCCCGTGACGCTGCTCGGGGTCACGTTCGCTCCCGTCTACGTCAACTACGCCGTGCTCGTCGCCGCGATACTGTTCGAGACCTACGCGTTCATGAAGGCGTACCGCGCGATGAAAGGAGAGATAGAACGCCGGAACTGGAGCGGCTTCCGCGAGGCGTTCCGCAAGACCAGCAACGTGACGACGCTGACCGCGCTCACCGAGGACGCCATCGCGCTGAGCGGCGCCGGCATCGCGCTCCTCGGCGTCTACCTCTCGCGAACGACCGGGAACCCGATGTACGACGCGGCGTCCGCGTTCCTCATCGGCCTGATGCTGATGGGCTTCGCCGTCGCGCTGGCGTGGGAGAACAAGCGTCTCCTGCTCGGCGAGAGCCTGCCGAAAGAGGAAGAACGGCCGCTCCGGAAACTGCTCGAGGAGTGGGACGGCGTCGTCGACGTCGTCGGCTTCCGGACCGTCTACTTCGGGCCGAAGCGACTCATCGTCACCGCCGACGTGGCGTTCGACTCGACGCTCGACACCGGCGATATCGACGACCGCATCTCCGACATCGAGGACGAGATGATGACCACCAACGAGCACGTCAAGAAGATTTACATCGAGCCCGAGGTCCAGGAGACGACGTCGAAGTCGGCCAGCTGACTGGGCGGTCGTCGTTCGCAGTTCGTCCGCCGAAACGACACTTCTCGGATAGGCAAGGATTTTTGAACTAAGGCGCGAATACCCGGTATCGTGTCGACCACCAGCGAGTACATGCGGTTTTTCCCGTACGCCGACCCCTACGATAATCAGCGGGAGGCGATGGACCGCATCTACAACGGTCTGTCTCGCGGTCAGGACGTGGTCTTCGAAGGGGCGTGTGGGACGGGGAAGACGCTGTCGTCGCTCGTGCCGGCGCTAGAGTACGCACGCGAGGAGGACAAGACGGTCGTCATCACGACCAACGTCCACCAGCAGATGCGCCAGTTCGTCCGGGAGGCACGCGCCGTCAACGACCAGGAACCCCTGCGCGCGGTCGTGTTCCGCGGCAAGGGGTCGATGTGCCACGTCGACGTCGACTACCAGGAGTGTCAGGTGCTCCGGGACAACACCTACGAGGTGGTCGATTCGGAGCGCGACGTGCGCGAACTCGAACAGCGCCAGGCGGAGCTGCTCGAACGGGCCCAGGAGGGCGACGACGAGGCCGCCGAGGCCCGCAGCGCCGTCATGGACGAACTCGAGGCGGTCGAGGAGGAACTGGAGAACCTGCAGGACGCGAACGTCTGCGAGCACTACTACAACAACCTCACGGGGGACAACGAGGAGTTCTACCAGTGGCTGTACGACGACGTTCGCACCCCCGACGACGTGTACGACTACGCCGAACAGCGCCATCTCTGCGGCTACGAACTCCTGAAGGACGGGATGGAGGGCGTCGACCTCGTCGTCTGCAACTACCACCACCTGCTCGACCCGACCATCCGCGAGCAGTTCTTCCGGTGGCTGGGCCGGGACCCCGAGGACGTCGTCACCATCTTCGACGAGGCGCACAACGTCGAGGGCGTCGCGCGCGAGCACGCCACCCGGACGCTGACCGAGAACACCGTCGACAGCGCTCTCGACGAGTTACAGGAGAGCGACGACCACCGGAGCGACGCGGGGTTCAACGTCCTCGCCGCGTTCCAGCGCGCGCTCCGGACGACCTACGAGGACTCGTTCTCGTTCGGCGAGCGCGAGCAGGTCGGCGAGAACTGGGAGGACGTGTCCATCGCCAACGACGACAGGCGCGACGACCTCACCCTGAACTTCCTGCAGGAGTACACCGGGCCCGGGTTCGACTCGGAACTCGACGACGCGCTCGCGCTCGGCCGTGACCTCGACGAGGAGTACGAGGAGGCGTACCGCAACGGCGACGCGACGACGCGTAAGGAGTGCCAGACGCTGCAGGCGGCGCGGTTCGTCAAGTCGTTCGTCGACGAGGGGGACGAACTCGGCCAGTACCCCGTGGTGTCGGTGCGCCGCGATGAGGGGACCGACGAGGTGTACGGCCGGGCCGAGCTGTACACCTGCATCCCCCGCGAGGTGACGGAGGAGCTCTTCTCGGAAGTGTACGCGACCGTCCTGATGAGCGCGACGCTGCGACCGTTCGACGTGCTCGGGGACGTGCTCGGCCTCGAAGACCCCATCACCCTCGCCTACGGTCTCCAGTTCCCCGAGGAGAACCGCCGGACGTTCGCCGTCGGGACGCCCGCGCTGTTCGCCAGCGAACGCTCGGACCCGGAGACGCAGGCGGTCATCGCCGACGCGCTGCGGGACGCCGTCGAGTTCACCGCGGGGAACACGCTCGTCTTCTTCCCGAGTTACTCGGAGGCGGAGCGCTACCGCGACCGCGTCGAGTCCGACCTCGACGCGACGCTGTACTTCGACGAGGCCGGCACCTCGGCCGACGACCTGCGCCAGTCGTTCACCGCGGACGACGACGCCGTCCTCTTCACCTCGCTCTGGGGGACCCTCGCGGAGGGAGTGAGCTTCGACGGCGACGACGCCCGCACGGTGGTCGTGGTCGGCGTCCCGTATCCGCACCTCGACGACAGGTCGAAGGCCGTCCAGGACGCCTACGACCGCGCGTTCGCCGACCGCTCGGCCCACGACTCCGGCTGGGAGTACGCCGTCGAGATTCCGACGATACGGAAGACCCGGCAGGCGCTCGGCCGCGTCATCCGGTCGCCCGAGGAGTTCGGCGTCCGCGTGCTGCTCGACGAGCGCTACACCGCCGCGAGCGTCTCCGAGATGGGCAAGTACAGCGTCCGCGAGACGTTCCCGCCGGAGGAGCGCGAGGAGATGGTCGACGTCGCGCCGGAGAAACTGAAGTTCGCCATGCTGAACTTCTACACCGACCGGGACGCGTGGCCCGGCGACCCGCCGACGCCGTAGTTCAGGCGGGGAGACGGAACTCATCGACCGCCTCGTCGTACGTCGCGTTCCACAGGCTGAGCCGGTCGACGGTCCAGGTCACTGGCTCGACCTCCCGTTCGGCCAGTCGACGGGCGGCCTCGACGGGGCCGCCCCGGGCCAGCGTGACGTGGGGAACGTAGTCGTCGCCCTCGATGCCGGGGACGGGGTCGAACGTCGAACACAGCCGGCGGTGCAGCTTCCGGAGACCAGGACTTTCGACGGCGAGGTAGACGACGGGGGCGTCGCCGCTCGCGGGGCGCTCGAAGTAGTCGACGTTCGCGACGCGGGCCTCGAACGCGGGGGCGCCGGCGAGCGCGGACCGGACCCGCTCTCGCAGGCGCGCGACGCCGTCACGTCGCGCCGCCTCGCTCGCGCGGCCGCCGCCGACCGGCGATTCCCCGAGTCGCTTGCAGACGAGCGTGCGTCGCTCCCGGACGGCGTCGAACGGGAGCAGCGCGGGGCGAAGCTCCTCGGCGCGGCGTTCGACCGCGCCGGGAACCGGAACGTTGAGGCTGTACACTGCCGGGAGGTCGACCACCGCGCTACAAGAGGATGCCGGTCGTCCGCGCGAGCAGCCGCGACCACCGCTGCGGCGACGCCGAACGCGAGCGGTGTCGTGAAGCGGTCGCCCGTCCCGGGCCGGTGCTGAATAAAGCAAGGGGGAACCAGGCTGGCAACTACTTTTAACAGTCTTCGACGGGAGAAACGGATAGGTCAATGGAGCCATCCGGCGATTCCGTTCGGATACTGTATCTTCGAAACCGGCCGGACGGGGAGGGGTTCGTGGACCCCCTCGACGACTCGGGGGAGTTCGCGGTGACGACGGTCGAGCGCCGGGAGCGCGGTCTCTCGCTGCTCGACGACGAGTCGTTCGACTGCGTCGTCGGCGACGCGGACGACGGTCTCGACCTGCTATCGACCGTTCGGGAGCGCCGACCCGACCTCCCGTACGTCCTCGTGGCGCGAGAGGACGACGGCGACGCCGAGGCGGCGCTCGCACGCGGAGCGGCGGAGTACCTCGACTGCCGGAGCGACGACGAACCGCTCGGTCTCCTGGCGGTCCGGGTCGAGAACGCAGTTGCGAGCGACGACGGCGACCCGGCCGAGCGCAGGGGGAACGACTCGTACCTGCAGAAGCTGTACCGGACCGCGTCGGACGCCGAACTGACGTTCGAGGAGAAGCGACGTCGGCTACTGACGCTGGGGAGGGAGCGACTCGGCGTCGACGTCGGATTCGTCTCTCGCATCGACGGCGACAGGTTCGAGATCGTCGACGCGGTCGGGTCCCACGAACTGCTCCAGTCGGGCCGGACGGCTCCCCTCTCGGAGACGTACTGCCGGAAGACGCTCGACAGCGAGGAGTCGTTGGCCGTCCGGGACGCCGCGTCCGAAGGATGGTCCGACGACCCCGCGTACGAGACGTACGGACTCGGCTGTTACATCGGAACGGAGGTTCGCGTGGACGGGGAGCTGTACGGGACGCTCTGTTTCGCCGACGGGCCGCCGCGCCAGCGGTCGTTCACCGACAGCGAGTCGGCGTTCGTCGAACTCGTCTCGCAGTGGTTGCAGTACGAACTGGAACGGCGCGCAGACGCCGAGGTGCTCCGACGGCAGAACGACCGCCTCGAGGACTTCGCAAGCGTGCTCTCACACGATTTGCGCAATCCCCTGAGCATCGCGGAGATGTACCTGAACGCGGCCGAGAGGAGCGGCGACGCCCAGGACTTCGAGCAGGTCCGGGACGCGCACGGACGCATCGAGGAGCTGATAGAGAAACTGCTGACGCTGGCACGGGAGGGCGAGGCGCGGGCCCGGAAGACGCCTCAGGACCTGTCCGAGACGACCGCCGACGCGTGGCGGACCACGGAGACGGGAGACGCGACCCTCCGGACGGCGGACGACCCGACGGTCGAAGCGGACGGCGAACGCCTCCAGCAACTGCTGGAGAACCTGTTCCGGAACGCGGTCGAACACGCCGGCCGCGACGCGACCGTCGAGGTCGGCGCGCTCGACGACGGGAGCGGGTTCTACGTGGCGGACGACGGACCCGGCATCCCGGCGGGAGAGCGCGAGGACGTGTACGACCACGGCTACTCGACCGGGGGCGGGACCGGACTCGGTCTCACCATCGTCCGGCACATCGCGGACGCCCACGACTGGACCGTCTCCGTTACGGAGAGCGAGTCCGGCGGTGCACGCTTCGAGATACGGGGAGCGGTCGCGTAGACGTGTAGGGTCGGCTCGCCGGAACTGTCGGCACTCCGACTGCAAACGTTGCCTGTCCGAAAGCCTTTATTCGGAGCGCGGCGGAAGAGGGTAGCAATGACGCGGACGCGCCAGTTCGAGGTCGCCCTCGCGACCAGCGGCGTGTCCGTCTCCTTCTCCCCGCGACGACCGGGGCTCTCCCTGCCCCACTAATTCCAATTCCACCGCGACCCGACGTTCGTTTCGTACGGACTCATTCGACACTAACTCGTCGTTAGTCTACTCCACGACTTTATTTCTAATTTTTCTTAGAAGAATTTAAGGGGCTGTAGCTCGTGGGGTGGTGTACGATGAAACGCGCTGCACTCGCCTTCTCGGGCGGACTCGACACCACGGTATGCGTCCCGCTCCTCGAAGAGGAGTACGACTACGACGAAGTCATCGGCGTCACGGTCGACGTCGGCCAGCCGGAAGCGGAGTTCGACGAGGCCGAGGAGACGGCCGAAGCGCTGGGTCTCGAACACTACGTCGTCGACGCCACGGAAGCGTTCGCCGAGCAGTGTCTCGACTCGGTGAAAGCGAACGCCACCTACCAGGGCTACCCCCTCGGAACCGCGCTCGCACGTCCGATAATCGCCGAGGCCATCCTCGACGTGGCGGAGGAACACGACTGCGACGCGCTCGCCCACGGCTGTACGGGCAAGGGCAACGACCAGTTGCGCTTCGAAGCCGTCTGGCGTAGCTCCGACCTCGACGTAGTCGCGCCGGTGCGCGAACTCGGCCTGACCCGCGAGTGGGAGATGGAGTACGCCGACGACCACGACCTGCCCGTCGAGGGCGGCAACGAGGGCGTCTGGAGCATCGACACGAACCTCTGGAGTCGCTCCATCGAGGGCGGCAACCTGGAGGACCCGGGGTACGTCCCGCCGGAGGACATCTACGAGTGGACCGACGCCCCCGGCGCGGAGACGGAACTGGTCGAAATCGAGTTCGAGGAGGGCTACCCGGTCGCGCTCGACGGCGAGGAGAAAGACGCCGTCGATCTGATCGAGGAACTGAACGAACTGGCGGGGGCGCACGGCGTCGGCCGCACGGACATGATGGAGGACCGCATGCTTGGTCTGAAGGTGCGCGAGAACTACGAACACCCCGCCGCCACGACCCTCCTCGCGGCTCACGAGGGTCTCGAAGGTCTCGTCCTGACGAAAGAGGAGCGCAGCTTCAAACAGCAGGTCGAACAGCAGTGGGCCGAGAAGGCCTACGAGGGGCTGCTCGCCCATCCGCTGATGGACGCCCTGGAGGGGTTCGTCGACGAGACGCAGGAGAAGGTGACGGGGACGGTGACGGTGAAGTTCGACGGCGGGCAGGCGCGTCCGGTGGCCCGCGAGAGCGACTACGCGGTGTACTCGGAGGCCGCCGCGTCGTTCAACACCGAGACCGTCCAGGGCATCGAACAGGCCGACGCGACGGGCGTGGCCAAGTACCACGGGTTCCAGGCGCGCCTGGCGAACGAGGCCGAGAAGGCGGCCGAGGAGAAGCAGGCCGTCGCCACCGACGGCGGCGAAACGGATGAGTGAGGAGGACGTCGTCCGCGGCGAGCGCTTCGCCGGCGGACCGGCCCGGGGATTCCTCTCGTCGCTCTCCGCCGACGAACGCATCTTCGCCGCCGACCTCGCGGTGGACCGCGCCCACGTCGTGATGCTCGCAGAACAGGGCATCGTCGACGAGGAGACGGCGGGCGAGATACTGGCCGCGCTCGATACGGTCGAGTCGGACGGCCACGACGCGCTCCCCGACGGCGAGGACGTCCACGCCGCCATCGAGACGGCGGTCGTCGAGGCGGTCGGTCCCGAGGGCGGTCGGATGCACACCGCCCGGAGCCGCAACGACGAGGTGGCGACCTGCATACGCTATCGCCTGCGGGAGGACCTGCTCTCCGCGCTGGAGGCGACGCTGGCGCTCCGCGAGGCCCTGCTCGCCCGCGCCGACGAGCACGCCGAGACGCTCGCGCCGGGGTACACCCACCTCCAGCCGGCCCAGCCGACGACGGTCGGCCACTTCCTGCTGTCCTACGAGCGCGCGCTCGCCCGCGACGCCGCGCGCCTGCTTGACGCCTACGGTCGCGTGAACGAGTCGCCGCTCGGCGCGGCGGCGTTCGCGGGAACACCTTTCGACGTCGACCGCGAGCGCACCGCGGACCTGCTCGGGTTCGACGGCACGGTCGACAACGCCACCGACGCGGTGTCGGCCCGCGACTTCCTGCTGGAGTCGGTCGCGGCGCTGACGGCGCTGGCGACGACCGTCTCCGGCCTCGCCGAGGACCTGGTCGTCTACTCGAACCGCGGGTTCGTCGAACTCGACGACGACTACGCGTCCACCTCGTCCATCATGCCCCAGAAGAAGAACCCCGACACGCTGGAACTGGCGCGCGCGACGGCGGGCGACGCCCACGCCGGCCTGTCGGGACTGCTGACGACGCTGAAGGGACTCCCCCGGGCGTACAACCGGGACCTCCAGCGTGCGACGCCCCACGCCTGGGACGCGGTCGACGCCGTGACCGACGCGGTCGACGTGGCCGGCGGCGCGGTGGCGACCGCGACGTGGAACGAGGGCGCGCTCGCCGACGCCGCGAGCGAGGGGTTCTCGACGGCGACGGGCGTCGCGGACCTGCTGGCGAGCCACGGCGTGCCGTTCCGCACCGCCCACGAGACGGTCGCCGTGGCCGCCGCCGAGTCGGAGGCCGACGCCGCACCGGAGTACGCGGCGCTCGACGCGGCGGCCGAGGACGTGCTCGGTGAACCCCTCGAAGCGTACGTCGACCGCGAGGCCGTCGAAGCGGCGCTGGACCCCGCCGAGAGCGTCGCCGGCCGCGACTCGCCCGGCGGCCCCGCGCCCGACGCGGTGGCGGAACAGCTCGCGACGGCCGAGGCGGAACTGACGGACGACGAATCGTCGGTCGCGGCGGCGCGCGACGCGCTCGCGGCCGCGGACGACGCGCTCCACTCGGAGGTGACCGACTATGTCTGAACCACCGCGACCCCCTCGTGGGGTCCCTACTTGTCGCTGAACCGGAATCGCGGCGTCCGCTTTCGCGCGGTGAGACGGTAGTCCGGCCTTTTTATTCATAATTAATAACGATGGATTTAAGTCCGATAGGGCGGTAGGGGAGAGTACGATGACAGAATGCGTCGAGTGCGGGGCGGACGTAACCCTGCACGACGATCCCGAAGCCGGAGAGATTATCGACTGCCCCACCTGCGGTGTCGAACTGGAAGTCGTCGACGTGAACCCGCCAGTCCTCGACCGAGCCCCGGAGCTCCAAGAGGACTGGGGGGAGTAAGTTGCACGTTGGACTGCTCTACTCCCGGATTCGGAAAGACGAGAAGCTCCTGCTCGCCGAACTGCGCGACCGCGGGCACGAAGTGACGAAGATAGACGTACGCGACCAGACGTTCGGGCTCGACGAGGCCCCCGAGGCGTTCGAGGACGTCGACCTCGTGCTCGACCGCTGTCTGGCGACGAGTCGGAGCCTCTACGCCACGCGGTTCTGCGAGGCGTACGGGATTCCCGTCGTCAACGCGCCCGACACGGCCGAGACGTGCGCGGACAAGGCCAAGACGAGCATCGCGCTCGCCGGCGCGGGCGTCCCCACGCCCGAGACGAAGGTGGCGTTCACCGAGGAGGCCGCGCTGGAGGCCATCGAGTCCTTCGGCTACCCCTGCGTGCTCAAGCCCGTCGTCGGGTCCTGGGGTCGCCTCGTGGCGAAGGTAGAGTCGCGCAGCGCCGCCGAGGCCATCCTGGAGCACAAGGCGACGCTGGGCCACTACGAGCACAAGGTGTTCTACGTCCAGGAGTTCGTCGAGAAGCCCGGACGCGACCTGCGCGTACTGGCCGCGGACGGCGAACCCGTCGCCGCGATGGCCCGCAGTTCCGACCACTGGCTGACGAACGCCGCGAAGGGCGCGGAGACGGCGTCGTTCGAACTCGACGACGAGGCCGAGGCGCTGGTCGAGACGGCCAGCGACGTGGTCGGCGGCGGCCTGCTCGGCGTCGACCTGATGGAACTGGAAGAAGGGTACACCGTCCACGAAATCAACCACACGGTCGAGTTCAAGGCGCTGAACGACGCGGTGGACGTGGACGTGCCCGCCGCGGTCGTGGACTGGCTGGAGACGAAGGTCCCCCAGGAGGTGGTCGTCTGATGGCGACCGCGACCGACCGGCGGGGAGACGAGAGCGCGGAGACGCTCACGGCGAGCATCGTCGGCGCGAGCGGCTTCACGGGCGGAGAACTGCTTCGCCTGCTCGTCGGCCATCCGAACTTCGAGGTCGAACAGGCTACCAGCCGCGAGTACGCGAACAAGACGGTGGGGTCGGTCCACCCGAACCTCCGGGGGGCCGACCTGCGCTTCTCCGACCCTGGCGACCTCGATTCGGTCGACGCGCTGTTCGCCGCGACGCCCCACGGCGTCTCGATGCAGCAGATAGACGCGTTCGAGGACGCCGCCGACACCGTCGTCGACCTCAGCGCGGACTTCCGCCTCGACACCGAGGCCGAGTACGACGAGTGGTACGACGGCCACGTCTGCCCGGAGTACCTCGACGAGGCGGTGTACGCCCTGCCGGAGTTCACCCGCGAGGAACTCCCCGGCGCGGACCTGATCGCCGCGGGCGGTTGCAACGCGACGGCGACCCTGCTGGGGCTCAAGCCGCTGTTCGACGCGGACGTCCTCGACGGGGACGAGCAGGTCGTCGTGGACGTGAAGGTCGGCTCCTCGGAGGGCGGCGCCGGCGGCGGGAAGGCGTCGAACCACGCCGAGCGCTCGGGCGTCGTCCGCCCGTACGCGCCGACCGGCCACCGTCACGAGGCCGAGATAGAGGCCATGCTCGGGACGAGCGTCTCCTTCACGGCCCACGCCGTGGACATGGTGCGCGGGGCGTCGGCGACGAGCCACGTCTTCCCCGACCACCCCGTCTCGAAGGGCGACCTCTGGACCGCGTACCGCGACGCCTACGAGGACGAACCGTTCGTCCGCCTCGTCGCTGGCGGGAGCGGCGTCTACCGCTACCCCGAACCGAAGGCGGTCGCCGGCACGAACCACGCCGAGGTCGGCTTCGAACTCGACCCCGGCAACGAGCGCGTCGTCGTGTTCAGCGCCATCGACAACCTGATGAAGGGGTCGGCCGGCCAGGCGGTCCACGCCGCGAACGTCGCGCTCGGGTTCGAGGAGACGGCCGGACTGGAGTTCTCGGGCCTTCACCCGGTGGGGTCGCCATGACCGGGGACGGCTACACCCGCGAGCAACTGCTCGCGGCCCACGAGGAACTCATCGACAACAACGCCGGCGAGGACCGCGTGCGGACGGACGGCGGCCAGCGGACGAGCGGTTCGCAGTCCTCGTCGGACGGTCGGTTCGACGACGGGACGGTCGCGGACGAGACCCCGCCCGTCGTCGTGAAGGTCGGCGGCGCGCGCGCCGTGGACCCGGCGGGCGCGCTGGCCGACGTGGCCCACCTCACCGCGACGGGCGAGGACGTCGTCGTCGTCCACGGCGGTTCGACCGCGGTGGACGACCACCTGGAGGCGCTCGGCGAGGAACCGGAGTACGTCGAGACGCCGGACGGCGTCGTCGGCCGGTTCACCGACGAGACGACGATGGCCGCCTTCGAGCGCGTGCTGCCCGGAGAGGTCAACACCGACCTCGTAGCGGGCCTCCAGACGGAGGGCGTCCGCGCTGTCGGCCTCTCGGGCGTGGACGGCGCGCTCCTGACGGGGCCGCGCAAGTCCGCGGTGAAGGTCGTCGAGGACGGCCGGAAGAAGATTCGCCGCGGCGACCACTCCGGAAAGATAGAGGACGTGAACGCGGACCTGCTCGAACTCCTGCTCGGCGCGGGCTACACGCCGGTCGTGACGGTGCCGATGCTCGCCGAGGAGAACGGCGATGGCGACGCCACGCTGACGCCGGTCAACGCCGACGCGGACCGCGCGGCGGCCGCCGTCGCGGGCGCGCTCGGCGGCCAGCTCGTCGTGCTGACCGACGTGCCCGGCGTCCTCGAAGACCCCGACGACGAGTCGACACTCGTCGAGGAGGTGACGACGCCCGCCGAGATGGCGACCGTCGAGGACGCCGCGGAAGGGTTCATGACGAAGAAGGTGATGGCCGCGACGGAGGCGCTGTCGGGCGGCGCCGCGTCGGTCGTCGTCGCGGACGCGAACAACCGCGACCCGGTGACGGCGGCGCGCAACGGTCACGGAACCCACTTCGAGCCGACCGCGCTCGGTGAGGACGCGTGAGCGGGTTCGTCTTCTCCGAGAAGCCCATCAGCATCGAGCGCGGCGAGGGTCCGTACCTCTACGACGACGCCAGCACGGAGTACCTCGACTTCGGCGCGAGCTACGCCGTCACGCCGGTCGGCCACTGCCACCCCGAGGTGGTCGAGGCGGTGCAGGAACAGGCCGCCGAGCTGCTGTACGTCCAGGCGTCCTACGGCAACGGCGCGCGCGACGCCCTCTACGAGCGGCTCGCCGCGATAGCACCGGGCGACGTCGGGAACGTCTGGCTCTGCAACTCCGGGACGGAGGCCAACGAGGCGGCGCTGAAGTTCGCCCGGAGCGCCACCGGGAACTCCAAGATAGTCGCCGCGAAGCAGGGGTTCCACGGCCGCACGATGGGCGCGCTGTCGGCCACCTGGAAGTCGAAGCACCGCGAGCCGTTCGAACCGCTCCTCGCCGACGTGGAGTTCGTCGACTACGGCGACGAGGACGACCTCGCCGACGCCGTGGACGACGAGACGGCCGCGGTCGTCCTCGAACCGGTCCAGGGCGAGGGCGGCGTCAACCCCGCGCCGGAGGGATACCTGCAGGCGGCCCGCGAACTGACCGACGAGGCGGGGGCCGCCCTCGTCTTCGACGAGATACAGACCGGCCTCGGCCGGACGGGGACGCTGTGGGCCTGCGAGTCCGCGGGCGTCGTCCCGGACGTGCTGACGACCGCGAAGGGGCTGGCCAGCGGCCTGCCGATGGGCGCGACGCTGTGCGCCGACTGGATAGCGGAGGACGCTGGCTCGCACGGGTCGACGTTCTCCGGCGGCCCGGTCGTCAGCGCCGCCGCCGAGGCGACGCTGTCGGTCATCGTCGAGGAGGACCTCCCCGCCCGCGCCGCCGAGACGGGCGCGTACCTTCGCGAGGAGTTGCACGCCGCGGACCTGCCGGTGCGCGACGTCCGGGGCGAGGGCCTGCTGGTCGGCGTCGAGGTGAAACGCGGCGCGAACCGCCTCCTGAAGGAACTCGCGCTCGACCACGGCGTGCTCGCGCTCCCCGCGGGCCGGACCGTCCTCCGGTTGCTCCCGCCGCTGACCGTCGAGCGCTCGCACGTCGACCGCGTGGTGGACGCGCTCGCCGACGCGCTCGGAGGTGACGGATGAGCGCGAGCGACGGGGCGGCCGGCGTCGTCACGCACGAGGTGTCCGAGGCGGCGGCCCGCGACCTGCTCGTCGACCTCGTCGAGACGCCGTCCGTGACGGGCGACGAGCGCGAGTGCGCCGAGCGCCTCGCCGCGTTCTTCGAGCGCCACGACCGCGAGACGCGGCTGGACGAGGTCGGCAACGTCCGCGCACCCGGCGACGACGGCGTCCTGCTGACCTCCCACATCGACACCGTGCCGGGCGAGATTCCGGTGGAGGTCGAGGAGACCGACGAGGGCGAGGTCCTCTGGGGACGCGGCAGCGTCGACGCCAAGGGACCGCTGGCCGCGATGGCGGTCGCGGCCGTCGAGACGGGCGCGAGCTTCGTCGGCGTCGTCGGCGAGGAGACCGACTCCCGGGGCGCGCGCCACCTCGTCGACGAGCGCGCGGAACCCGCCGCGGTCGTCAACGGCGAACCCAGCGGCTGGGACGACCTGACGCTGGGCTACCGCGGCTTCCTCGCCGGCACCTACTCGGTCGCCGTCGACTCCGTCCACTCCTCGCGCCCCGACCCGAACGCCGTCGAGCACGCGACGAGCTGGCTCTCGCGCGTGAAGGCCGAGTTCGCCACCGACGACCCCGTCTTCGAGTCGGTGACCGTGAAACCGGTCGAGTTCGACGGCGGCCTCGACGACGACGGCCTCGCGACCGCGGCCACCGTCGACGTGCAGTTCCGGATTCCGCCCGGGACGACCGCCGCGGAGATACGCGAGACGGCCGAGAGCGAACTCGACGCCGGCAGCGTCTCCTGGGACGAGCCAATCCCGCCGACGCTGTCCAGCCCCCGGACCGACCTCGCGCGAGCGTTCCGGGTCGCCGTCCGCGCGGAGGGCGGCGACCCCGGTCTGCTCCGCAAGACCGGGACCAGCGACGCGAACCTCTACGCCGCGGCCTGGGACTGCCCGGTCGCCACCTACGGCCCCGGCGACTCGACGTTCGACCACGCGCCCGACGAACGCCTCGACCTCGCGGAGTTCGACCGCGCCGTCGCGGTGCTCGGACGGGTCGCGGAGAACCGCCTGGAGAGCCACGAATGACGCCGAAGCACGAACCAATGACGCCGAACGACCACGGGACGACCCCGACACAGCAGCCGTCGAACAGCAGTCCGAACGTCGACGCCGACCCGGCACACTTCCTGACCGTCGACGACCTGGGCGAAGCCGACCTGCGAGCTGTCGTCGATTCGGCGCGAGCGTTCGAGCGGGCGCGAGCCGACGGCGAGCCCCACGCCGTGCTGCCGGGCGCGACGGCGACGATGCTGTTCGAGAAGCCCAGCACCCGGACCCGGGTCTCCTTCGAGACGGGGATGACCCACCTCGGCGGTCACGCCGTCTTCCTCGGCCCGGACGACACGCAGCTCGACCGCGGCGAACCCGTCTCGGACACGGCACGGGTGCTGTCGCGCTACGGCGAGTTCGTCGTGGCGCGCGTGTTCGACCACGGGACCCTGGAGACGATGGCCGAGCACGCCACCGTCCCGGTCGTCAACGCGCTCTCCGACTCCGCTCACCCCTGCCAGGCGCTGGCCGACCTGCTTGCGCTCCGTCAGCAGTTCGGCTCGCTCTCTGACCTGTCTGTCACCTGGGTCGGCGACGGGAACAACGTCGCCGCGTCGTTCGTCGTCGCCGCCGCGACGATGGGCGTCGACGTGACGGTGGCGACGCCGCAGGGCTACGAACTCCCCGCGGACGTGCTCGAACGCGCAGCGGCGCGCGGTCCCGCGCCCGAGGTCGTCCACGAACCCGGGTCCGCCGTCGAGGGTGCCGACGCCGTCTACACCGACGTCTGGATAAGCATGGGCGACGAGGACGAGCGCGAGGAGAAACTGACCGCCTTCGAGGGATTCCAGGTGAACGCCGACCTGCTCGCACGCGCCCCGGACGCGGCGGTGATGCACTGCCTACCCGCCCACCGCGGCGAGGAAATCACCGGCGACGTGCTGGAGAGCGAGCGCTCGCTCGCCTGGCGGCAGGCCGAGAACCGCCTGCACGTCCAGAAGGCGCTGCTGGCGCATCTGGGCGGCGTGGAGTACTCGCGGTAGGTCCGGTCCGAGACGCGTCGGACGCCGCCTCGCGACGGGCTAACTTTGTATACATGTCTTCGTTGGGTTCGAAGTAACAGATATGACCGGACACGTGTACACCGTCGCGAGCGGGAAGGGCGGTGTGGGGAAGACGACCACCGCGATAAACCTCGGGGCGATGCTCGCCGAGGCGGGGGCCGACGTGGTCGTCGTCGACACGGACCTGGGGATGGCGAACATCGCCGGGTTCCTCGACTTCGAGATGGACGGGGCGACGCTCCACGACGTGCTGGCCGGCGAGGCGGACGTCGCCGCCGCCGTCTACGAGGCCCCCGGCGACGTCGACGTACTTCCGAGCAGCACCGACATCCAGGCGTTCGCCAAGTCCGAGACGGAGAACCTCCCGGAGGTCGTCGCGGCACTCCGCGAGGAGTACGACTTCGTCCTGCTCGACACCGGGGCCGGCATCAGCTACGACACGATGCTTCCCCTCTCGCTGGCCGACGCCGTCCTGCTCGTCACGACGCCGGACGTCGCCTCGGTGCGCGACACGGCCAAGACGGGCGAACTCACCGCGCGCACGTCGGCGGCACGGTCCGCGGCGCGGTGCTCACCCAGCGCGGCGACGACATCCTGAACGCCGACGACGTGGAGGGAACGCTGGAGACCGACATCCTGGCGGTCGTCCCGACGGACGAGACCGTCCCGATGAGCATCGACGCCGGACGACCGCTCGCCGCGTTCGCGCCGAACGGCGACGCGGCGGCGGCGTACCGCGACCTCGCCGGGGTGCTGGCCGGGTCGGACGAGACGGACCACCAGAAGGCAAAGACGGACGAGGACGGGTTCCGGGACGCGGCGGACGACGACCCCGAACCGGGCGACGTCGCCGCGCCGGCGCTCGCCGACGCGGAGGCGGAACTGGGCGACGCCGACTCGTTTGACGCCGACCCGGTTCACGACCTCATCGACGAGCGCATCGTCGAGGCGGCCGACGCCCCCGGGCCGACCGCTCCGGACGAGGACGCGAGCGACGTCGCCGACGAGACTACGTCCGAGCCGGCGGACGAGAAGGACGCGAGTGGCAACCCGGACGACTCCGGAGCGACGCCCCCCGACGACGGCTCTACGGCGGTCGACGCCGCCGGTTCCGACGAGGTCAGCACCGACGACCCGGCCTCCGAAGACCCGCTCGACGACCGGACCGACGCGACGGGCGGGAAGCGCGTCCGGGTGACCGACGAGGCGGACGACGCCGCAACCGAAACGGAGGTGGGAGACGTCGCGCCCGATTCCTCGGCACCGACGCCCGACGAGACGGAAGCGAGCGACCGTCCAGTGGCGGACGAGGCCGAGTCCGGCGACGCGTCCAACGGCACCGCGGCGGTCCCCGAGGACGCGCCCGAATCGGCCGGCGATACGGCGAAAGCGCCGTGGCAGGCGAGCGACGCGGACGACGAACCGGGGGCCGTCCCGTTCGAGGAGGGCGAACCTGGCCAGACGGAACTCGGCGCGATGGCGAACGAGGACGACGAGGCGGACGAGGACGAAGCGGGCATCTTCGGCCGCATCGGGTCGCTGTTCCGCTGACGCCGGAAACAAGTAGTTTCTTCGACACGTAGTTTCCGGGAGATGGCCGAAGAATCAGTTCCGTTCTGGTGGATACTGCTGTTCGTCCTGCTCGCGCTCGGGGCGGGCGCGATACTGTTTGTCGGCGGCGAGTTGCTCGCCGCGTTCGCCGTCGAGTTCGCCGCGGAGTCACTGCCGGCGGGCGTCGGCACGTCGCTAGCGTAGTCCGAAGGTGTCACCTCGACGAGACGCGGCGCTCGAGGTCGGAAATCGCAAGAAGACGCCGGGACTGGGATTTGAACCCAGAACCCCTAACGGGGACACGCTTTCCAGGCGTGCGCTTTGCCATTCGGCCATCCCGGCCCAACAGTTGGTAACCGAGAGTCGCGTTTAAAGGCTTCCCTTTACGACAGGACGCCGTCGGCGACGTAGGTGAGCGTCGACGCCCCGACGGCGACGAGGAGCGCCACGCCGACCTTCACGGCGACGTCGTACCGGTAGCCGCTGAACAGTTCGTACCCTTGCAGGAGCACGAGGAAGGCGAGCATACCGATGACGCCCCACAGCAGACTGTGCTTGATGCGGGGGTCCACGGCGAGGTCACTCGGCGGCGGCGATGGCCTCTATCTCGATTCCAACGCCCTTCGGGAGGTTCGCCACCTCGACCGCGCTCCGGGCCGGCGGGTTGTCCTGGAAGTACTCCTGGTAGGACTCGTTCATCGCGTCGAAGTCCTCGATGTCGTCCATGAAGACGGTGACCTTCAGCACGTCCTGCATCGTCAGCCCCTCCTCCTCGAGGATACCCTTCACGTTCTCCAGGCTCTGGCGGGTCTGAACGGCGATCTCCTCGTCGTCCAGCAGGTCGCCGTCGGGGGTCATCGGTATCTGTCCGGCCGTGAACACGATGTCGCCGTTGGTCGTCGCCTGGCTGTACGCTCCGACCGCTTCCGGCGCGTCCTGCGTGCTGATAACTCGCTTCATGACAGACAGTTCGCTCGCCAGGACTTAAACCTACGTCAAAACAGAGCGAAAGCCGTTGTCTAAACGAGCACTTCGACGTCGAACCCGCTGTCGCGCAACGACGCCAGCAGATCGTCGACGTGCTCCGGACCGCGCGTTTCGAGGTCGAGTTCCACCTCGGTCGCGTTCATCCCGATGTCCCGGGAGGTGCGGTCGTGCTGGATGGCGTAGATATTCGCCCGCGCGTCGGCCACCACGTCCAGCAGTTCGCGGAGCGACCCCGGGCGGTCTTTCAGCACGGTTCGGAGTTTCACGTACCTGCCCGTCTCGACGAGTCCGCGCATGATGACCGTCGTGAGGGTGTTCATGTCGATGTTGCCGCCGGAGAGGACGGGGGCGATGACCTCGTCGGCGGCGTAGTCGAACTTCTCTCCCAGCGTCGCGGCGAGTGCCACCGCACCGGCCCCCTCGACGAGCGTCTTGCTGCGTTCGAGGAGGTAGGTCAGCGCGACCGCGATCTCGGAGTCAGAGACGGTGACGACCTCGTCGACGCGTTCACGGATGACCTCGAACGGCTTCTCGCCGGCGCTCCGCGTGGCGATGCCGTCCGCGACGGTGTCGACGCTGTCGAGTCGGTGGCGTTCGCCCTTCTGGAGCGACTGGGCGACGCTAGAGGCGCCCTCGGCCTGAACGCCGACGACGCGCGCGTCGGGAATCTGGCCCTTCACCGCCGTGGCGACGCCGCTGATGAGTCCGCCGCCGCCGATGGGGACGACCACGGTGTCGACGTCCGGCAGGTCGTCCACTATCTCCAGACCGATGGTGCCCTGGCCCGCCATCACCTTCTCGTCGTCGAACGCGTGGACGTAGGTGCGCCCCTCCTCGTCTTCGAGTTCGTGGGCGCGCTCCTGGGCCTCGTTGTAGTCCTCGCCGTAGAGGACGACCTCCGCGCCGTAGTCCCTGGTCGCCTTTATCTTCGAGATGGGCGCGTTCTCCGGCATGACTATCTTCGAGTCGACGCCGCTGCGCGTCGCCGCGAGCGCGACGCCCTGGGCGTGGTTGCCCGCGCTGGCGGTGACGACGCCCGCCTCCTTCTCCGCCTCGGAGAGGGTCTTGATGCGGTTGGTCGCGCCGCGAATCTTGAACGAGCCCGTGCGCTGGAACGTCTCCAGTTTCGGGTGGACCGCCGCACCCGTCATGTCCGAAAACGTGTGCGAGTAGTCGAGCGGCGTGTGCCGAGAGGTCTCGGCGACTCGCTCTCGGGCCTCCAGTACGTCCCCGAGTTCTATCATGGTCCGTCGGTGGGTCTCGCGTCTCTTTATCGTTTGGGAAATCGGTCGTCACGACGGCTTTCCGCCAGTTCGGAAACTCGCGTCCGAGTGAATCACCGGAGGCGCCTGCGTCTCGGACCAGCGATGGCGCTCGCCCGACCGGTAAAGAAACGCCTTTCTACCCCCCGTCCTGCCTTCGTAACGATGCAGGTCTCCGAGGTGGTCCCCGAGTTCGCGGAGGCGTTCCCGTTCGAGGAGTTCAACGACATGCAACGGGAGATGCTGCCGGCCCTGCTCGACAGCGACGACAACGTCGTCGCCAGCGCGCCGACCGCCAGCGGGAAGACCGCGCTCGCGGAACTGGCCATCTGCAAGGCGCTCCGGGACGGCGGCACCGCGCTCTTCGTCGCGCCGATGCGCGCGCTCACCAACGAGAAGGAGAGTGAGTGGGAGCGGTTCGAGGACCTCGGCCACTCCGTCTACGTTGTCACGGGCGAGCGCGACCTCAATCCCCGGCGAGCGGAGCGTGCGGACATCCTCGTGATGACGCCCGAGAAGGCCGACTCGGCGACCCGGAAGCACGACTCGCGGCGCTACTCGTTCATCACCGACGTCGACGTCTGCGTCATCGACGAGGTCCACCTGCTCGACTCGGAGAAGCGCGGGAGCGTCCTCGAAGTGACCGTCTCGCGCCTCCGGCGGCTCTGTGACCCCCGCATCGTCGCGCTCTCGGCGACGATGCCGAACGTCGACGACGTCGCCGAGTGGCTGGACGCGCCGCCCGAGACCACCTTCGAGTTCGGCGACGAGTACCGTCCCGTCGACCTCCACGCGGACGTGAAGACCTACACCCACGGGGACAACTCCTTCGCCGACAAGTACCGCCGGCTGTACCGCGCGCTCGACCTCGCGGAGCCCCACATCGAGGAGGGCGGCCAGGCACTCGTGTTCGTCTCCTCGCGGCAGGACACCGTGCAGGCCGCCAAGAAGGCCCGCGACGAGATAGCGGAACGCGACCTCTCGGTCGGCGCGCGCGGCGACTACGACTTCCACACCAAGACCCAGGAACTGGAGAACGAGACGCTCCGGAAGTCCGTCCTCGACGGCGTCGCGTTCCACCACGCCGGCCTCTCGAAGAACGACAAGGACCTCGTCGAGGAGTGGTTCCGAGAGGGGAAGATACAGCTCCTCTTTTCCACCTCGACGCTGGCGTGGGGCGTCAACCTCCCCGCGCGCTGCGTCGTCCTCCGGGATACGAAGCTCCACGACCCCCTGGAGGGCGAGGTGGACATGAGTCCGCTCGACGTGCTCCAGATGCTCGGACGCGCGGGCCGACCCGGATACGACGACGTCGGCTACGGCTGGGTCGTCTGCGACCACGCCGAGGCCGACAAGTACCGGAAACTGCTGCGCGAGGGCAAGGAGATAGAGTCCCGACTCGCGGAGGATTTGGACGCCCACCTCAACGCCGAGATAGCGATGGGAACCATCGCCGACCTCGACGACGTGATGGACTGGCTCCGGACGACGTTCTACTACGTCCGCGCGAAAAACGACCCCGAGCAGTACGACTTCGAGAACCTGCGCGACCGCGTCCGGGCCACGCTCGAACGCCTCGTCGACCGCGGCTTCGTCGAGACGGGCGACGACCTCGGCGTCGCCGCCACTCCGCTCGGCATGCTCGCCTCGAAGTTCTACCTCCGCCTCGACACCGCCGAGCGCTTCGCCGACCTCGCCAACCTGCCCACGGTCGACGACGACGCCATCCTGGCGACAGTCGCCGGGGCCGGCGAGTTCGACAGCGTCAGCGCGCGCCAGTCGGAGCGCGAGGCCGTCGACTCCGTGCTGGTCGGGCAGGACTCGGGCGACCTGGAGGCCGGCGGTCGGAAGGTGCTCGCCATCCTCCGGTCGAGCATGACCGGGTCGACCCCCGCCGACCTCCGGAGCGACGCGTGGGTCATCCGCCAGAACGCCGTCCGCCTCCTCTCCGCGTTGCGGGCCTTCTTCGAGCGGTTCGACCGCCCCGTGGCCGCCAACCGCACCCGCCGCGTCGAGGCGCGCGTCGAGAACGGCGTCTCGTCGACCGCCGTCGGGCTGACCGCCGTCGACGGGGTCGGCTCGGGCCGGGCGAGCAAACTCGCCGCCGAGGGCCTGGAGACGCCGGCCGACGTGCGCGAAGCGGGCGTGGACGGCCTCGTCCGGGCGGGGCTCTCCGAGGGCGTCGCCGAGCGGGTCGTCGAAAGCGTGCGAGAACTGCCCGCGGTCGAAATCGAGTGGGGAGCGTTCCCCGACGACATCGCGCGCGGCGAGAACGCGATGCGGGAAGTGACCGTCCGCAACCGGGGCGGCGGCGCGCAGGCCGCCATCGACGTGACCGTCAACGGCGTCGAGATGACCGACCGGACGACGTACCTCGACGGCCCTGAATCGGTCCCGGTCGGCGTGTTCGGCGGTAGCGCCGAGGAGATGGAGTTCGTCGTCCGCGTCGCGTTCCCCGACTTGCCGCTCGTGCCGGTCACCGACTCGCGGACGGTCAGGGTCGAGTGAACAACTGCTCGCGCAGCGCCTCGGGGGTCGAGACCACCGCGTCGGCCGCCGAGAGGTCGAGTTTCTTCGCACCGTTCCGATAGCCGACGCAGTCCGCACCGGCCCGGACCGCCGCCTCGACGCCGTTCTCGGAGTCCTCGACCGCGACGCACGCCGACGGCCGGTGGCCCAGCCGCTCGGCGGCGTGTTCGTAGATGGCCGGCCCGGGTTTCCCCGGCGCGTCCACGTCTTCGGCGCTGACGACCGCGTCGAAGTCGAGGTCGAATCGCTCGAGCACCACGTCGATCCAGGCGTGGGGCGCGGACGAGACGAGCGCGACGTCGACCCCGTCGGCGCGCAGGTCCGCGACGATGTCCTGGAAGCCGTCCATCAGCGCGGCGTGTTCGCCGTACACGTCCTCGGCGGCCTCGTCGTAGATGTCGACGAACTCCGACTTCTCGACGGTCGTCTCGTAATGCTCGTCGAGATAGTCGTAGATCTCCCGGTAGTTCATCCCGGTTATCTCGTCGGCGGACACCGTGGTTTCGAGGACCTGGGGGAAAATCGTCTGCTCTTCGATGTCGACCCAGTAATCTTCCGAGTCGACGATGACTCCGTCCATGTCGAACAGTACTGCATCGAACGTAGGCACGGTCGTTCCAACGCGGCCCGGCATCGTAGGACTGTCGCTGTCGGACGCCCGTCGCTCGCCACCGTCGCCCGTCGACGGTGAACGCCGACCGACCGGGCGTCACCGTTTTTTGACCTCGATGGTTCCGTCGCTCGCGACGACCACGCGACGCTCCTCGTATCGAAAGGAGACGTGGCCCGTCGTCGACCGTTCGGTTCCGTCGTCGCACGGCGCGAACAGCGCGTCGATGGCTGAGGGGTCGACGGTGTCGTACAGCGTCGGCGTGAGTTCGGGCGGGGAGACGTCGAGGGCTTCCGCCAGGGCAGCGATGATCGCAGTTCCGACGTGGTCCTCGCTGTCCCAGTCGTGGTGTCGACGAACGTCGACGTCCCCCGCTTCGCCAGCAGACGCTGGCTCCCCATCTGGGCCGGAGCTAGTCATATTTCGTTAACGCCGCTCGAATCGTTAAGGATACGAGTTTGACATTCATGGTACTTATGAGCGGTTCGACTGCGGCTGGTCGCGCTGGCGGGGGACTTCCGCGTCGCAGTCGGTGTCGAGACAGCGTCGACCGGTTCGGGTCTCGAACACCGGGAGACCGCAGTCGCAGTCGCCGACGACCACTCCGTCGGGAACTCCGAATCCGGTGTCGCAGTCGGGATACTCCTCACAGCCCGCGATGACGCTGCCGCGCTCCAGGATGCGGAGGTCGGCCCCGCAGTACGGACAGTCCCACTCGCGGTCGAACCGCTCGCGGACCGCCGCGACGAGCGGTTCGCAGTCGCGGTCGACGCACACGTCGAAGGAGTCGCCGCGCTCGACGCGCATCGTCGGGAGACCGCACTCGCAGGTCTCCTGACGGACGGTCGCCCGGCGGGGGATGGCGTGGTCCGCCGAACAGCCGAGGTAGGCGACGCTCCCGTCGGCGCGGACGAGCGGCCCGTCGCAGTCCGGGCAGTCGCCGACCGGGATGCCGGCTTCGGAGCCGGGGTACCGGGAGATGCCGTAGCAGGTGTGACACTCCACGCGGACCCGGCGGTCGTTCGTCGCCGCGACGAGCGTGAACGTGCCGTCCTCGACCTCGGCGCGGGCGGTATCGGCGCGGGTGAGCCACGCGACGGGCTGGTACCCGTCGACGTCGTGGACGAGCAGGGTGTCGTCCGGTTTCAGCAGGACGACGACCTCCCCGCGCTGTCGGCGGCGGTCGTCGTCTCCGAACGTTATCGTGCAGTCGCCGGCGAAGACGCGTATCGTCTCGGGCATGGGCCGCCCTGGTCCCGTTCTGCAATTTAAAGGTGCAGACGGGGGCGAAGTGTGGGAGCGATTCCGGAGGGCGGTCGGGCGAGCGACGGACGGCGTCGGCACCAGAGTCGCAGTACCTATGACGCCGCGCGCCGGAAGAGCGCGTATGGACGGACGTTTGCGCGACGACGAAGTGGTCGTGAGCGGCGACGCCCGCCAGCGCTACTACGACTCGCGAGGGTACGGCCGACCGCTCGGGGGCGACGACGTGGCGCTCTCGCGGGTCGAGGCCGCCCACCTCCTCTTTCGCGGCGACCTCGACTCCGTCGACGGCGCGGGGTTTCGCGAGTTCCTCCAGAACTCGACGGGCGACGGGTTCGGAGCGCGCTTTCTCGTCTACGCCGACCTCCGCGAGCGCGGCTTCTACCTCTCACCCGACCGGAAGGGGTGGGTTCCCGACCCCCTTCCGGGGTCGGACTTCGTCGTCTACCCGCGCGGAGACGGGCCGTGGGGCGACGACCTGCTGTACCGGGTCCGGGTCGTCTCCGAACGCGAGTCGCTGCCGGCGACGGAGCTCGGCGACGTGGTCCTGGCGGTCGTCGACGAGGAGAGCGAGATAACGTACTTCGAGACCGAGCGTCCGGACCCGACCGGCGACACCGAGGAGCACCTGCCCGCGCGTCTGGAGGGCGCGCTGCTGGCCGACAACGTGTTGCTGTGGGACCCGCCCGCCGCGGTCCACGAGGACGCCTTCTACGGCCAGCCGCTGGGCGACCGCGGCGCCGTCGACGTCCTCCAGCTGTCGCTGCTGGAGGCCGCCCACCTCGCCGCCGAGGGCGTCCTCTCCGTCGACGGGGGGTACGACGCCATCGTCGAGCGCGGGCGGACCGTCGAGGGCGAGCGGTTCGACCGCCGACTGGCCGTCTACCGGACACTGCGGGAGAAGGACGTCGTTCCGAAGACGGGGTTCAAGTTCGGAGCCGACTTCCGGACGTACGCCGACGTGGAGTCGGTCGAGAACCTCGGCCACTCCGAGAACCTGGTGCGCGTGCTGCCCGGGGACTACGTGTTCTCTCCGCGTGACCTGGCGCTCGACGTGCGACTGGCCCACGGCGTCCGCAAGCGGATGGTGTTCGCCCTGACCGACGGCGAGTCGGTGTCGTGGGTGGGCGTGAATCGGCTGACGCCGTAGGAGAGCACGGACGGTTCCCGCCGACGGGTGTCGAGCGCCGTCGCGCCCGCGGAGACCGAATAGTTTTTGCGCGAACCGACCCGATTCAGGGCACAACGACGCGGCTCTCGGTCGGCCGACTCACACCATGACACGAGACATCGATAGCGAACGCGAGGAGAAGCTCCCCGACGGCGGAACGGCGGCGGGAGACGACCAGGTCGCGCTCGACCCCTGGGGGTCGGCGACCGTCGCCGACTACCGGAAACTGTTCGAGGAGTTCGGCATCGAGGAGTTCGACGAGTTGCTCGAGGAGGTGCCCGACCCGCACTACCTGATGCGCCGGGGCGTCATCTTCGGCCATCGGGACTACCGCCGGGTCGCCGAGGCGATGCGGAACGACGAGCCGTTCGCCGCGCTCTCGGGGTTCATGCCGACCGGCGACCCCCACATCGGGCACAAGCTCGTCTTCGACGAACTCATCTGGCACCAGCAGCAGGGCGGGGACACCTACGGTCTCATCGCAGACCTAGAGGCCCACAGCGCTCGCGGCCTCTCGTGGGACGAAATCGACGAACACGCCCGCGACTACCTCCTCTCGCTCGTGGCGCTCGGCTTCGACCCCGAGGAGGGAACGCTCTACCGGCAGTCCGAGAACCGCGAGTTGCAGGACCTCGCGTTCGAACTCGGGAGCAAGGCGAACTTCTCCGAACTGGAGAACATCTACGGCTTCTCCGGCGAGACGGACGTATCCCACATGCAGTCGGTCGTCACGCAGATGGCCGACATCTGCTACCCGCAACTGGAGGAGCCGAAGCCGACCGTCATCCCGGTCGGTCCCGACCAGGACCCCCACGTCCGACTCGCCCGGGACCTCGCCGCCCGGATGCGCTACTTCGGCGTGACGGAGGCGTACGCGAGCTTCGAGCTGACCGACGCCGAGCGCATCCACGTCGCTGCGGCGTATCAGAACCGCGAATCGTACGCCGAGGAGCCTGAGCGACCGCGCTGCGAGGAGGCCGCCGAGTGGCTGGCCGACGTCAGGGACGCGACCGACCCCGTCGTCGCCGGAACCATCGACAAGCTCGACAACGCCGGAATGGAGCCCCTGCGGCCGCGCGTCCGGTTCCTCGACCGCAACGCCACCGACGAAGCGTTCGAGGCGCTCGTCGAGGCCGTCGACGGCGAGAAGCGCGTCTTCGAGGAGCACGTCGACTCCTTCGACCTCTCGCGGGAGGAAGCCGAGGAGCTGTCCCGGGAGGTCGAGGTCGACCACGGCGGCTACGGCTTCGTCCCGCCATCGTCCATCTACCACCGGTTCATGACCGGGCTGACGGGCGGGAAGATGTCCTCGTCCGTGCCGGCGAGCCACATCAGCCTGCTCGACGACCCCGAGGAGGGGTACGACAAGGTGAAGGCCGCGACCACCGGCGGCCGCGAGACGGCCGAGAAGCAGCGCGAACTCGGCGGGCGAGCGGACGAATGCCCCGTGTACGAACTGTACGCCTACCTGCTCGCGGGCGACGACGACGAGTTCGCCAAGGAAGTGTACGACGAGTGCGTCGGCGGCGAGCGCCTCTGTGGCGGCTGCAAGGAACAGGCCGCCGAGCTGATGGAGCAGTTCCTCGAAGAGCACCAGGAGAAACGCGAGGAGGCCGAGGAGCTCCTGGAGGACCTCGACATGGAACTCGACTCCCCGCGGAAGTAGTCCGCTCGCGGACCTCCTCGCGGACGCTCCGGCGCGTCGTAGCGCTCACCACGAACTGTACCGCTCTTGCTCCCACGGGTTCGCGGTGTTCGAGTAGCCGCGCTTCTCCCAGTAGCCGCGCTCCGGTTCGGTGAGGAACTCGACGCCGTCGACCCACTTCGCGCCCTTGTACGCGTACTTGTGCGGCGTCACGACGCGGAGCGGACCGCCGTGGTCGGACGGGAGCGGTTGACCGTCGAGTTCCCAGGTGAACAGGACCTCCTCGCGCATGCACTCTTCGAGGGACAGGTTGGTCGTGTAGCCGTCGAGCGCGGAGAACAGGACGTGGACGGCGTCGTCGCGCACGTCCGCACGCTCGGCGATGGTCGGAAACGGCACGCCGGTGAACTCGTTGTCGAACCGGCTCCACCCCGTCACGCAGTGGAAGTCCTGGCGCTGGGTCTCGGCCGGGAGGTCGGTGAACTCGTCCCACGAGAACGCGAGTTCGTCCTCGACCGCGCCCGTCACGGTGAACTCCCACGCGTCCACGTCCCGCTTCGGAACACCGCTCTTCGAGAGGACGGGAAACCGTTTTGTGCGGCGCTGGCCCGGCGGTAACCGTTCGTCACCGAACTCTTCGAAGATCGACGTGGCGTCCTCCATGGGCGTACCGTAGTCGGCGAGCGCAATAGTGATTGTTACCGTATGGCAAGCACCGGTCCGCGGATTTATTCCCCCGGTCCCCGTAGGTCACCGGGGGATTCACGTGCCACTCATTCGTTTCGAGATGGCGGATTCGACCGAGCGAACGCAGATCGGGGAGGGAATCGTCCGGTTCGCCGCACAGGCAGGGCGGCTGGAGACCGGACGGGAGGAGGGGAAGTACTTCCTGCAGCACGCGGACGGGTGCGGCGAGGACGGAACGCGAATCGGACCCGGCGACGCGTTCTTCTTCGACACGGAAACCGGCGACATCCTCTGTGCGGCGCACGGAGAAGAACGGAGCGAGGAGGCGTGAGTTCCGCCGACCGACGCGTCTCACGGCCGAAATCCCCGACGAGCGGCCCGGGGTTTCGAGGAGACCACGTGAGTCGACCGTCCCACGGCTCGTCGGGCAGTCGGTTCCGAGTAGCGTACGGACCGCGGTCGACGGCGGGCGTTCAGACGCTCGCTTTCGCGACGCGCAGCGTCTCGGCCATCTCCTCGGCGAGTTCCTCGGCGCGCTCTCTCTCGCGCGCCTCGGCGTAGATGCGGACCATCGGCTCGGTACCGCTGGGGCGGGCGAGCACCCAGGCGTCGCCGTAGTCCAGGCGGTAGCCGTCGCGGGCGTTCACATCGGCGTCGGCCTCCGACGCGGCGCGCTCTGCGGCCGCGAGCAGCGCGTCGCGCTCGGCGTCGCCGGCGTAGGAGACGTTGACGCGGACGTTGTGGTAGCCGTCGTAGTCGGCGACGACCTCGCTGGCGCGACCGTCGACCAGCAGTTCGAGGAACTTGGCGGCGGTGTACGCGCCGTCCCGCGTCAGGCGGTAGTCCGGGAAGAAGATGCCGCCGTTGCCCTCGCCGGCGACGGGGACGGACACGTCCGCCCGGCGTAGTTCACGGATGCGGGTGATGATGTTCGTACTCCCGATGGGCGTGAGTTCGAGTCGAGCGTCGGCGTCGCGGGCCACGTCCACGAGGCGCTGGGAGACGTTGACCGCCGAGACGACCGCGTCGCCCGCGTCGAGTTCCGCGGCGGCGAGCGCGGCGAGGGTGGCGTCGCCCTCGACGTACTCGCCGGTCTCGTCGTAGAAGATGGCGCGGTCGGCGTCGCCGTCGTGGGCGATGCCGACGTCGGCGTCGGTGACCTCGACGAGGCGGCCGAGGTCGTCTAAGTTCTTCGGGACGGGTTCTGGGTCGCGGCCGGGGAAGTGACCGTCCGGCTGGCTGTTCGCGGTGACGACGTCGCAGCCGAGTCGCCGGAAGAACTCGGGGGAGGTGAGCGCTCCCGCGCCGTGACCGGGGTCGAGCGCGACGGTCAGGTCGGCGTCCGCGATGGCCTCGCGGTCGACGGCGTCGAGCAACTGGTCGACGTAGCGGTCGCGTACGTCCTCGACGCGGTGGGTGTGGCCCGTCTCGTTCCAGCGAACCGACTCGAACGCCTCCGTGAGGAACTTCTCCTCGACGCGTTCGAGGTGGTCGACCGAGAGTTCGATGCCGTCGTCCCCGACCAGTTTCACGCCGTTGTACTCCGGCGGGTTGTGACTGGCGGTGATCACCAGCGCCGGCACGCCCTCGCGCTCGGCGTACGCCTGGGCGGTGGGTGTCGGCACCACCCCGAGACGGTCGACATCGGCGCCGACGCTGGCGAGACCGCTCGCGGCCGCGTCCGCGAGCATGTCCCCGGTCGCTCGCGTGTCCCGCGCGAGCGCGACCCGGTCCGACCGCCAGACAGTACCGGCTGCCTTGGCGATCTTCAGCACGAACTCCGGAGTCAGCTCCTCGTTGACGACCCCGCGAGTCCCGCTCGACCCGAACACCTTCATATGCGCCAGGTGAGGCCCCTGCATTCAAAGAGATTCCGAATAGTCCCGAAAACGGCCGACGAGAATACTACGTCGGGAGTGGCCGACCTCCGCCGCAGTCGGGAGCACCGTCGCCGCCCGAGTGCGGGACGGCACGGTGACGGCGGCCGCGGACCGGTACGTCGGAATCCGAACGTTTTCGCATCCCCGGGTTCGAGTTCCGGACATGGTCAGCATCGACGAGAAGCGCGTGTACGACGACCGGGGCGAGGCGACGACGGTCCTCGTCGCCGCCGACATCGGCGTCGTGACCGTGTCGGTGTCGGACGACATCGTCGGCGAGTTCGGCGTCGCACACCGCTGTTCCGCTCGCGACGTGGCGGCCAGGGACCGAACCGCGGACGACGAGCGACGGGACGGTCGACCGGCGGTCGCCGTCGCCACGGACGAGGCGGTGCTCGACGGGGCGTTCGAACCCCTCGGGTTCGGCCCGGCGGTCGCGGTCGGGTTCGACGGCGACGCCCTCCTTGCGGCGTCGCCGGACGGAACGGTCGAACGCCTGGACGGCGACGACGGATGGCGTGAACTCGGTGCGGTCGGCGACGTGCGTTCCATCGACGGCGACCTCGTGGCGACCGCCGACGGCGTCTACCGGGCGCTCGACGACGGCGTCCAGCACGTCGGTCTCGACGACGCAAGCGACGTGGCGGCCGCCGAACCGCCGCTTGCCGCGACCGGCACCGGTCTCTACGGACTCGGCAACGGCTGGCGTGACCTGCTCGACGGCGACTTCCGCATCGTCGGTGCCGACGCCGGGCGCGCCCACGCCGCGACCGACGACGCCCTGTTCGCCCGCCGAGGTGACGAGTGGCGCGAGGAGTCGCTCCCCGTCGACGGACCCGTCGCCGACGTCGACTACGGCGAGGGGACCTACGTCGTCGCCGCGGACGGCACGTTCCTGGTGACGGTCGGTGACGGCTGGCGACACCGGGGAATCGGCCTCCGCGGCGTCAACGGCCTCGCGGTCGCGTGACTCGACGGTCGCACCGGCTGGCGGTCCCACAGGCTCGCAGTCGCGCAGGCTGGCGGTCGCCCATTAGCGCTGCTCGCGGTCATCGTCGCGCGTCGAGTTCGTACAGGCCCCGATGGACGCGTCTCACGGGGCCGGGTTGCGACAGGTCGCGGAGTCGCGCCTTCGCCCAACCCTGGGTCACGTCGAGTTCCTGTGCGAGATAGGCCGGGATGGCTCGTCCCTCCGCGAGCAGGTTCAGGATTCCGCGTTCCGTGGGCGAGAACTGCGTCTCGTCGTACGGGACGTCGACGAGCAACCGTTCGGTCGGTCGGCGATGCGGGTCCGGCGTCCCGTCCGCGAGTTCGTACAGGCCGCGGTACACCTTCCTGGCGACGTCGCGCTCGCACAGGTCGCTCAGTCGCGCCCCGGCCGTGCCCGGTTCGATGGCCAGTTGATCGGCAACGTACGCGGGAGTACACCGGTCCTTCGCCAGCAGATTGACGACGCCCGTCTCTGCCGGTGTCAGATTCTCTTCGTCGACGAGCCCCGCGGCATCGCTGTCGAGCCGAATTACCGAAACCATCGCGCCGACACTAATACCCCGCCAGATAAATAAAATATTATTATTTTACTACATAAAATATATCTGGAGGGAGTCGTCTCCGCCGCGTCGTCAACGTGCCAACACGCTTTAGTTGTAGAGTGCTGTAGTTGTAAACAACTATGGAATCAGAAGAAGAAACGTCCCAAGAGTCAGAGGACCACGAAGTGGACGAGAGGCGACGCGAGTCGGAAGCCGCCGCGATGCTGTTGGGCCCGTAACGGGGAGTGAAAACGAGTTTAACCGGGGCCGTCCAGCCTTCTTCTATGATACTCAGTGGGTCCGCCTCTCAGTCGCTCGCGGCGGCCCTCGCCGACGAACTGGACGAACCGCTCGCGTCCGTGGCGTACCGCTCGTTCCCGGACGGCGAACTGCTCGCCAGCGCGCCCGGCTTCCAGGACGACCGAGCCGTCGTCGTCGCCTCTACCGTCTCCAGCGACGCCCACGTCGAACTGCTCCAGTTGCAGGACGCCGCGCGCGAGTGGGGTGCCGAGGAGGTCGTCACAGTCCTCCCGTACATGGGCTACGCCCGCCAGGACAGGCCGCTCGCGCCCGGGAAGGCGGACGAGGGACCGACGCCGGGCTACCCCGTCTCCGCCCGCGCCGTCGCTCGCGCGGTCAGCACCGGCACCGATCGCGTGCTCACCGTCAATCCCCACGAGGACGCGGTCTGCGACTTCTTCGACGTACCCGCCGAACCGGTCGACGCCGCCGGTCGCCTCGCCGAACCGCTGCCTAGCGAGCTCGTCGACCCCGTCTTCCTCTCGCCGGACGACGGCGCGCTCGACATCGCCGAGACGGTCCGGGACGCCTACGGTACGGGAACCACCGACTACTTCGAGAAGACGCGCCTCTCGGACACCGAGGTGGAGATGCGCCCGAGCGACACCGACGTCGCCGGCCGCGACGTGGTCGTCACCGACGACATCATCGCCACCGGCTCGACGATGAGCGAGGCCGTCTCCCTCCTCGGCGAGCGCGACGTGGGCGACGTGTACGTCACCTGCGTCCATCCCGTGCTGGCGAGCAACGCCCGGACGAAGCTGGCGCGCGCGGGAGTGGAGGCCGTGTACGGCACCGACACCGTCGAGGGCGCGGTGAGCGCGGTGTCGGTCGCGCCGACCGTCGCGGACGCGCTGTAGTCAGTCGAGCAGGTCGGCTACTCGTCGGCCGTTATCTCGTCGCTCCAGTTGAGTTCGTCGCCGACCTCGACGGGCATGGCTACACGCGACAGTCCGTCGTTCATTTCTCAGGTCGATATCTCGATAGTCGGAAGGGGCCCCGGAGATAGGTAGTGAGTCGACGACTCCGTTACGGTCAATTGGTCCATCGTTCCAGGCTTGGAGAACTGGCCGGGATACGCTAGCGACGTAATTTCGAACGTGTCAGAATTGGCACTCTCGACGCCGAGCGTGAAGAGCACGCCGCTTTCGCTCTGGCAGAGGGTCAGCGCACCATCTCCGATAACGACGTACCGATACCCGGTCAAGAAGTGCCGATGAACTACCGAGAGCGACGAACGTAACGAGAACCCGCTCCGCAGTAATCTGGAAAGAGCGTGACCGATACTTGTTCCAACGGTGTTGCCAACTCTGGAGAGCGTGACTATACCCCCGCAGGAGCCACGGTCGACCAGCGCAGTCCCCTGGGCGTACGAGCTACACGCGTTCAGCAGGAACGCCGTGACGTTCACTTCTTGGAGCGTCCCGACGTCGAGGTGGCCGTCGGTGCAACGGATGCCGTCGTCGGTGACGTGACCGATGTAGTGGAAAAAATTCCCGGAAGCTTCGAGCAGTTCGGTGAGTTCGTCCGTCGTCGTCCCGTGGTGGACTGTCACGTCGAACGACGGAAGTTCCCGGAGACCGTAGTACTGCTCCACACCACTTCCGTCCTGCATCGAAGCGTCGTTACAGACGACATCAATGTCGATGGTAAACTCCCCGTGCGACTCCGGATCGGGGGGTCCGTCGCGAATCCTTCGTCGGCGTAGGGAGTCGAGCGTGAGTTTGTTCCATGCAGCGGATATCCTGAACCCAGCCACGCGCGTTCCAACGTGTTCGAGCTTTCCAGTTCGAAGACAGGACCGGTATCCGATGGTTCGCCACCGGAAGTCGATGGGATGTCGTCTCGGAAGAACCCTTCGTACAACTCGGGAGCCTCGACTGTGGCTGCAGCGTCTCCGGTCGGCGGTTGCGCGATTCGAACGTGAGCCAGGTCGTCGGCCAGAAACGGCAGCGCCTCGGCGTTCTCGGCGGTCGGGACTACGTCGACCGAGAAGTGCCACGGCGACATGACGGATTCGAGGCGGTCGAACGGTACGCTGAGGTAGCGTTCGAGGCGCTCTGCCGGCGTCGCGTCGTACAGCGCGGCGAAGTCGAGGGCGACTCGCGGTTCGACCGCTTCGCGCTCGTAGAGCGTGACCTGATAGTAACCTTCCGTTCGGGTGAAACAGTCGAGGAAGTGAACCTGCTCTAGAACGCGTTCGACGGTCGTCTCGTACCCCTCCGGTCCGTCGAGCGGGTATTCGAAGTCGCCCGCGACAAGTCGCGGAGCGCGGCCCGGTTCCACCGTCGCCCCGAGGTAGTACGCGAGCAAGGCCGCCGGATAGAGGTACTCCCGTTCCGGAGGAAGGACGAGGCCGGTTTCGGTTGCCGGCGGTTCGATGCCGGCCGGCACGTCGAACTCGTCGCCGCGTTCGACGAGCGGCGGATGGCCCTGGAGCGTCGGCCACGACCGCTCCGGGATCGTCGTCTTCAGTGCCGACCCCAGCAGCGACATCGCCCGCATTACGTCGCTCGCGTCGTCCGTTACGGTTATCGTTCCGACCGGGCTTTCGTGGAAGGAGCGGACTCCGACCCTGACGGTTCGTTCATCGTCGAACGCGAACGCCGGAGGGTCCCCCTCGAAAGAGACCGGACCCGGTATTGCCACGTAAACCTTCACTGGAGCCGTAGCGATGTCGACCAGGTACTCGCCCTCGGGCAGTCGCCGGACGTCGGTGGAGTCGTCGGACCGGAGTTCACCCGACGCGCTCCAAACGATGATTCCAAGGTTCGGATACTCGACTGCCGACGTCCGAATCTCGACCGCCGAATCGACGGGAAAGTAGAAGTCGTCCGCGTCGGCCGGCGTCGGATCGACGGGCGACGAGGTGTACAGCTCGAACCGGGCGTTCTCGATGGGGTCGCGGATCTCGATCCCGTCGCGGTCGTCGAGCGCCGCGAAGTTCACGCCGGCTCACTCCCGCGGCGCGGCGGTCGGTCGGCAACAGCGCGGAGACGCATCTTCGGAGACACCGACAGACCGGGGCGGCATAAAACAGCGATTGCTCCGGTGGAAAAGAAAACGGCCGTCGGGTTACGCCTGCGCCTCCGCCAGCGGCGCGATGGCGATCTCCATCGCGACGCCCTCAACGTCCCACTCCTTGCGGTGACCGTCCTCCACGGGGCCGACGTCGTCGGCGCGGACCTCGGACGTCACGAGGTCGAGGCGCTGGTCGACCAGGTCGGCGACGCGGTCGTCCCGGACGTCGAGTTCGAGACGGATGCGCTCCTCGATGTCGAGGTCGAGGGCCTTGCGCATCTCCTGGACGCGGCGGATGACCTCGCGAGCGTACCCTTCGCTCTCGATGTCCTCGGTGAGCGCGGTGTCGACGTAGACGACGCCGACCTCCTCGCCGTCGACGCCGAACGACGCACCGGTGACGTCGTCGGGCGTCTCGGTGACGAAGGAAACCATCTCCTCGTCGAGGGCGACGTCCTCGTCCAGCGCTTCCTCGACCGCGCCCTCGACGGCGGCGACGGTCGGGTCCGTCACGCGGGCCTCGTTGAGCGCGTTCATCACCCGGCCGGCGTCGTCGCCGAACGCGGGACCGAGCAGTGACATGTCGGCCTCGGCGCTGTACTGGAGTTCGCCCCACTGTTCGTCGGGTACGACGAGTTCGACGTTCCGGGCGTTCAGGCGGTCGGCCAGCAGGTCGCGGTGGCGCTCGACCGCCTCGACCGCTCGTTCGTCGGTGGCGTCGACGACGACGCGCTGGACCGGCCAGCGGAGCTTGCGCTCGGCCTGCTGGCGGGCGTTCGACCCCGCCTCCTCGATGGCGCGCAGCATCGTCACGTCGGTCTCCAGCTGCGGGTCCTGGAGGTAGCCGCTGGGGTCCGGCCAGTCGAGCATGTGGACGGTGTCGTAGCCCGCGTCCCCGGTGAGCTTCTGGTAGATCTCCTCGCTGACGAAGGGCGCGTACGGCGCGAGCAGGGCGACCAGATCCGTGAGGAGGTGGTAGAACGTCGCGTAGGCGGCCCGCTTGCTCGCGCTGTCTTCCTCCTCCCACATGCGCTCGCGGACGACCTGGATGTAGAACCGGGAGACGTCCTCGACGACGAACTCGAGGAAGGTGTGCAGCGCCTTGTCCTGGCGGAACTCCTCCCAGTGCTCGGTCATCTCGGCGGTGACGGTCTGGAGCCGCGACAGCACCCACTCGTCGACGAGTTCGAGGTCGACCTCGTCGAGGTCGACTTCGTCGGGACGGAAGTCGTCGAGGCGCATGTACGGCAGCGGGAACCGGAACACGTTCCAGAGGATGTTGAGGTCCCGCTGCATGTTCTCGGTCTCGTCCCACGAGAAGCTCATGTCCTCGCCCTGCGGGGTCACCGACAGCAGGAACAGCCGCATCGGGTCGGCGCCGTACTCGTCGATGACCTCGTCGGGTTCGATGGTGATGCCCTTCGACTTTGACATCCCGCGTCCGTCGGGCATGTTGGCGTATCCGTGCATCAGCACCTCCTCGTAGGGAATCTCGTCGAGTGCGGCGGTACCCATGCCGAGTTGCGACCAGAACCAACCGCGGGTCTGGTCGTGGGCCTCGATGATGAGGTCTGCGGGCCACAGCTCCTCGAAGTCGTCCTGCTCGCTTGGGAAGTCGAGCGTTCCCCACGACGCCACCGAGGAGTCCAGCCACACGTCGAACACGTCGGGGACGCGCGTGTAGGTGTTGCCGTCTCTCGTGATGGTCAGGTCGTCGACCGTCGGACGGTGGAGGTCGACGCTCTCGGGGTCGACGTCCTGGTCGACCAGTTCGGCGAGTTCCTCGCGCGTGCCGACGACGATGGCGTCGTCCATGTCGCCGTTCCAGTCGCCGGCAGACGAGTCCCCGTCCTCTTCGGGCGTCCAGATGGGGATGGGGATGCCCCAGTAGCGCTGCCGGGAGACGTTCCAGTCGGGCGAGTCCTCGACGAAGTTGCGGAAGCGCTCGTCGCGGGCCTCCGGGGGATGCCACTCGCTGTCCTCGATGTTGACGAGCAGTTCGTCCTTGATGTCGGTCACCGTGATGAACCACTGGTCGGTGACGATCTGGACGATGCCCGTGTCACAGCGCCAGCAGTGACCGTAGCTGTGCGTCGTCGTGTCCGACGAGAGCATCAGTCCCTTCTCTTCCAGGTCGGCGACGATGTCGTCGTCGGCGTCCTTGACGTACTGGCCGGCGTACTCGCCCGCCTGCTCCGTGTAGACGCCGTCGCCGCCGACCGGACAGAAGATGTCGAGACCTAGTTCGCGGCCGCGCTCGAAGTCCTCCTCACCGTGGCCGGGCGCGGAGTGGACCAGCCCCGTCCGGTCGACCTCGACGTAGTCCGCGGTGTACACCTGCAGCGCATCCTCGCCGTCGGGGTGGTCCGGAACCTCCTCGGCGAGCGGGTGCTCGTACTCCCAGCCGACCATCTCCTCGCCGGTCAGTTCCTCGACGACCTCGTAGTCCTCGTACCGTCCCTGCTTGAGGACGTCGTCGACGACGTCCTCGGCGACGTAGAGGCGCTCGGTGTCGCCCTCCCGTTCCGCGTCGACGCCGACGTAGGTCACGTCCTCGCCGACCGCGACGAAGGTGTTCGCCGGGATGGTCCACGGCGTCGTCGTCCAGACGACGAGGTGGCCCTCGCGGTTCCCGGCTCCGCCGTCCCGCAGCGGGAACTTCACGTAGACGGAGGGGTCTTCGACGTCCTCGTACTCGACCTCGTTGTTGGCGATGGCGGTCTCGCAGCGTGGACACTGGCTGATGGAGCGTTTGCCCTGCTCGACGAGGCCGCGCTCGTGGGCCTGCTGGAACCCCCACCACGCGCCCTCCATGTACTCGGGGGTGACCGTCTTGTAGGGGTCGTCCCAGTCCATCCAGACGCCGAAGGACTGGAAGTCGCTCTGGAGGCCGTCGAGTTGCTCGTCGGCGAACTCCTTGCACTCCTCGATGAAGTTCTCCATCCCGTACTCCTCGATGTCCTTCTTGTTCTCGAAGCCCATCCGCTCCTCGACCTTCGTCTCGATGGGCAGACCGTGCATGTCGTAGCCCGGGCGGTCGGTCACGTCGTAGCCCTGCATCCGGAGGTAGCGGATGTATGCGTCTTTCAGCGTCTTGTTCCACGTCGTTCCCATGTGGGCCGCCCCGGACGTGTACGGCGGGCCGTCGACGAAGAAGAACGGCTCCCCTCCCTCGCGGTGTTCCGTGGCCTTCTCGTAGGCGTCCACCTCGTCCCAGTACTCGAACACGCGGTCCTCCACCGCGTCCGGCTCGTACTGGTCGTCGACTTCGCCGAACCGCGTTCGGCGGTTCGACGAGTTCTGTTCCTCGCTGTCCTCGAAGCTGCTCATACTGGTTCTGTGCTTCCCCGAAGTTAAATCGAGTTCGGTTGTGCAGTCGGGCCTGTAGTACCCGTCGGAGGTCGATTCGGGACGTCCCGACGGAGCGTCGGTCGCGGACGGGGCCGAAGCGGAGCCTCAACCTTGATACGCCACGCGCTCGAAATCACCGACGTCATGAGCCAAGACGACTGCATCTTCTGCCAGATAGTCGACGGCGAGATTCCGAGTCGAACCGTCTTCGAAGACGACGTCTCCATGGCGTTCCTCGACGCGAATCCCCTCGCGCCCGGCCACACCCTCGTGATTCCGAAGCGTCACCACGAGACGCTCGACGACGTGCCGGAGGACACCGCCGCCCACCTCTTCGGCGTCCTCCACCGGCTCACGCCCGCCGTCGAGCACGCGGTCGACGCCGACGGGAGCAACGTCGCGTTCAACAACGGCGAGGCCGCGGGCCAAGAAGTGCCGCACGTCCACGCCCACGTCATACCCCGGTTCCACGACGACGGCGGTAATCCCATCCACGCGGTCGCGGGCCGGCGCCCCGACCTCTCCGAGGAGGAACTGGACGAAATCGCCGCGGACATCGAGAGCGGTCACTGACCTTCTTCTGCCCAGCGGACCCGTAGATTTTTGTAGGACACCGAAGCAGTTTCGGTCAGAAACGTGAAACGAACCGTCGCACTCGTCGGCGCGACCGGCGGGGCCGGGACGACCCGGCTCTGCGTCGAGGTCGCGGCCCTGCTCGCGCACGCCGGACGAGACGTCGCCGTTCTCGACGCCGCCTTCGCCACCCAGGGACTGGCCCGCCACGCGCCCGGACGCATCGACCCAGACGTGACCGCGCTGCTGACCGACGCCGATGTGGACCTCCCTGACGCGCTCGTCGACCATCCCACCGACCTCGCCGGGCGACTCGCGCTCTGTCCGGCCTACGCTCCGTTCGAGCGGCGCGCGCGCGCCAAGACCGCCGATGCGGCCGAACGCTTCGAGGACCTGATCGCCGAGGCCGCCCGCGAGTTCGACCACGTGCTGGTGGACACGCCGCCGGTCGCGGCGAACCAGGCCGTCGCGGCCGCGAACGCCGTCGAGCGCGTCGCGCTCGTCGCCCCCGCCACCGAGCGCGGCGCGGACGCCGTCCAGCGCGCCCGCGGTCGACTGGCCGACGTCGGAGCGACGGCGGAGACCGTCGTCGCCACCCGCGCGACGGACGACGACCAGCCGGTCGACGCCGCGGACGCGGTGGTGCCAGCGAACGGGGACTCCGCCCCGGCGAGCGCGCCGGACCTGGACGCCGAGTTCTCGCCCGCCGTCGCCCGCGCCGCGGAGGCGCTCGTCGCGGCCGAACTGGAGTTCGAGTTCCCGACGGAGGGCGTGCTGAACGCCGCCCGCGAGGAGTACGTTCCCGACGAGTACGTGCCGGACTCGCTCTCCTGAAGACGGTGAACGCCCGGTTCAGCGCGGGACGACGAAGCCCGGTTCCGCCACGACCGCGCGGGCGTACCATCCCGAAGTATTCAAGGCGCCACTCCCGCGAGAAAAGAGCGTGACGGAGTCCGACTACTGCAAGCGGACGGCGGTCACTCGCCTCGCGGTGGAGCCGCGGGACCGGGAGCGACTGCTGGCGATGGTCCGGGAGTGGAAGCGGGGGTGTCAGATAGCGGTCAACAGCGCCTGGGGACGCTGTCACACGCGCAACGAGGTCCAGCAGCTCGCGTACGACGAGCTTCGCGAGCGCACCGACCTGGGGAGCCAGCACGCCGTCCTCGCCACCCACCGCGCCGCCGAAGCGGTCAAGGGTGCGATCGACCGGGGGCAGGCCGACGACCCGGGCGCAAAACCCGAGTTCACCGCACCGACGGTCGTCTACGACACCCGGACGATGACGGTCTTCGACGACCGCACCGTCAGCCTCACGACGACCGACGAGCGCGTCCGCTGTGACCTCGTCACCGCCGAAGACGGGTACCAGTCGCGCTATCTCGACGACGACCGCTGGGAACCCGCCAAGAGCGCCCTCCACTACCGCGACGGCGAGTTCGACCTCCACCTCGGCTTTCGCGCGTCCCGGCCCGCCGTGGACCCGCCGGGCGAGGATGCGACCGTCCTCGGCGTCGACCTCGGCGTGGAGAACCTCGCGGTGACCAGCACCGCGGAGTTCTTCCCGGGGGGTGAACTCGCGCACCGCCACCGCGAGTTCGTCGACCGCCGGGCGAGCCTCCGGGCGACCGACACCCGGAGCGCCCGCCGCACACTGCGCAGGACGGGCGACCGCACGGACCGACATGCCCGCGACTACCTCCACCGGGTCGCCGGCAGCATCGTCGACGAGGCCGAGCGACACCGCTGCGAAGTCGTCGCGTTCGGCGAACTCGGTGACGCCCACGACCGACTGCAGGACGCCGGGGAGTTTCACGAGTGGGCGTTCGAGCGACTGTACGAGTTCGTCTCCTACCGGGCCGCCGAACGCGGCATCACCGTGGTGCAGGTCAACCCCGAGTACACCGGCCAGCGCTGCACCGCCTGCGGGTTCACCCATCCCCAGAACCGCGACCTCGACCGCAACCACTTCGAGTGCCTGAAATGTGGCAACGAGGCCAACGACGACTACAACGCGGCCAAGAACGTCGCGTTCCGGTGCGTTCGCCGCGGGCCGCTCTCCTCGCCCGGCGTCGGCGCGGCGTACTGCGCGTTGTCCTCGGGTCGGGTGACGCCGGACGGCGACTTCGTTCCGAACGCGGAACTGTCGGAAGTGCCAAAGACTTAGCCGGCGGAGCGCCTACGACCGGGTATGCCAGACCCAGTCGTTCGCCGGTCGGACGATATCGAGTACGAGAGCGTCGACGCCGCCGACGGCCTGTCGAAGGGCGTGCTCGTCGGCGAGGACCAGAACGCCCCCAACTTCGCCGTCCGGCGGTTCACGCTCGAGGCCGGCGCGGAGGTTCCGAAGCACACCAACGAGGTCGAACACGAGCAGTACGTGCTGGAGGGCGAGTACGTCGTCGGCATCGGGGACGAAGAGTACGAGGTGAGCGCGGGCGACTCGCTGTTCATCCCCGCCGGGACCGTCCACTGGTACCGCAACGAGGCCGAGAAGGCGGGCGCGTTCATCTGCGCCGTCCCGAACGGCGACGACGAGATAGAACTCGTCGAAGACGCCTAGCGGTGTTCGGAGAGGGAGACGACGGCGTCGATGTTCGCCGCTACCCACGCCTCGTCGTCGGTCGCGTCGCGCATCCTGACCAGCGGTCGTTCGCGCTCTGCGCCGTCTTCGATCTCTAGTTCCACCCGTTCGTCGAACCGCTGGGGCAACTGTTCCTCGTGCGTACTCGTCTCGTGCGTGCCACTCATAACAACTCTCGCGCCTGTGGCCTGGCGTAACGGTGCGACCGGCTTTGTTATGAGCCGCTTTCACGACGGTATCCTGGCGATACCGTTTCGCTCCGCCGTTACGGGCCGCTTGAATCCATCGTAACGAGCCGTTTCTCCGCGCCCGGCGTCGGGCGACGGCCTTAGCAACGGCGTATCGACACGGCTGGCGAATCGACCGTCGCTGACCGGTGAGTGTGGGAGAGCTTATAAATTCCTCCGCGTGTGGCGGTGTGGGGTATATATCACTCGGCCGTAAATTCGTGTCTGTCAATGTCTACCGAAAACACGTGGACCGTCGACACCGAGCCGTCGGTTCGGAGCATCGAGGATATCGACCTGAACGAGTACAGCACGCGACCCGTGGCGAAGTTCGTCGTCGCGTTCGCCGTCGGCGCGTTCTTCTTCCTGTTGCCGATTCCGTGGGAGGGCCAGATAACCGTCCCGTTCGACATCGCGGTGAGCTACGTCACCGACAACTTCCCGGACGCCGTCGGGGTCTATTCGCTCGCTATCATCGTCGCTGGCGGCGTACTCACGACGCTCGCCGAACTCGACGCCAGGCGTGGCTGGTTCGACGTCGACCTCTCGTACTACGAGAGCTCCGTTGGATTCTGGTTCCTGCGCGTCGTCGGGACGATTCTCGCACCGGTCATGTTCTTCAAGCTGGGGCCGGCGTGGCTCCACTCGAACGGCACCGGCGGGTTCATGTGGGGAACGCTGGTGTACAGCGTCGGCGTCATCATCCCGATAGGTGCGGTGTTCATCACGGTATTCGTCGAACTCGGGGGACTGGAGTTCGTCGGGACGCTCGCCCGTCCGCTGATGAAACCGCTGTTCAAGCTCCCTGGCCGGGCCGCACTCGACAGTCTCGCCTCGTGGGTCGGGTCCTACAGCGTCGGACTGTACGTCACCCGGAACGTATTCGAACGCGGCGGCTACGACAAACGCGAAGTGTTCACCATCGCCACCTGTTTCTCGACGGTCAGCATCGGGTTCGTCGGCGTCGTCGCCGTCACGCTCGACATGCTCGCGCTCTTCCCGATCATCTTCGCAGCGTACTTCGTCTGCGTCGTCGTCTGCAGCGCGATTCTCGTCCGGATTCCCCCCATCAGTTCGATTCCCCGGGAGTACGTCGCGGAACCCGACCCCGAAGTCCCGTTCCAGGGGTCCGGACTCGACTACTTCCGGTTCGCCGTCAGCGAAGCGGTTGGCAAGGCCGAGGAGGGAGAGACGTTCTTCGAGGCGGCGAAACGAGGGTTCGTGGACGGACTGCGGCTCACCAGCCTCATCCTCGGAACCATCCTCGCTGTCGGACTGGCGGCAGTGCTCTTGTCCGCGTACACGCCGACGTTCGACGTCCTGGGAACGCCGCTCGTTCCGGTCGTCGCGGCGCTCGGCATCCCGAGCGCGGAAACCGTCGCGCCGGCGACCATCGTCGGCATCACGGAGATGTACGTGCCGGTCCTCATCGCCAAGAACGCCGCTCCGATGGCGAGATTCTTCGTCGCCGTCCTCGCGGTGTCGCAACTCATCTTCTTCTCCAGCGTCGGTCCGATGATAATGGACATGTTCAGCGACGTCCCCATCCGGTTCCGTGACCTCCTGTTGCTGTTCGCGATGCGAACCGTCATCCTCGTCCCGCTCGTCGCCGCGATGACGCACCTCGTGGCCGCGCTCGGGTTGCTTCAGTAGAACTCGGTCAGCCCGGCGACGAGTTTGTTCTCCGCGCGTCGGAGGTGTTCCTCGAACGTCCGGCGTTCGACGTCCATCGCGTCGGCCAGTTCGGCCGTCGTGGTCTCGCGCGGAATCCGGTAGTAGCCCGCCTCGTGGGCCGCGAGCAGCGCCTCCCGCTGGCGTTCGGAGAGGTCCGGCAGCGCCGTCTCCGGAGTGAGCAGCGGACGGTCGGCGGTCACGGAGGCGACCTCGCGCTTGGACTCGACGGTCACCGGGAACGACTCGGCGAGTTCGCGGTAGAGGGCGGTGAGGTTCGCCGGGTCGAGCGCGAGCACGCGACACCACTTCTCGCCGTCCGCGTACCGCAGCGGTGGGACGAGCAGGCAGTTGTGGCGGGCGAGTACGGGTTCGATGCGGTCGTTCTCGTGGTCTTTCAGGCAGGCCTCGGTGATGAGCAGGCGCTCGTCGCCCTCGACCAGCCACTCGCGGACGCCGACCAGCGACTCGACGTGGTCCAGCACCGCCCGACCGCCTGGACCGCTGACGTGCAGGAGGTCGCAGTGGTCGTTGCACCACAGTTCGAGCGTCGTGTCGGTGCCGTCCGTCGCCGCCGCGTACACGCCCGGTTGTCCGACGCGCAACACCGCCTCGTGCATGGAGGCTCCGTCTCGCCGATGGTACTTAAATTCCCCTCCGCTTGCGGGGGCCGAGATATTTGCACTCTGGGAACCAAACACGTGGTAGAGATGAGCGAACAAGTCGAGGCCGACCACGACGTCGGCGAACCGAGCGAGCAGTGGCGCGAGTACCGGGGTGCACCCACGGGTACCGACATCGAGTGCGAGGGCTGGCGGCAGGAGGCCGCCCTCAGGATGCTGAACAACAACCTCGACCCCGAGGTGGCCGAGAAGCCCGAGGAACTGGTCGTCTACGGCGGCACCGGACGGGCGGCCCGGAGCTGGGACGCCTACGACGCCATCGTCGACGAGTTGCGCGAACTGGACGACGACGAGACCCTGCTCGTCCAGTCCGGCAAGCCCGTCGGTCGCTTCAGGACCCACGAGATGGCCCCGCGCGTCCTCATCGCCAACTCCAACCTCGTCGGCCACTGGGACGACTGGGAGCACTTCCACGAACTCGAGGCGAAGGGGCTGATAATGTACGGCCAGATGACCGCCGGGTCGTGGGCGTACATCGGCACGCAAGGCATCATCCAGGGCACGTACGAGACGCTGGCCGCGCTCGCGGACGAACACTACCCGGAGAACGACGGGCTTCGCGGGAAGATAGTGGTCACGGGCGGTCTCGGCGGAATGGGCGGCGCACAGCCGCTCGCCGTCACGATGAACGAGGGCGTCTGCATCGCCGCCGAGGTGGACGAGGACCGCATCGACCGCCGCATCGAGACCGGGTACTGCCAGGAGAAGACCGACGACTTGGACGAGGCCATCGAGAAGGCCCAGGCGGCCGCCGAGGCGGGCGAACCCTACTCGGTCGGGGTCCACGTCAACGCCGCGGACATGCTGGAGGCGATGCTGGAGCGAGGGTTCGTCCCCGACGTGGTCACCGACCAGACGAGCGCCCACGACGAACTGGAGGGGTACTACCCCTCCGGCTACACCGTCGCGGAGGCCGACGAACTGCGCGAGCGCGACCCCGAGACGTACGTCGAGGAGAGCCTCGACACGATGGCCCGGCACGTCCAGGGCATCCTCGACATGCAGGACGCGGGGGCCGTCGCCTTCGAGTACGGCAACAACATCCGCGGACAGGTGAAAGAACACCGGGAGATGGCGGACGCGTTCGACTATCCGGGCTTCGTCCCGGCCTACGTGCGCCCGCTGTTCTGCCAGGGGAAGGGCCCGTTCCGCTGGGCGGCGCTCTCGGGGAACCCCGAGGACATCCACCGCACCGACGAGGCGGTCACGGAACTGTTCCCGGAGAAAGAGCAGTTGCACCGCTGGATAGACCTCGCCCAGGAGCAGGTCGAGTTCCAGGGCCTCCCCTCGCGGGTCTGCTGGCTGGGCTACGAGACGGACGACGAGGGACTCACCGAGCGGGCGCGGTTCGCGCTCCGCATCAACGACCTCGTCGCCGACGGCGAGATAGAAGCGCCCATCGTCGTGACCCGCGACCACCTCGACGCGGGCAGCGTCGCCTCGCCGAACCGCGAGACGGAGGCGATGCAGGACGGCTCGGACGCGGTCGCGGACTGGCCCATCCTGAACGCTCTCCTGAACTGCGCGGCGGGCGCGGACATCGTGAGCGTCCACGACGGCGGGGGCGTCGGCATCGGCAACGCCCTCCACGCGAACAACCACGTCGTGCTCGACGGCTCCGACCTCGCCGCCGAGAAGGCCCGGCGGGTCTTCACCACCGACCCCGGCATGGGCGTCGTCCGGCACGCCGACGCTGGCTACGACATCGCGCTGGAGGAGTCGGAGAAGTCGAACGTCGCCGTCCCGATGCGTGACCGAGAATGACGGGACTCACGCACGCCTTCGAGTGGACGGGGACCTCGGCGGACCCGAACGACGAGCAGTTCGGCCACGTCGTCGAACGGGCCGCGCTCGCGGACGCCGACCGGTACGACGCCGTCATCGTCGGCGAACCGTACGACGGCGCGGTCATCGGCCGGCCGGGTGCCCGCGAGGGACCGGCCGCCGTCCGGAGCGCGCTCGCGGGAACGAAGACCCACCACCTGGACGCCGGTCCCGTCGGCGACGTGGCGGACCTCGGCGACGTGGACGTGCCGACGGGCGAGAGCGTCGCCGACGTCCAAGACGCGATAGGTGAGACGACCGCGGCGGTCCACGACACCGACGCGCTACCGGTGTTTCTCGGCGGCGATAACTCGCTGACGGTGCCGAACGTCGCGCCGCTGCTCGACGAGTCGGTCGGCGTCGTCAACTTCGACGCCCACTTCGACTGCCGGGCAGTCGACGGCCAGCCGTCCAGCGGGACGCCGTACCGCCAGTTGCACGAGGCGGGGCTGGACGCCTACGCCGTGGTCGGTGCGCGTCACTTCGAGAACTCGACGGCGTACGCCGACTACGTCCGCGAGCGGGGCGAGGTCGTCACCGCGGAGGAGGTCGGCGACGACCCGGTCGAGGCGGTCGACACCGCGCTGGATGCGATGGCGGACGTCGATTCGGTGTACGTCGGCGTCGACCTGGACGTGCTCGACGCGGCCGCGGCGCCCGGCGTGAGCGCGCCGACGCCGGGCGGCCTCTCGACCCGGGAGCTGTTCCGCTCGCTCCGCCTCGTCGCCAGCGGAGCGCGACGCGCCACGGCGGACGCCGGCGGGCCTCGCGACCGCGTCGCGGGGTTCGAGGTGGTCGAGTGTGCGCCGCCGCTGGAGTCCGGCGACCGCACGGCGCGGGCCGGGGCGCGAGCCGTCGCCCACTTCCTCGCCGCGGCCGCGGGAGGTGGACGATGAGCGACGTCGACGCCGTGGTGTACGACGCGAACGAGATAGTCACGGTCGAGGAGAACGGCGAACTCGGCGTCTACGAGGACGCGGCGGTCGCCGTGGTCGACGGCGAGGTGGCGCGAATCGGCTCCTCGGGCCCGGTCACCCGCGAGTTCCCGCCGGAGAACGCCGCGCACGCGGTCGACGCGGACGGGAAGGCCGTAATTCCGGGGTTCGTCGACCCCCACACGCACGCGCTGTTCGCTGGCGACCGCTCCGACGAGTTCGAGTCGAAGTTGCGGGGGAAGACCTACCAGGATATACTGGCGGAGGGCGGCGGTATCCTCCGGACGGTGCGGGCCACGCGGAACGCTGGCGACGACCAGCTGCTCTCGAACCTGCTCGACCACCTCGACACGATGCTCGCGCACGGCACGACGACGGTCGAGGTGAAGTCGGGGTACGGTCTCGACACCGAGACGGAGCTTCGGATGCTCGACGTCATCGACCGCGCCGACGACCGCCATCCCGTCGACGTGGTGCCGACGTTCATGGGCGCTCACGCGGTGCCCGAGGGGAGAGAGATGGAGGAGTACGTCACCGAAGTCGTCGAGGAGCAGATCCCCGCCGTCGCCGACCAGGGCGTCGCGGAGTTCTGCGACGTGTTCTGCGAGGAGGGCGTCTTCGACGTGCCCCAGTCGCGGCGCGTGCTCGTGACCGCGGCAGAGCAGGGGATGACGCCGAAGGTGCACGCCGAGGAACTGGCCCACATCGGCGGGACGCAACTCGCCGCCGACGTCGGCGCGGCCAGCGCCGACCACCTGCTGCACTCGACCGAGGAGGACGTCGACGCGCTCGTCGAGGCGGGCGTCTCGCCCGTCCTCCTCCCCGGAACGGCGTTCGGTCTCGGCGCGGACTACGCCGACGCCCGGACGTTCCTCGACGCCGGCGCGCCCGTCGCCATCGCGACAGACTTCAACCCGAACTGCTACTCCCAGAGCATGGGGTTCGCCGCGTCGCTCGCCTGCGTCGAGATGGGGATGACGCCGGCCGAGGCGCTGGTCGCCGCGACGAAGAACGCGGCCAGGGCCGTCGACGTCGAGGACGGCACCGGGACCCTGCTGGAGGGGACGCCCGGCGACCTCGCGGTGCTCGACGCGCCGACCTACGTCCACGTTCCCTACAACTTTGGCGTGAATGCCGTCGAGACCGTGGTGAAGGGCGGCAAGGTGGTCGCGGACGGTGGCGACGTGGTCGAGAGCGGGGAGGCGGTCGACCGTGCGTGAGCAGTCGACCACGTCCGAACGGTTCGTCGCGCGTCGGTGGTCGACCGTGCGCGAGCGTACTGCCGCGTACGAGCGTCGCTCGTGGCCGCTCGTCACGGTCGCTGCGTCCACGAACCCGAAGGGATTTGTCGCGGTCCTGAATAGTCGCCGGTATGCGCCGCCGTCGATTCCTCCACGCGTCGGGCGTCGCCGCCTGTGCGTCGCTGGCCGGCTGTTCCGCATTCGGAAAGACGATACACCTCCACAACCCGGAACGGGAAGACGACGAAACCCGGGCGTCCTGGGTGTTCCGCGAGGGCGGGACAAAGCTCCTGAACGTCGGTATCGGCTACAGCGGCCTCTCGGAGTCCGCGTATCGGCCGCTGGAGTATCACACGTGGCACCGGGAGGGGACGACCGTCGAGTCAATCCGCCTCGAGTTCGGTTTCGGTCGACCGGCTGGCGAGGTCCCACCGGACGTGTACCTCGACACCTTCGACGGCAGCCCGGACCCGGAGATTCGCTTCCGCGACGACCACGACGCGGGCGCGACGATACTGGAGATACCGGACGTCGGCCCGGTCGGTATCGGGTCGCTCAGTCTCCAGTTCCTGGTCGAGCGGCCCGACTCGACGCCCGAGGAGATGCACGTCGTGATTCGCGAGGTCCTATCGGAGAACGGTCGGTTCGGCGACCGCTACGTCGCCGAGGCGGACGGCAGGGTGTCGTTCACCGGCGGCGACGGACGACCCTGAGCGTTCAGGAGGTACGAGCATGACCGAGGTACGCCTCGACGGCGAGAGCCTGACGCCGGAGGACGTCGAGCGCGTCGCCCGCGACGACGCGCCAGTCACCGTCACCGACGACGCCCGCGAGCGCGTCCGGGCGGCCCGCGAACGCGTCGACGCGGTCGTCGAGAGCGGCGACGCGGTGTACGGCGTCAACACCGGGTTCGGCGAACTCGTCGACGAGCGCATCCCCGCCGAGGAGATAGAGACCCTGCAGACCAACCTCGTCCGGAGCCACGCGGCCGGCGCGGGCCGCGAGTTGACCCGCGAGGAGGTCCGGGCGATGATGGTCGGGCGCGTCAACGCGCTCGTGAAGGGCTACTCCGGCGTGCGCGAGGTCGTCGTCGACCACCTCGCGACGATGCTGAACGAGGGAGTTCACCCGGTCGTCAACTCCCGGGGAAGCCTCGGTGCGAGCGGTGACCTCGCCCCCCTCGCGCATCTCGCGCTGGTGCTCGTCGGCGAGGGAGAGGCCCGCGTCGAGCGACGCTCGACGGACGGGGCGAGCGAGGAGGAGAGCGACCGCCGAGCGGACGGCGAACGACTCGACGGCGACGCGGCGCTCGCGACCGCCGACCTCGAACCCCTGACGTTGCAGGCGAAGGAGGGACTGGCGCTCATCAACGGCACCCAGTTGACGGTCGGTCTGGCCGCGCTCGCGGTCCGGGACGCCGAGCGCGCGATACGGGCCGCTGACGTGGCCGGCGCGCTCACGACCGAGGTGACGATGTCCACGACCGCCTCCTGCGACCGGGCCATCGCCGACGTACGTCCCCACGCCGGCCACGCCGCGAGCGCCCGAAACGTCAAGCGACTCACCGCCGACTCCGAGATAGTCGAGTCCCACCGCAACTGCGACCGCGTGCAGGACGCCTACTCGATTCGCTGTCTTCCCCAGGTCCACGGCGCGGTCCGGGACGCCGTCGCCCACCTCCGGAACGCCGTGGAGACGGAACTCAACAGCGCGACCGACAACCCGCTCATCTTCCCGGCCGACGCGGTCGACGAGCGCGCCAGCGGGACCGGCGACGCCGCCGTCCTCTCCGGCGGCAACTTCCACGGCGACCCGCTCGCGCTCCCGCTCGACTACCTGACGAACGCCGTCACGGAACTCGCCGCCATCGCCGAGCGACGGGTGGACAGGATGTTGAACCCGAACGTGCAGGAACCGCACCTGCCGCCGTTCCTCACCGAACGGCCCGGCCTGCGCTCGGGGTACATGCTCGCCCAGTACACCGCCGCCGCGCTCGTCAACGAGAACCGCGCGACCGGCCGGCCGTCGATGGACAACACGCCCGTCAGCGGCAACCAGGAGGACCACGTGAGCATGAGCGCCCAGAGCGCCTTCGACGCCCGGAGCGCGGTCGAGAACGCGCTGACCGTCGTCGGGGTCGAACTCCTCTGTGCCGCCCAGGCCGCGGAGTTCGTGGACCGCGAGGCACTGGCGGCGGCGGACGCGACAGGTAGCGCCGACCACCACGGCGAGGACGACGACCTCTCGCACGGGGTCGGGACGGGCGCGGCCTACGACGCGGTGCGGGAGGTCGTGCCGCCGCTCGTCGAGGACCGACCTATCCACGAGGACATCGCGACCGCAGCGACGCTGGTCCGGTCCGGCCTGCTCGAAGCGCGCGTCGAGGACGACCTCGACGAGTCGCTGGAGTAACAGTCCGAAGTCGGCCGGAGCGCGACTACGCTTCCGTCCCGGTCCGGTTGCCCGACCGCACGTCGCCGTCGCGGCCGAGCGCCCAGAACCCGTGGTCCGGACAGCGGAACACCCGGTCGAAGACGCGCTCGGACTCCGCGTCGCAGTCCGGACACGGGCGGGCCGGGTCCTCGGCGTCGGTGTCGGCGTCCATCGCGTCGTACACCTCCTCCCAGCCGGTGCTGGGCGAGGACCGCTCGTCAACCATCGTCGCCTCCCGCACCGCAGCGGAAACAGCCCGCTCGCATGCGGGAGTCGGTGCTTTCGAGGCCGCAGCGCTCACAGCGCCAGTACTGGTGGTCGAGGCGTCCGTCCGCGTCGAGTCCCTCGTGCGGCCCGGTTATCGGTTCGGGAACGGTGCTTTCTTGTAACCGTCTCGTATGGGTGTGCATTGGGCTTGCTGGCAGAGGCACGCCCGGCGTCGGGGTGCTGGTGACACCCCGACCGTTTCACGACGCCAGGCGTCGTTCATCGCGCTGTTCTCCCGCCCATCGCGCTCGTACGACTACTCGCGGCTCCGTCTTCGTTCGACGGTTCGTCGTCACCCCCCAGAAATGCTCTCGAACGCGGTGGACCGCGGCCGTCGAGTCGACCGCGTCCGCTACTGCGCAGGAGGCTCCGACTCGCCGGACTCGCCAGCGTCGCCGGCGTCGGCCTCCTCGTCGAGGCCCTCCAGCGCGTCGATGGCCGCCTCGCGGTACTGTTCGACCGGGAGGTCGTACTGCTCGCGCGCCATCGCGGCGTACTCGTTCGCGTCGTCGTCGAACGCCGCGACGCGTTCGATGGTGCGCTGTGCCGTCTCGACGACCCAGCGGTCGCGCGTCGAATCGTCGACGACCGTGATGGACTCGGGACGCACCGAGACGTTGACCGTCCCGTCGTCCGTCTCGAACGTGCGCGGTTTGCCCGCGATGGCGACGTACGCCGGCGGTTCGAGTTCGCGGAGCATCCCCGCGGCGTCGGGCTGGTACTGGCCGGCGTAGACGAAGAACGTCCCGGTCGGGTCGACGACCCGGCCGCGCCAGTACTCGCTGTCTTCGCCGACGTCCTCCTTCTCGGTCAGCGTTCCAACGACGAACACGCGGTTCGCCCGCTCGCCCGTGGGGAGGAGCAGGTAGACCGGTGCGCGTTCGTCCTCCGACTCCTTGAACGTGTAACTCGCGTCGTTGAACTCCGCGGCGAACGCACGCCGCGCGACTTCTCGCGTTGGTGCACCACTCATATCAGATCGACCTCGCTTTGATGAGCGCTTCCTCGGCATCCACCGGCCCGGTCAGCGTCTCCATCTCGTCGACGAGCAGGTATCGACCCATCGTCGGCCCGGAGACGCGGTAGTAGTGTCCGAGCGTCTCTTCGCGCATCTCGTCGGCGACGACCGTCGTGTCGAGCGCGTCCATCGCCATCTGTTTCGCCTCGTCGAGCGAGATGCCGGTCAGTTCCTCCGTCGCTCCCTCGTCGAAGATGACTTCGTGCACGTCGACGCCGTCGTCCAGAACGCCCTTGATGCGCAGGTCGAACTCGCCCTCGACCTCGCCGTGTTCCGAGCAGCGACCGTTCTGGAGGACGCGAGTGCAGTCGTCGTGGGGACAGCGCTTGATGAGGCCGCTGCCGGACTGGATGTCCACCAGCGCGCCCTCGATCTCCTCGCTGTCGTCGCCGACCTCCATCTCGCGGTCGAGTTCCTCGATGGTGGTCGTCCGGTTGAGCTTCACGGAGTAGTCGCCCTGGTACTCGTCGGTGACGACGTTACCGAGTCGGTAGACCTTGCCCTCCTCCAGTTCCGGGAGGTCGGACTTGGCCCACTTCGTGAACTTGATGGTGCCGCTCTCGTCGCCGAGCAGGCCGACCTGCCCGACGGCGTCGCTCCGGGGCTCCCAGAGGTCCACTACCTTGGCGGTGACGTTCAGCCACTGCTCGTCGGTGTCGATGTCGGCGAGTTCGGCTTCCTCGGTGCCGCCGCCACTGCGAATCTCGTCGCGTTCGAGGCCCGCCTCGTCGAGGTAGTGGCTGACGACGCTGCGTCGAGCCTCCTCCATCGGCACTCTGTACTCGTTGACCAGGCTGTCGAGACGCGACGCTACGTCGTCTACCGTCACGTCCAGGTGGTCGGAGAACTGTTCCTGAATCTCTTCCGCATGCTGTCGCACATCGGTCATGGTTTGCTCCACGTCTCCGCTTTGGTTTCCACGGGAGACGTATCGGGGTTGGTGCGCGATGGTATAAAAGGTTACGTAGCCGGAGTGAAAGTGTAAAGTCGGGGGAGCGGCGTCGAGACTGTGCATACGAGCGGTTTGAAGCTGGCGTTTTCGGGCGGTTCGAGAGCCCTCTTCGGTTCGTCCGGAGGGTGGTCTGGGTTAGAACAAGCGTGAGACCGGTGATGACCCGAAATTCCTTGTCCATCGCCGACAGAACGACGGGCATGAGCGACGTCGTCGTCGAGCGCCTGTCTCCCGACAAGGCCTTCGAACTGATGGCTCACGAGACCCGGTTCCGCATCCTCCGCGCGCTGGACGAGGTCGACGACCCGCTCGCGTTCACCTTCTACGCGGCCCTCGACCTGGTCGACGACCGCGAGGCCGAGACCACCAGTTAACCTATCTACCTCTACCCACAAACGCGACGCATGGACGACCGCCTCGAACGCTTCCTCCGTTCGAAACTCCGGAAGGCGGGCAAGAAGGTCGAAGAGCGACGCAGGTCCACCAACGACCAGATCTCCGATGCGAAGGAGGCCTACCGGAACGCCCGGGACACCGCGCTCGCGGACCTTCCACAGGACGAACATGGCCGGGCGAAGATAGTCTGTCGGCGGTACGTCGAACGCCGGGCGGTCCGCCTCGACCCCGAGGGTCGTCCGGCCTGCTTCGACCCCGACCATCCCGACTGCGAGGGTTGCGTCGAGGACGTCCGCGACGGGCGCGTCGAGACGTGGTGACCGGAGTTCCGGACGAACGAGAGCGACGTTCGGGAGGGTCCTGCCGGCGACCCATCAGGCGTCCGAGGCTCCGCGACCGAACGCCCGGACTGCGGCGGAACGGGACGGCCGGCGAATCGGCCGACCGCTCGACGTGTTGGTAGCCGGTCCTGACGACGGGGGCGCAGTTGCTCTCGCCGCGACGTTCGATCGACGCGGCCGATTCTGACCGCAGTACGCCCGGTGAACGGTCTAGAAGCCGGAAGCTGCTTCAAATAGGCAACTCTATTTAAATAGTATTCTAGCGTATCTACATGATGAGGAGGAATTACGATGAACACTGAGTACGAGAGTGGCACCGAAATGGTATCGAACACCGCCGCCGAGGGGTGGCGCGGAATGATGGGAGCCGGAATCGTCGTGGCGGTCCTCGGCGTCCTGGCGATACTGTTCCCGTTCGTCACGGGCGTCTCGCTGTCCATCCTGCTCGGCGCGGCGCTCGTCGTGGGGAGCCTCGTCCACGTAGCGGCGGCGTTCTCCGGCAAGGGATGGACGGGATTCGTCGTCCAGGGGCTGCTGGCGGTCCTCTACGCCGTCGCCGGCATCTCGCTGATGGCGAACCCGGTCGTCGGACTCGCGACGCTGACCGTGCTGGTGACCGCGTTCCTGTTCACGGCCGGCGTCTTCGAGATCGTCATGGGCGTCCGGGCGCGGCCGGAGAAGAACTGGAGCGGACTCGTCGTCAGCGGCGCGCTCGCGCTCGTGTTAGCCGGACTCGTCTGGGTGAACTTCCCGGCGAGCGCGGCCTGGGCCATCGGCCTGCTCTTCGGCGTGAAGCTGCTGACCAGCGGTCTGGCGATGGTGTTCGTCGCCATGGGCGGCCGCGAGACGGCCCGCGAGACGACCACTCCGCCGGGGAGCGAACCCCGCGGAGCCTGAACCGACTCTTTTCGCGCTCCACAGGAACTGACGGGGCGAGCCTCGTGCAGCGAAGACGAGCGGACGAACCGGAGGTCATTCCTCGTCGAAGTCGCCGACTTCCTCGTCGGGGAGCGTGATGAGGTTCTCGCGGCCGATGCGGAGCTTGTCGACCTGCCCCTCGTCGGCCATCGACGACAGCAGTTGCGACACCTTCGCGTTCGACCAGTTCGTCTCCGTGACGATGTCGGCCTGTTTCATCCGACCACCGTTTCGGCGGAGCATGTGTTCGACGCGTTCCTCGTCGGAGAGCAGTTCGGGGTCGGTGTCCCCGTCCGACTCGTCCGGTTCGGGAGCGAGGCTGCCGGCGCGGTCGAACGTCTGCTCCTCGGCGGGCGGCGCGTCGTCGGACGACTCCCCGTCGCGTCGCTGCGCCAGGACGTAGAGACCCGCCCCGCCGGTGCTGACGACGAACAACAGGAGGACGATTCCCAGTATCCCGCGCCAGTCGAAACTCTCCTGGGACGGCCCCTGGCCGCTGTTTTTCTCGTACGTCACCGCTATCTCGCCGGGGAAGAACGACGTCGGGCCCTCGTAGCGGAGCGTCCCGTTCTCGTGACCCTTGTTCGGCGAACTCTTGACGTGGTACCCTTCCGGTTTCTGGATGACGAGTCGCTGGTCGTCCCGCAGTTCCCAGAGCCACGTCGAGTTGCCCCCGTCGAGGAGGAAGGCGTCGCGGACGACGATACGGTCGCCCGGCGTCCGGGAGAAGTTCGTCCAGGTGAACGTCAGCGATAGCCGCCCCGTCCCGTTCCCGACGTGGTAGCTCCGGTCGACCTGCCGTATCCGCATCGTCCGACCCGTTTCGTCCGCGGCCAGACGAGCGACCTTCCGGAACAACTCGACGGAGTAACCCACGTCGTTCTGGCCGCGTTCGAACTCCTTGCCGAGGCGCTCGAACGCGGCCGTCTCGTTCGCACCGTCGAGCGCGAACCTCGTCGAGACGTTCCAGTGGGCGTCACCGTCGGATTGCGGCGTGACGTACATCGTCGTTCCGTTCGACCGCGTGACGTTCGCCGGCGCCGACCGGTTCGCGACCGCTGCGTCGACGTCGGTGGGGGCGTCGACGCTCGCGGCCACGCCGGGACGTGCAGTGGCGTCCCAGCGTGCGCGTATTTTAACGAGTAAGTTCCTAAGCAACGATTATGAGTCGAGCCCTCCCCCTTATCCTGTCGTTGCTCCTTCTCCTTTCGCCGTCGGCGTCGACGCGCCCGCGGCGGAGAGGCCACCGAGCGAGAAAGAACCGAATCCGGTACAGCCGCCCGGGTTCAACAACACGTCTTCGCATCTGAGCCTCGGAACGCCGGGCAGAACCGACGTCCACTCGCCGTCTATCGGACTCGGAACGGCGCTGGCGATGGACACCGAACGGACCGAGACCCGACACCAGATGTACACGCTAGAGGAGCGCCTCCAGTCGGCGAGCGGTCGCCAGGAGAAAAATCAGATCCTGCTCCGCTACCAGTTCTCGATCAAGTCCCGGCTCTCGACGCTACAGAACGCGGAGCGCGCCGCCAGCTAGAAGTACAACGACGGAACGCTCACGACGCGGCAGTACACTCGCAGACTCGCCCTCATCGATGCGCAGGCGGCCGGCGTCGAGCGGTCGATAAGCTGGATGGCGGAGCACGCGGACGACGTCCCGCGGTTCGCGCCGCAGGTCTGGACGCTCAGGGGCGACCTCGTCACGCTACAGGGGCCGGTCAGGCAGTCGATCGGCAGGACGATTCGCGGCCAGTCGGACGCCAACGTCGTCTCCGTCGCGGCGACGAAGGCGGGGGTCGTCCTCGCGACGACTCGCGATTCGCAGTACGTCCGCGAAGCGTACCGGGCCGACTACCGAAAACCGAAGACGACGGGGACGATGTCCTACCGGGAAGCCCAGAACGTCACGGTCTCGCAGTATCCGTGGCTGCAGTCGAACTCGGTCAACGTGGACAAGAGTACCGACGTGCGATACAGTTCGGTCGGCATCTGGAAGACCGACTTCGTCCACCCCTAGGGAGTCATCGAGGCCTACCTCGACGGCAGCACGAAGGAGGTCTTCCGCGAAGTCCAGTACAAGGACCTCACCGGTCCGTATCGGGTCCCCTACGGTCCGGCAGTGCGGAACAACTCCACGGACCTCGAACTGGCGGTCAACCGGACGTACTCCGGGGGTCCACTCCGGATCAACCTGACCGACGCGAACGGTAATCCGGTCAACGGCACCGTCGAGGTCGCCGGAACCGAACTCGGACCGACCGGCGCGGACGGGGTCCTGATGACCGTCGCTCCGCGCGAGCAGTTCACCGTTCCGCTCGACGCGGACTGAACACCGTCTCCGTGACCGTCCGTCCGTACGGCGTCCAGGCCGAGAACGCCACGTCCGGCCCGTCCGAAACTTGAAGTACGGAGACGGGGCCACCTCGGGGCGTGTCGTCTCGCGCCCTCTCGCCCGCCGTCGGCACCGTCCTCCTGCTGGTCGTGGCATTCGTCCTCGCTGGAGGGGTCGGGACGCTCGCGCTTGATACGACCGTGCCGCGAGAGCCGACCCACGCCGCCCTCGCCGTCTCGGCCGACGCGGAAGCCGACCGGCTCGTCTTGCTCCACCGAGGCGGCGACCCGCTGTCAGTCGAGCGGCTCTCGGTCGCCGTCCGAATCGACGGGACGCCGCTCGACCACCAGCCGCCGGTCCCGTTCTTCGCCGCGACGGGGTTCCGACCCGGCCCGACGAGGCCGTTCAACAGCGCGACGAACGAGACCTGGACCCCCGGCGAACGGACGGCGATAGAACTCGCCGGGACGAACGACCCGCTCCTCGACCCGGGCGACCGCGTCCTGGTCCGCGTCCGCCTCGACGGTCGACTCGTCGCGGAGGTGTCGACGACCGCGGGCTGAGTTCCCATTCGTCGAGTCCAGGAGTCCGACGCCCCGGTCGAGAATCGAGCGTTCGCCGAGAGGTGCTCGCAGAGAAGACGTTCGTCCGGCGGTTCGTCACTCCTCGGGCACGCGCGCTACCGTCGTTATGGCGACGTCGGGGTCGTACGAGGGGCCCATCTCGCGATGGCGGACGTCGTCGTAGCCCGCCGCGTGGAACATCCGGTCGGCCTCCTCGCGGTCGTAGAACAGCATGATGGCGTCAGCGACCTTCTGCATGACGCCCGTCTTGGGGTAGTTCGGGCCGACGACGAGCACCTGACCGCCGGGTTTCGTCACGCGTCGCATGTCCCGCAGCGTCGCGACGGGGTCGGGCCAGTACTCGATGGACCCCGACGACCACACCACGTCGAAGGTGTCATCGCGGAACGGCAGGCGCTCGGCGTCGCCGCGATAGAAGCTGACGGGGTCGTGCTTGCCGAGCTTGTCCCACGCCTTCTCGAGCTGATGGACGCTCTGGTCCAGCCCGTGGACGTTCTCGGTCCGCTCGAGCAGCCCCTCGGTGGCGAAGCCGGTACCGCAGCCGACGTCCAGCACGCGGTCGTCCTCGTCGACGTCGAGCATCGATATCGCTTCCGCTCGCATCTCCTCGTTCCAGACGAACGGGTTGACCGTGTCGTACACCTTCGAGAGGTACTTGTAGAAGACCCTCGCGCGGCGCTTGTTTTCGAGGATGCCCATTGTTCGACACGTTTGCTCCGACGCTCATCAATCCCACCGGTTCGCGTCCGCGGTTCGCCAGCGCCCGGGACTACGGCGACGGTCGGCCCGGCTTGCGCACCGTCACGTCACCGTCGGGAGTCACGCCGACGAGCAGCGGCTCCTGGACCGCCCGACCGTCGACGGCGTCGCCCGCCGAGTCGCTGATGAGCTTCATCAGTTCCGGCGCGGCGTGGCTGACCTTCACGCCGGCGTCGTCGCAGGCGTCGTACACCCGAGAGGGAACGTCGTAGAGGTCGGTTCCGGCGTCGACCTCGATGCGCACCGGCGCTTCGAGGGCTGCCGCGAACGCCACCGTCTCGCGCGCCTTCCGGACGTTCCCGCGGGCGCTGGCTTCGACGCTGGAGACGTTGGCCCGCGACGTCCCGAGCGCGTCGGCGATGGCGGCCTGGGAGAGTCCGCGCTCGCGGAGCGCGAGCACCTCCGCCTGCCGATACGTGAGCACGCTCTCGTCGGCGTCGAACCCGGCTTGCCGGAGCAGTTCGTCGGCGTCGGGTTGCTGGCTCATACCGACCGATAGGAGTCGGGAGCGAAAAAAGGTCCGTCCGCGGCGAGCGAACTCCGTCGAGACGAGAGAGACCGGGGACTGTCCACGCCCGAAACGGTCGTCTCGTCGGGCCTCACCCGCCCCAGAAGTTGTCGCGGCTGCCGAGTTGGGGCGGTCGCTCGCTGCCGTCGTCTTCGGCGGTCTCCTCGTCGTCAGCGGTCGCCTCGTCGTCCGCTTCGTCGGCGTCCGCGTCCGCTTCGTCTGCGTCGGGTTCGTCCGCTTCGTCCATCGGCAGACGTTCGACGAGGTCGGCGCGAGCGTGATTGCTCTTGACGTTGATTATCTCGACCTTGGCGCGGGCCTCCGGCAGGACGCCGTCGACCATGACGATGAAGCCGTCCTCGGTCCGGCCGACGCCGGCACCGCTTTCGTGAATGTCGTCGACGTCGACGACGACCTCCTCGCCGGGCTGGACCGGGGCGGTCTTCAGGTCGCGAATCGGCTGGTTGTAGTAGTTGCACCACTCGGCCCCGCCGCGGTCACCGTAGTGGTGACACCCCATTCCATCGATGCGCTCCTCGAAACTCGGGCAGTCGTCGGCGAGTGGACAGTCCGGCATGGCTACCTCTTGTGTTCCCCCCGCCTAAACACTTCCGACAGCCGTTTTCTACGGCCCGAGACGCCGGCACGCACCGCCGTCGCTGCCCGTGGTCTCCTGTCCGAGAAGCGTCGAGCGGCGACACCCTGGATTGCGACGTTCCGACGGTCGACCTCGCTCACGCGGAGCGGGCGTCGCGCTTCCAGAGAACGTACGCGCCGCTGCCGCCGTACAGCAGGACGAACGGGAGGCCGACGGTCAGCATACCCATCATGCTCAGCGAGACGCCGAACGTCGCACAGCACAGCGCGAGCAGTCCGATGGTGAGGTACTGTCCGGTCATCTCAGGCCAGCGGCGTGCGTTCGACGACCTGTCCGTCGTAGGTCGGATACTGTTCGACGATCTCGCCGCGCTCGACGTCGCCCTCCTCGACCATCTCCTCCAGCAGCCACCACGCGAGTTCGACGTGGTCGGACTTGACCGTGTAGAACTCCTCGGGGACGCCGAGTTCTTCGAGACGCTCCCTCGTCTCCCACGTCTTGCCGTAGACGAGCGTGCCGTCGTCGGTGACGTCGTCGAACTCCCGGCGGATGTTCCGGGCCATCCGCTTCAGTCGATTGCGGTGCTGGGCCGCGTCCTTGAACACGGAGGTACAGAAGTAGACGCGCTCGTGGTCGCCCATCACGTCGAGAATCTGCTCTTTCGACCCGTCGACGGCGGACATGTGCCCGTCCTGGAGTTCGTAGCCGGCCTCCTGCATCCGGCGGTAGTTGCCGTCGGACATCTCGAACTCGTTGACGTTGCAGAACTCGGCAGCACCTTCGTCGAGGAACTCCAGAAACTCCTCCTCGGGTCGGATGCCCGGAATCTCGAACGCGGGCGTCAGTCCCTCCTCGCGGGCGATGTGAAGGATTTCCTCCCACTCGGTGCCGTGGAGGTCCCCCCAGAGTTCGTAGGGCGGGTGGAAGCGTATCTCGTCGAGGCCTGCCTCCGAGAGGCGACGCATGTTCTCCCGGCCGCCCGTGATGCCGGTGTAGAGATGCGTGTGGTGGTCCTCGCCGAACTCCTCCTTGAGCATCGAGAGGTACCGGCAGGTCTTGTTCATCGCCTCCTGCGGTTCGCCGCCCGTGATGGAGGTGCCGAGGGCGTCCATCCGCTTCGCCTCGGTGATGACGTCCTCGTCGTCCTCGACGAGACGCTCGTTGGCGTACACGTCGGTGACGTTCTTGCGGTTCTCGCCGAGCGGGCAGTAGAAGCAGTCGCGCTGGTCGCAGTAACCGTAGACGAAAAGTACCATCTTGCCCCCTTTGGCGCACTGTTCACAGCCCTTCGAGATCATTCGTTGTCATCGTTTTGCGGTCGAGCCTCAAAAAGCGTGCGAAACGACCGCTGTCGTCCCGGCTCCGTCGCGTCGTCGCGTCACGGTCGCTCCCGACCGCGACCGGCGTCGACGGCGGTCCGTCCCGGGGAGATTCCGGCCGCGAGCCCGTCCGGACGGAACTCGAATCACCCGGCGTCGGCGGGGCGCGGAGCCGTGACGCCTGTGAACGAACCCCGTTACGCGGAGGTTTTTTCGGGGGGCGCGATGTCGTGGGCAGTATGGAGACGCCGATTTCGTTCGGAACCGACGGCTGGCGGGCGACGCTGGACGAGTTCACTGCTCCGCGCGTTCGTATCGTGGGGCAGGCCGTGGCGAACTACCTGCGGGAGGTGGAGGGGCGCGAGGACGGCACCGTCGCGGTGAGCTACGACGCCCGGGAGACCTCGCGCGGGTTCGCGGAGGACCTCAGCCGGGTGCTGGCCGCGAACGGCTTCGACGTGCTCATTCCCGAGCGGGACACGCCGACGCCGCTGCTCGCGTGGACCATCGCGGACCGCGAGCTGGCGGGCGGGCTGATGGTGACCGCCTCGCACAATCCGCCGGAGTACAACGGCGTGAAGTTCATCCCGTCGGACGGCGCGCCCGCGCTCCCGGAGGTGACGGACGAGATAGAGGCGCGACTCGCGGAACCCGACCCGCTCCCCGAAGACGAACACGGCGCGGTTCGCGAAGAGGACTTCGTCGCGCCCTACGCCGACCACGCCTTCGGTCTCGTCGCCGAGCGCGCCGGGTCGGACGGGAGCCAAGGCGACGTTCCCCTCGACCTCTCGGACCTCTCGGTCGTCTACGACGCCATGCACGGTAGCGGTCGCGGCGTGACCGACCGCCTGCTGGCGGAGGCGGGCGCGGAGGTCGAGCGCCTGCGCTGCGAGCGCGACCCCGAGTTCGGCGGGTCGCCGCCGGAACCGAGCGAGGAGCATCTCGGCGACCTCGCCGCGGCGGTCCGGGAGCGCGACGCCGACCTCGGCATCGCCAACGACGGCGACGCCGACCGGTTCGCGGTGGTCACGCCCGACCGGGGCTTCCTCGACGAGAACCTCTTTTTCGCCGCACTGTACGACTACCTGCTGGAGGACGACTCGGGACCCGCCATCCGGACCGTCTCCACCACCTTCCTCGTCGACCGCGTCGCGGACGCCCACGGGGAGGAGGTGTTCGAGACGCCGGTCGGCTTCAAGTGGGTCGCGCAGGCGATGGCCGACCACGACGCGCTCGTCGGCGGCGAGGAGAGCGGCGGGTTCTCCGTGCGGGGCCACGTCCGCGAGAAGGACGGCGTCCTCGTGGCGCTGCTCGCTGCCGCCACGGCCGCCGAACGCGGCTTCGACGACCGCGTCGACGCGCTCCTCTCGGAGTTCGGCGAGATACACCAGGGGAAGATCAGCGTCGACTGCCCGGACGAGGAGAAGGCGCGCGTGCTCGACGACCTCGAAGCCGAACTGCCGGAGTCGGTCGCCGGCCAGGACGTCGAGGACGTCGTGACCGCGGACGGGTTCAAGATACTGCTCGACGACGGCTCCTGGCTGCTCGTCCGGCCGAGCGGGACGGAGCCGAAGATGCGCGTCTACGCCGAAGCGGACAGCGAGGACCGGGTGTCGGAACTGCTGGACGCGGGTCGCGACCTGGTCGAGCCGCTGGTCTAGTCCGCACCGAACCGGTAGCCCAGGTCGTCGAGCGGCCGGAACGACGTCGCTTCGACGCGCTCGATGACGACGCGTCCGCCGACGTCCACGAGGAGGTACGCGGCCGCGTCGTCGCCGCCGGTCAGAATCCGGAACTCGTCGTCCCGTATCTCGACCGCTGCGCGGTCGGTGAGCGCCAGCCCCGTCGCACCGGTCCCGCACAGCGCGTCCGCGAACGCACGCCGTCGCTCCGCGTGGGCGTGCGGCGTGAACCGAAGGCCGTCGACCCAGCCCAGCGCGTCGAGCGGTCCGTACTCGGCGTCCGGAACCGCGTCGGCGAGTCCGCCGTCGAACCAGCAGAGTGCGCCCGCACTGAGTCCCGCGAGGAGCGTCCCGTCCTGCGCCGCCGTCCGGAGTCGTTCTGCGACGCCGCGCTCGCGCCACCGGTCGAGCAGCGCGCCCGTGTCGCCGCCGCCGACGTAGACGAGGTCGGCCGCCGCGATCTTCCGTTCGACCGCGTCGTCGCCGTCGGGGTCGTCGACCAGTCGGAGCACCGTCGTCTCGCAGCCGAGTTCGTCGCCGTAGTAGCGGTGGAACCGTTCGCAGTAGCCCGCGGCGTCACCGCTCGCGGTCGGGACGAACAGCGCCGTCGGTGACGCGCCGTCCGCCGCCGCGACGACGCGCCGGTCGATTCGTTCCGTCTCTCGTTCGGCGATCTCTCCGCCGCCGATAGCTACGATGTGTGTCATGGAGTCGTGTCGTTGCGTAGTCGTGTTGTTGGGTAGCGTCGTTCGTCGCGCGATACCGTGGCTCGCCGTCGGGCGAACCGGGCGAAAACGAGGGGGAGTGTGTGGAGCGCCTGCTACGTGGCAGGCGCACTATTCGGGGCGGACGCATCCCGCTGCGTACGCAGTGTGCGAGCGGAGCGCTCGCGACGCCGGCGCGTCGGCGCGACTCGCACGCAGTCGGGTGTCATCACCTGTACCTGTTTCCCGTCGTAGTGATAAACGTTGGGTCCGTCACGTGGGGCACTGTTCAGATAAGGATGAAGGATGAGGCGGTTGGAATTCGCAGTGATCTATGCCCGAATTCGACCGCCTCAAC
>NZ_JBPBWC010000029.1:0-36025 GCF_050954125.1 Halomicrococcus pelagicus | reverse complement strand
CGGGAGTCCACGCGAAAGCCCCACCCTCAACGAAGCGAACGGCAAAGCCGTGAGTGAGTAGGGTGGGGTAGTTTACTCTTCAGGTGAGGCGGTGCCGTTGGTGAGGGGTTTGTGCCACGCCTTGTAGGTTTTTGTCACGGGGGCGATCTCGTACTCGGCGACGAGGCCGTTGCCTTGGAACTTCGTCCGGACGTACTCTTTGATGTCGGAGAGCGTTGCGTGCCACGTCCGCACCAACAGGTCGTGGTCGCCCATGTACTCGTCGATTTCGTAGATGAGTTCTTCCTGGATGATTTCGTCGATGAACTCGGTCACCTCCTCGTTCGTTGCTGTCGTATCGAAGCGCAGCCGGACGTCCGCGTACGCGAGTTCTGCGCGCTGTAACACCATCACGGCGAGGATGTCGATGATTCCCTCTTCGATCAGTTTCTTCCGTCGGCGGCGAGCGGCAGTCCGAGATAGCCCGACTCGTTCACCGAGTTCAGTATCCGAAATTCGGCCGTGGGTGTTGAGTTCCCGATAGATAGCGTAATCAGTCTCGTCGAGGTGTTCCTGAAGAATCTCCCGCACCTTTTCGTTTTCAATCCAGTCAGGAGCACTCGGGTCGGTCCCACTGGTGTCGCTCATACCGCTTCCACCACGACCAACCAGAAAAAACGCCGTGCTTCCCCACCCCCCGGCCGATCCCAGGCTAGATGGTTTTCCTTTGGTCCGGAGTGAAATCACACTAAATACTGCCAGAAGTCGCGTGCTGCAGACAGAGGGTACAGTCGGTACGACAGGTACTGTTTACTTCGTCTCACTCGAAACTGATTTCGTTGGCTTTCGGATCGATTGTTACAGTTCCACCGATCGGAACGGGGACGATCGGATTTGTATGACCAAAATCGACATTGAGAACGACCGGTGCAGTCGGATTATACCTAGTGAAGATATCGATGATAGTCTGCCGTACTCGTTCTCGATAGTCCTCGCGATCGACTTTCGATCGGTCGACGAGGTGTGAACGTGCTTTGATCCGACCGACGAGCAACCCATCGAACCGTTCGAGTAATCCTCGCTCGCCCATCCCCAGGAGCATCCGCTGGACAACCCCAGGCTCGGGTAATTCCTCCGAGGTCTCTAATACTAACACCTTCCCGTCGAGTGCTTCAGGCGACGGAACATACTGATTTGCGGCCAGTTGTAAATACGTAACTTCGAAATTGCCGCCCCAGGTTCGTCCCTTGGCGAAAGCTTGCCCGCCGTGCCACGACCACCCGGGATTCTCGTCCATTTCGGGAGACTGATCAAGATTCTCGGGATCGTCCCATCCCAAATCTTGGTCTGTAAACTCGGGGGCAGGCTGAATTGGTCCGATCGAATCGTCGAAAAAAGCCGACTGAAGTCCAGACTCTAAGTACTCGGGCAGCGGTCCCGGAATGGCGAACTCGGTGAGTACGTGCCCGCCATAGTACGAGACGAGACCGTGGTTCCAGAGAAACTGTGCGAGATTCGTATTATCGCTGATGCCGTAGAATCGCGTCGGATTCTCCCGGAGTAGCTCTCCGTCCAGATGGTCAAGAACCCTGATCTGGTCGTTCCCACCGATTGTCGCGATTACACCACTAATATCCGGTGCCGCGAATGCTTCTTCAATATCCTCCGCTCGCTTCTCGGGATGGGCGTACAGGAATTCATCATCCTTCTTCGCCGTCGGGAACTCGACCGGTTCGAGATCGAACACGGAGCGAATTCGTTCGAGACCCCTCTCGTAGACGTGCGGGAAGGTCGCCGCAAGCCCAGACGCAGGAGACACGATCGCTACTTTATCCCCCCGCTCGAGAGGCGGTGGAGCAATGAAGTCGGTCATATCTCTCGTTCCTTGCCCCGTCAGTATATCCTTGGGCCACATGAAACGCTGGGTGGGATACACGCTGTGTATCTCGCAGCACTTCTCCGAACTTCCGAGCAGCTGTCAGCAAGAGCGTGCGAGATTCAGAGGGTGTATTCAGTAGACAAGTATCGTTCTCGTCCGTCAACGGTAATGCCGACGCTCAGTAGCGTCGGTACGGAGGTTACGGAAAATTGAGGAGAAAGCCCCGTGCGTCAGCGTGGGGATGAATCCGACAACGAGGACGCCACCCACGAACAGTAAGGAGCTCGACAGCATAGCCAGACGTAAGCACATCAGGCGAAAATTGGAGTTGGATTCGGGTCTCCGTCACCAAAAAGCAACCCTGCGTCGGATGGCTACTCAACCTGCGTGGTTGAGTCGGGTCGATGGCACGGCCTGTGAGGTGCAAGCGGATACCCAAGCACACCACGCCTCCGCTGGAGGCCCGACGCACTACTCACAACCCACAGCCGAGACCCCGATGGTCTCGGTCAGGGTGCCTTCGGGGACGCACGAACGGCGTGCTCTCCCACGAAGAAATCCTTGCCCTTCAGGGCGGGGAGGATGTCAAAGTCCGCGCGTCAGTACTAAAATTGAGTCAGTCAGCGTGTGACGGGGAGGAGTGCGTTGCATTTGTGGTGTCCGTCTGTGGCGTCGTCGGGGATGAGTCCTGGAGTGGGTTCGGTGAGCGGAGGGCGACGATTGCCAGCCAGATACTGCCGGTGAGGAATGCGCCGAGAGCAGAGAGTGCCATGTCCATGGTGAAGAACGCGGTTGCGTAGACGAGGCCGATCACCGCGGATGGGAAGCTCGTGTTGAAGGGGACGTTTGCCATGGAGTCGCGGAGGGTGGGGAGGAGGGCGATGAGGGAGAAGACGTTTCCTGCGAGGAAGACGACGTCTTGCCACATCATCGTCGATCACTTTGGTTTCTGTAGGCTGCGAGTTGTGTTTGAGTCGTTTTCTCTTTCATCACTACAGGGTAGGGGACGAAGGCAGAAAAAACTTACTCAGTTCTGTGTAAATATTTTTGCGAACGATTCCCCCGCTAAGCACTCGCACACCAAAATACCACACAGGTGAATAATTATAATAGACGTAAGAAATGATGCACACTGCTCAACACGACAGCCACCATCGAGAATGAGTCACCGCCAACTACCGTGAACTATCGGCGAACACTTACTGCACAGACTCCGACGTTTCATCACCACAACCATCCCCGTACTGAAGATGAGTAGTACACCGAAAAGCCCGCTAAAGAACTCATAGTGACTGGAATCATATAGATTTGTGAGGCGAATGTCCTTCCCTCCTGCGCTACTCGTTCGCGTTGCTCCTTGAGGAAGGGGATCCGCCTCGCAAGTTAGGTGAGAAAATCTGTGGTGTGGTCGCGATTCTGGTTAGGCGGCCGGACGGCCAACGGTGGAGTCCTCGCTGATTGTTTTCCCGCGGTCGTTATCGTCGCGAGTTTTGAGTTCGGTGTACGCCGTCGCGAGCACAGCGGTCGAGAAGACCGTCGTAATCGCGCTGGCGGCTTGAGCGAACACGAGGGCGACGATGTCGCCAGTGAGGCTACCACTGGCAAGGTCGCCGAGCCCGAAGACGGCGTTGACGAGCGCCGTGAGGAGTAACACTGCCACACCCAGCGTGAAGAGGCTGAAACGGTAGCCGTGCGTCAGTCTCCAACTGCTGCGGAATGCCGTGATGAAGTTCTGGTCTTCGACGGCCACGTAGACGGTCCAGAACGCCAACGCCACGAGCAGGAAGATACCCGGAATGATGAACGCAACGAAGCCCAGTGCGACGATAATCCCGAAGACAATCGCCCCGACGATGACGTTGATTGCCGCCCAGCCTATATTCCGCGTGAAGTACTCTCGGGGAAGGCGTTCGGTCTCGTCGCTTACGAACACCCGAATCGCTGCAATACTCACAACGAGCAACCCAATGCCAAGCACTAACGAGATGACACTAGCAACTACCGGCGGGACGAGCAACGTCGGATTCGCCTCGACACTACCTGGCGTAAACTGCTGGCTCATCATCCATTGGCTGACGCTAATCCCCAGTAGTCCGTTGACCAACGAGATAGCGAAAATGACACCCATGAGAACGAGGCCATTACGCTCAATCGTCCGCCGGTAGCCCTGCTTGACAATGTTTGTGACGTTAATTGACATAGTCAACTGACTATACGCTGCGGATGATGATATACATAGCAGCTCATTCTCGTCCAACGCGACGACGAACCTGCGAACCTCGCCTTAACCGTGGACTCAACCCCCAGTGGGAACCCCACGGCTTTAGCCGTGGGAAGAGTCAGGTAACGTTGCGGAACTCGAACCGGGCACCACCAGCCTCGCTTTCAGTGACTGTAACGTCCCAATCGTACACCTCGGCAAGCTTCTGGACGAACGCCAACCCGAGGCCGGTCCCACCGTTGTCCGCGGCCGTGGTGTATCCCTCGTCGAACACCGTGTTGCGGTCCTCAGGCGGGATACCAACGCCGTCGTCGGCCACGTAGAACCCGTCATCGAGATCGCCGACGGTGACGGTCACGTCGCCCCCACCATGTTCGACGGCGTTCTCGAGCAGGTTCCGGAACAGGTGGCGGACGTACGTCTCGTCGATCCGTATCGTCCGGTCGAGGTCGACGTCGAGCGTCGCGTCGAGCGTCTCCACGGTCTCCCACGCCTCGCGGGCCACGTCCGCGGGGTCCACCGGAGTGCACTCGTCGACGGCCTCGCGACCCCGGGTGAGTAGCAGCAGGACGTCGATCATGTCCTCGATCCGGTCGAGCGACTCGGTGATGTAGCCAACCGCCTCCGGGGCTGCGTCCTCCGGAAGTTCGTGACAGTACATCTGGCCGATCATAGTGGGATTCCGAAGTTCGTGTGCGAGCATACTCGCAAACGATTCGAGCCGGTCGTTCTTCTGCTCGAGTTGGGCTTCCCGGTGATTGCGTTCGAGTTCGTAACTCACGCACTGCCCCATCAAGTCGAGGAACGCCCGCTCGGCCTTAGTGAACGGGTTTCCTCGCGGCGCTTCGGACGAGAAACACAGCAACCCGTGGACGTCGGTGCTGACGCGCACAGTCGTCGCGAGATACGTGTCTAATCCGTACGTCTCGTAGGCGCGGTCGTCGGTCCACCCTATCTCGGCCGCGTCCGATACGGCAAGCTGGCCGGACGACGCGAGTAGTTTCTCGCAGTACGTCCCGTCGAGCCGGGCCGATTCACCCGGCTCGATCAGGTCGTGGGGGCCGATCGCGTCGACGACCTCAACCGCATCGTCGCCGACCTCGTTGAAGTACGCATTCTCGAGGCCGAACCGCTCGCGGCCGAGTTCGAGCAGGCTGTCGAGTTTCTCGTCGAACGACGCCTGCAAGTCGGCGACGATGTCGTATAGCTCGCGCTGGTATCGCTCGTGCTTCTTGCGCTCTTCGATGTGCCGAACGTTCGCAAGCACGAGGTCGCGGCCATCGAGCGTGATCGCTGACGCCGACACTTCGGTCGAGAGGTCCTGGCCGTCTTTGGTACGGCAGTGAAGCTCCTCGCTCCACGCCGACCCCGTCTCGAGCACCTCCTCGAGGAACGCGTGGAACTGCTCTAACTCGTCGGGGTGAGTGTCAGAAGGGCGGAGTGACGAGAGTTCGTCACGAGTGTACCTAAGCATCTCGGCAGCCGCCGGGTTTACGTCGACGAAGGCGTCCGCGTCAGGGTCGACGAGGAGGATGGCGTCGTTGCTCTGCTCGAACACCGTCTCGAACCGCGTCTTCGTCTGCCGGAGCTCTGCTTCACGTTTCTTCTGTTCAGTCACGTCACGGGTCAGCGCGACATGGACGGTCTCACCGTCCGGACGTTCGAGCGGTGCGGCGTGCGACTCCATGTGACGGCGCGTCCCATCCAACCCGATGATGTCGAACTCTAGGATTTCGCGTTCGCCGTTACAGACCCGTTCATTGAACTCGCGGAACCGTTCGCGGTCCTCGGGAGCGATCAGGTCGTAGATGCATTCGCCGGTCACGGCCGCTTCCTCGGGAGCTTCCACCATCTCCAGTCCGGCGGAGTTCATCTGGAGGAGGGTGCCGTCGGGGGCGACAGTCTTGATGCATTCTGGCGTCGTTTCGACGAGTGCACGCAGATGCTCTGTCCGTTCACGGAGTTCGCGCTCGCGTTCCCGGCGCTCTAGTTCGTAGCCGACCCACTGACCCATCAGGTCGACGAACGTATGCTCCTCATCGCTGACCGGCGTCTCGCGTGGCTCGGTCGACAAGAACCAGAACGTCCTGTCCATCTCGCCATCGACTGCGACGTGGGTTCCGAGGTACGTCTGAACCTCGAACTGGTCGTAACACAGTTGCCCCTCAAACCTCGCGTCGACCGGATCGGTCACAGCGACCGTCTCGCTGTTGTCGGTCGCCAGTCGACAGTACGTCTCTGAGAGCGGGTACTGTGCGCCCGCGACGAGGTGGTCGTGGTCACCGCTGACCGCCTCCACCTCGAAGTAGTCGGTCTTCGGGTCAATTTTCGCAATGCCACCTATGTCGAGGCCGAACTGCTCGCGCCCGAGGTCGAACAGCGCATCGAGTTTCTCCTCGAATGACGTGCTCTCGGCCGAAATGTGGTAGAGGTTCTGGAGGAAGCGGTCGCGTTGCTTGAGTTCGGTTTTGGCCTCGGTGCGGTCGTGAAGCGTCCGGAGCATCCGCTCGTTTTCGCGGGCGAGGTCGTCCTCGCCGAACAGTTCCTCGGGCGGCGTATAGTAGAAGTTGTGGCAGGCCGCCCCGTCGTAGATGAGATGGGGGTGGGTCCGAACGATGTTATTGATGACCTCCGGTGTAAACAGGTCGCGGTCGTACTGGCAGATGGCGAGCACGTCTTCGGTATCGAACAGATCGTTGATCTTCGACTCGTACTTCATTAACTGCTCGACCGTGGTGTCGTCGGCCTCCATCCACGACATCTCGGCGACGAGCCGAAGCGCCTCGAAATCTTCGGTGGCTTCGGCGGCCGCGTCGGCGTAGAACTGAATCATCTCGTCGGGGTCGAACGACCCGTTCTGGAGGTAGGTCTCGTCGACAGTGTAAAACGTCAGTGCCCCCGAATCGAGCGCGGCCTCGACGTCGATGCCGGCGTCCTGCAACGCCGTCCGCACTTCGGTTTCGGTGCTCTGGTCGACGACGTACGCAATTTGTTCACCCTGGTCGAGACCATGGCGAACGAACGGAATGGCCGCCTCGAATTTCTCCGCGGGCCTCTCGTAGATTTGTGCGAAGTGATCATTGCAGTTGTGGCCGTCGAGGTCCTCGACGGGACCGTGGAACTCGGGGCTCGACCGGAACGCCTCGAGCCCGGTCTCGAGCGTTACAGGATCGCCCGTGGCGGCGGTTGGGGATGCATGCTCACTCATGGAGATTCCCTTCCTTTACTATGTGACCGTAATCCCGTGACTCTCCCATTCTGTGTCCCATTATATATGCAACCAGTGTCTGGGTCGGAAAAAGGTTACTGTGACAACAGGGATAGTTTGTGATGAAGACCTCCTCTGTATTCAGCACCCGATTCGTGTCAGCCAGGGAAGTTTCAACAGGGGCCAAACACGGTGGCCGGTACCTGCTTTCCCTCCCGTTGGCTCCTAGCCGATAAATGCCGATACAACTGCCGTACTAACGGGTAGCCGTACGGCGCCAGTCCCGAACTGCGTCCCGAAGGCGGCGACGACGCTGAGACGTGCATCACCGACTCAATCACTCGGACTGAGACCCAGTTGCTCCCATACATTGGGGCGAATGTGACGCTTACACAATAGCGGCCCCGTCGCTGTCCAGCGAGCGCAGAAGCGGCCACAATCTCATCTTTCACACGGGCGACTACTGTTAACGAACGGGCTCAATCTGCAGGCTGGACAGCTGTCGATTCTGACTGTTCTTGTCTGGTCGCTCGAATCGCCATGGCCACAAATGCTATTGCAGCAGCGCCAGCACAGCCCGCAGCCACCCAAAATGCAACCAGCGCCGAAGTTGCATCCCAAATCGCCCCGACTGCCACCGGCCCGATCAGTTGCCCAATCTTCCACGAGATTGACCGGAGCGAGAAACTTCCGGCAACAGCGTCAAGTCGTTCTCCCTCTTCGACGAACAGCGTCATGCTGGCAGGCAGCCGAATGCTGTCACCGACTCCAAGGATGCTATAGGCAGTGAATAGCCCAAAGAACGCAGGTGGGAGCACCATTGTTTTCCCGGCTGCCGACAAGGAAACAGTTGAGAGGATTTGGGTAGCAGACCCGGCTAACGGGATGAAGATGATTCCGACCGCGTAGACAGCCGCACCTGCGAACACGAACTTGTAACGGTGCTCTGCTTGATCAACAAGGGTTCCCATGCGGCCTTGGAGCACGGATTTCGTGAGTTTCCCGCCGGCGAGAATTCCGCCGATAGCTAGGGGATTGATGCCAAATTGTGTTTTCGCATAGATTGGCAGGAAGATGATGACGGCCATCTTAGCGATGCTAAACCCGAAGCGGAACGACACAAGTCCACGAATGGCTGGGCGTTTCAGGAGTGCTTTGAGCGTGTCGAGGCCGGATGAGTCTGTGGCTTCCGTTTGCTGACCGGGATTGTCTCGAAGATACCGATAGACGGAAAGCGTGGCGAGAGTGGTGACAGCGATGAGGACGGTGTAGGTGGTTTGAAAGCCATAGGTGTAGAGGAGGAGTCCGCCGAAGATGGTGCCAGCGAGACTGCTAAAGGCAGCCACCTGATTGTAGCTGCCGAGCCAGAGACCACGTTTTCCGTCGGGGCTGATTTCGCCGACGACGGTGCTACCGGTGATCCAGAGAAGGCTGGCGCCGATGCCTTGGAGGGCACGGAGGATGATAACGTGTTCGACAGCGGTGACGAAGGTGAAGCCGGTGAAAATGGCGATATTGAGGAAGAGGCCGGCGAGGAGGTAGCGTTTGGAGTTGCCGGTGTCGATGACCCGCCCGAGCGGGAGTACGATGAGGAACTGTGTGAGAGCGAAGACAGTTCCGAAGAGACCCTCGACGGTGCCGGTGGTTTGGAAGAGGTCGGCGTACATGGCGAGGGCGATGAGGATGGTGGAGTAGGCTTGGCTGCGGGCGAAGGCAGTGCTTGCGAGTGCGATGAACTCCTTGTTCTTGAAGAGTTCGAAGAGTGAGGTAGCGTCGTCTGCGTTGGTCACGGTGGCTCACCCCTAATAGCCGCCCAAATATAACCCTAATTACAGAAAGAATCTCATGGGTGAGAGAATTCCACCCAAACACGAGAATCTTCCAGAACTCCCCTGCTCACCTGCGCTTGCACGAGGTACGGGTGAACCGCCTCGGGGTCACGTGGTTCGAGACGCCGACGGCGTCTCGTCATCACAAGAGAGCGAAGCTCTCTCGAACGACCCCGAGGCACTCGGCCTGCTCCACCTGTAGACACGCTCTTCAGCGCAATCCAATTGGAAGGCAGTGTTTGCCGCATGGCTCTTCAATTTCTGTCTTCAGGAAGAAACACCAAACGGTTCGATGTTGCTCCAAGAAGGGGTACAGAGACCGTGAACGACCGACTAAACACAGGAAGTTCTCGACATGAGACACTAGGCCTGCTCATCGGCTTTTTCTTGCTTTCGACAGCGGCCGCAGCCTACGAAATCGCCCCGGCGAGCGTACTGCCGCTGATTCAAAAATCGATCGGGCTCAAGGCGAGTACGGCGGGCTGGCTCGTCAGCATCATGTACGCGACTGCGGTCGTCACTAGCGTCCCCGCCGGCATCGTCCTCGACCGCTTTTCGGTCCGTAGGGTGATCGTCTTCGGCACCGGCGCACTCGTCGTTGCAGGTGCTTGGGGCTGGCATGCGGCCACTGCCGGCGCGTATCTCTGGCTACTCGTCTCGCGCGTGCTCGGCGGTCTCGCGTACGTAATCTTCTGGAACGCGGGTGCGAACGTCGTCGGCAGTGCCGTTGCGCCTCGATATCGGGCAACCGCCGTTGGTGTGTTCACCGCGAGCGCACCAGTTGGATTCGCACTCGGTCAGTTCGGCAGTCCCCTCGTCGCAAACGTCGCCGGCTGGCCTGCGATCTTCCCGCTGTATGCCGCCATGGGCGTCCTCGGCGTCACTATTTTCTTGCTCGCGACCCGTCACCACGTTCCCGGCGTCGATGCGGCTGCGCCGGACCGGACGGCGCTGCGCAAGTTGTTCACTAATCAGGCGGTCTGGATCGTTTGTGTCCTCTGCTTTCTCGCCTACTCGCTGTACCTCTTTATCAATACGTGGCTACCGAGCTACCTCACCAACGGGTTCGGCATCTCGCTGGCGGCGAGTGGCCTGCTAACCGCGCTGTTCCCGGCGATTGGAGCTATCGGACGGTCAAGTAGCGGTGTGGTCTCAGAACGGGTTTTCAGCGGGAAACGTCGCCCCGTTGTAGTGTCGTCGTTCATCGTCGCCGTACCCGCTGTCGTCGCCTTTGCGTTCGTATCGCAGCTTGGGTTCGTCGGCGGAGCGGTGGTCGTCGTCGGCTTCGCTATCCAACTCGTCACTGGACTGCTCTTTTCGTACATCGCCGAACTTGTCCCGCCGGCGGTGGGGACCACAGCTGTCGCGCTGCTAACGAGCGTTGGTCTGTTCGGCGCGTTTGCCGCACCTATCGCCGCCGGCACCATTATCGATCGTGCTGGCTACAGCACGGCGTTCCTCGTCGCCGGAGGAGTCGCCTTTATCGGTGTCCTACTGGCGCTGCGCGCGCCCGAGCCCAACCAAGAGCGCGCATCTCACCCCGCTCACTCCACTGATTAGGTAGCAGTAAAAGCCCTGGCACTCCTTTTCCCATCGATCACAACTTTGGGTGTCTCCCCGAGCCCGGAGTATGCGACTCGAACAACGATCCCAGGGATATCTCCCGTAGGATTCCTTTGAATCCAAAATCTGAGACTGCCTTAGCTTTCAGATGTTAATAGAAATGCGCAAAAGGCACAAGACCATACTATCAAATGTGACCGAAGTACTCCTCTTCACGCAGGAGACGTGCGGGGCATGCGCAACGCAGCAAGAGAAAAACAAGGGCATCGAGGACGAGTTCCCTGACGTCAAGTTTCGAGAGGTCGACATCCAGAAGGATCTGGAGACGGCCGAGGAGTACAGCGTCCGGAAGACGCCCACGACGCTCGTGTACGTGAACGGCGAACAGACAGCCGAGTTCATCGGGATCGTTGACCAGGACGACCTAGAGGCAGCTATCGAGAACGCAAACCAGCAATCGACCGGACTCGTACAACGGCTCGCCAACATCGTACACGGATGAACCGACGCTTGCACCACCTCCCCTTCCGTGCCCTTCAATACTACACGTCGTACAAGGCGTCGTTTGAGGGCATCCCGACTGGATGGATTGACCCGTACAAGACGAGCCAGCGGTGTCCGATGTGCGGACACGCCGAGAAAGCAAATCGCAACAAGAAGCGGTTCAAGTGTCGGTCGTGTTCCCATCAAGACCACAGCGACCGTGGTGCAAGCGTCAACATCGCCGTGAAAGGCATCGAGAAGCATCAGGACTGGAATGTGCCTGCTCTCAACAGCCTTCCCGTTGTTCGGACGGTGCGACGGCAGGTATCGGGGGCCGTGGACGCCCCGACCGTGACCCACGATGCCGTTCGAGGGTATCAGACCGATGGTATCGTGGGAGTGTCCGATTAATCTACGGGAAGCCTCGGGGCTTGACCCCGAGGCGGTTCACTGGGTGCTGGGTCAAGATGATGCACCTCCCAAGAGTGACGATTCCGCGATGGAAACCCTCCAGCGCCGTTACGCACGAGGTGAGATCGACGAAGAGGAGTTCCAGCAACGCTGTGAGCGATTGATGAAGAATCAAGAGAACTAAAGCCTATCTTTCTGCGAGGAGGGAATCCCGCCGTTTACGGCGGGGAGGATGTCACTCACTGACTTCAGTTTTTATGACGGTCGCTGGCCGGGTCGTCAATCGGAGGACTCGGTCGGTGACACTCCCGAGAAGCGCGCGGTATTCTTCCGGTCGGCGTTTGGTTCCGAGCACGAGCACGTCCGCGTCGTGGTCGTCTGCATACTCCACGATGGTCTTAGCGGGGCGACCGTGGTGCATCGCCGTCTCGACGTCGACGTCGGCCGCCGATGCTCGGCGACGGAGCTCCGAAAGCGTCTCCTCCCCGTGTTCTTCGAGACCGTGTTCGGGGCCTTCGGCTTCGTCGACGAACTCGTCGCCGCTGTACGCAGTCACGACGTCCTCGTCGACGACGTAGAGTACGTGGAGGACGGCGTCATGAGCGGCTGCGAGGTCGAGTGCGTGCGCTTCAGCCTGTTCAGATGCGACCGTGCCGTCCGTCGAAAGCAGAATCCGATCGTACATTCAATTGGATTTCAGCGGCAGGGATAATAAAATCGGCTTCCGATTCTCAATGCATAGGAGGCGCACAACCACGTCCGAGACGCTCCAGTCATCGGATCCGCCCCAAATGTGAACCAAAGACGGTTCTCTGTACAGCTGTGCATCTTCGATGAAACGGCCGTTAATGGTCGTGACCCTCCATCACCATCGGATGTCCAGTGGCGTATTCGTCTGGATTCTCCTCAAAAGTCTCCTTGCAGGTCTGTGAGCAGAAGTAGTACGTCTCGTCGTCGTGTGTCGCCGCTGGCTCGCTGTCGTCAGTCCGCATGCCACAGACCGGGTCACGGTACTTTCCGGGCGCACCGAGGCCACGGCGATACACGTACAGGAGAAACCCAGAGAGTGCGAAGGCGATGAGGTTGAGGTAGAACGTGTAGTTGAGTTCGAAGTACGTCTGTTCGGTCGCCGTCTCCCCGCCAGCCAGATCCGGAACGATACCGAGGGCATCGAACAGCAGTTCCATGAGGAACCCAGTGAACGCCATCGTGACGAAGAAGACGGCGAGGATGTACAGCATGAGCTTCCAGCCGTAGTACTTCCGGTAGACGTTCAACACGGGAATCGTGATGAGGTCGGCGTAGACGAACGCAATGACGCCGGCGAAGCTGATCCCGCCGCCCCAGAGCGCGACGGCGAACGGGACGTTGCCCATACTGCCGACGAAGCTGATGACGGCGATGGCGACACCGATAATCGCGTTCTCGGCGGTCACGAGCAGGCCATCGCCCTGGATGAACAGGGTATTCCAGACCCACTGAGGGACGAAGACGATGACGAACCCGGAGACGAGAAAGCCCGCGATGACGTCCTTCCAGATCATCGACCACTCCTTGCGGTACTGGTTCCCGATCTTGTACCAGCCACCCCACGACAGCACCTCCTCGCGCCACCCGCCGCGGCTGGATGTCTCCTGGAGATAGGTCTCCATACAGCCCTCCGAGCAGAACTGCAGCGTCTCCCCGCCGTCGGTCGTGAGCGTGTACTCGTCTTTGCCTTCCATCCCGCAAGTGGGGTCCTCAGTAATACCCGACTCGCGGTCGCGCTCGTTGAGCGTCTCCCGGACCTCGTCGAACAGGTTCTCGGGGAGCGTGAGGTGGACGATGACGGCCATGACGGCGATGAGAATGAGGCCGCCAAGCAGTTCGGCGAGAAGGAACTCCCAGCCCAGCAGAATCAGGATCATCAACCCGAGTTCGACGATGAGATTCGTCGACGCGAACATGAACGCCAGGAAGTTCACCGCGTGTGCCCCCTTCTTGAACAATCCCTTCCCGATGGCGACGGCCCCGAAACTACAGCCACTGCTCGCCGCCCCGAACACGGTCGCTTTGGTGAGGCCGCTCAGGTCACCATCGCCCAGAACCTGCGCCATTCGCTCCTTGGAGACGTAGACCTGGACGAGACTCGTGATCGTGAGACCCATAATGATCGCCCACGCCGCCGTCCAGAGGAATCCGACACCGATACGGAGAGCTTCGAAGACTCCCTCGATCATCGTCACCTGCATACATGTCCTATCGTAGGGACCATCTATTTCAGTTGTCCCTTAGTATATCACTCCTCAACAACCTCTTCACTAATTATCCAAAAGTTGAATGCCTATACACCGGACATTTCTAAGTCACAACTGCATTGAAGCCTGAACACGTACGTGACACCAGAGACGAACTTACGGAGGGAACATATATGCCAGAAAATATGGACAACACACGGCTGGTCACGATTCTCCTTATTATCATCGGTGCGTTCGTAATCTTCCCGATGTTCTTCATGGGTTTCGGGATGATGGGGTTCGGGCCGATGATGGGCGGCATGTGGGGTGGTGGAATATGGGGCGACGGAACGATGCCGGGCTGGATGTTCATCGTCGGAACCGTGATGCAACTCCTGTTCCTCGCTGCCCTCGTCGGCGGTGGCTACCTCCTCTACAGGGCTGTAACGGGCAGTGAGAGTGACTCGGGCCAGGCGCTCGAAGAACTCCGGCTCGCCTACGCTCGTGGCGAGCTGACCGACGACGAATACGAACAGCGACGAGAGGCACTCAAACGTGACACGGAATCACAATAAGACTGATCTGAGGAATGACGTGGACATCTGATCACCGCCACAACACGGCGCAACCGTCTCTCCCAGCTTGGCTCGACCGATATACGACGTTGGGGCTGTACGGACTACTCGTTGGAACGGGACTCTGTCTGGTCGCGTTCGTCACGAATCCAGTACCTGATCCCTCGTTCCCGTGGGCGACGCTGCCGGAGTCGTTCCGACTCCCCTTCGAGCAGCCGCGGATCGAGCACTGGCCAGTAACGTACACTATCGGTATCTGGCTGTGGATTGTCAGGTTTCCGGCGTTGTTCCTCGCTGGCTACAGACGATTCGGAACTCGGACGCGGTTGGGCTCAACGATATGGCTCGCTGGGCTTCCCACCCTGGCGATGCTTGGATGGACGACCTACTGTCGGTTCTTCTGGCCGAAACTCCACCCGCCGACCTGGAATGCTCCCTCCTACACGTTCGTTTGTTGGCTGTACTGCTCCTCGTACGATGTGGTCTGGAGCAACACTGCCTATGTAATCGCGCTGTTCGGCATCGTCGCGACGCTCCTCGCAGTGCGACGCCAGAGCGGAGATGGGTATGCCCTCTTTGGATTCGGTCTCTTGGCACTCCCCCTCGGATTGCCAGCTGTGTACGAAGGATATCGCCGGATCGCATGAAGATTCACACAGGTACTGTAATCGATGTTTGTGCAGCCTCTATTCTCAGGACCAGCATACACACTCTACCCGTATTGAGGAGATGGTCATCGCATTCAATCAACGAGCTAAGAACGCCTTTGCAGCCTCGTGGGCAAACCCCCAGACATCGACTCTCCTGAAGAGTATCTAGACCGGTTCACGAATTCTGCCCCTCTAATGCGCTTGTAAGAGGAAACTGTGACACCCATTCGTGTGCTCATGGTGGTCTTCGTCGCGACGGCTGCCATGCTTGGCGGTGTCGGAGGTGCGCGTGAGAAATCTCCACTTGAACAGACCACGCACGTCATCCAGAATACAGTCGAGCTCTCACTCCTCGACACTGTCCACGGCTTCCTCGAGCGCGTCGACAGACCGCTAAAAACGGTTGTTGACTTGGTCAAGACAATCCAACAGCTGTTCGGCGACGGTGGAGCAGGCAGCGACTAGTCCACACCCTTCCACCTCTTACTCAGTGTCGGAGTTGCCAGCGGTGGCCATGACGAGTCCATTCCCCACCTCGATCTCCACGACTATCGTCCTCGGTCGGCGTAATTCAAGGTGGAGCCCCCGACCTCAAGGAGCGAACGAAGTGAGCGAGTAGGTCGGGGAGGACCCCGACACGATGCGACACAACCGCCATACCGCGACCGACTCATCTTGTCCCGTCGTTTCAGACACTATCTGATATCCTGCAATGACATATAAATCGGTGGCGGAGATACACCGACTACCCCTTGGAGGCGATTCAATCGACGCTCTCTTACTACCCTCCTATTCCAAGGCAGGTTCTCATACCGGGGCTACTATCCCGTGAGCCTGAACGCATTCTAGTTGGAGTTTGGACAATAGATATATCCTGAAATCGCCTCTCTGGTGGTATGACCAATAGACGAATTCTGTTGATTGGAGGGGGTGCACTGGGGGTGGTCGCACTCCTGGTGGGTGTCGCCGTCATCGGACCGTCGGATTTCTTCCTTCCCGAACAGTCCACGCAGGTCGAGGAGACACCGGCTGACGGGGGAGCCGAGGTGCTCAAACGCGGTTCGTTTGTCAGCACCGCGGGCCATGAAGTCACGGGGACAGTACTCCTGGTGCGCGACGACGATGGATTGTACCTTCGGTTCGAGAGTTACAGTCAGACCCAAGGTCCTGACGTGTTCGTCTACGTGACGCCTTCATCGACGCCCGATACGAAAGCGGAGGTCACCGCCGGCACCAAAGTCCGCATTGATGGCGGGGCCGATGACGGGGAGAGCACGAAGGAGGGAACCTTCACTCAGCAACTTCCTGACGGTGCAAGCGCTGGGGATATCAGCGGCGTGGGTATCTGGTGCGAACGCTTCGCCACCCCGTTTGGATACGCTGAACTCTCTCCTGAGTCCGGATAGGTGGAGCTACTATCGTTACGCATCACATATCGTTTCCTGGAGAGCCGAGACCATTGAGGGGGAGGGTCTTACTCCTCCTCTTCCTCAACGGAGATAACGGGGCAGTTGACCGCCGCGCTTAGCGCCCGGATGTTCCCGAGCAGCGTGTTGGCGGGCCCGTCCTCGGCGAAGCTGCTGATGTCGCCCTCAAGGACCAGGTCGATGATTTCCTCGTGGTCCTCCAGGATGGTCCGCTCGTCCTCGGGAACCTCCCACCGTAGCGGATGGAGGTCCCAGAGCGGACTGTAGAAGAGCGAGCAGTCGGTCGGGTCGCTCAGGTCCGCACATACCTGCTCGGACCGAGTGATGTTGTGCGGGCCGCCCTGCCCTTGGAGGGCCGACTGTAGGCCCTGTCCCGGTGGGCCGTTCACCACTGGGAAAATGGCCTCGCGAGCGGAGCTCTCGAGGTCGCGGTCCCCCACAGCTGGTGCCTCGCTCAGGTTCGGCACAAGCGTGCCGCCCTCGAGCGCGGCCACGAGGCCGGGGTACGCGTCGGTAGTCAGGTAGTAAATCTCCCGGAACTCGTAGAACCCCTGCACGAGCTGGAGGGTCACCGTCATCTCATCCGTGTCCATCTCAAGGACTTGGTCGTGCTCCCCGGAGTCGTTCGCCACGTGGGGGGCGTTGTAGACGACCTTCTCGTCCGACGTCGTGATGAACGGGCTGTAGGTGCCGTCGCCCTCGGCACCTGGCTCGGCCACGTCGGGCGGGAATCCAGTGCCGTCGTTCGGGACGACGTTCCGGGTCAGCGAGAAATCGACCGTCCCCTGGAACTCGTTGTTGGGGTTGTTGGGGTTGAACTGACCGGAACTCCCTATCGCCACCTCCTGGATGGCGTCGGTTCCGATGATGTGCTTGAGCTTCACGGCCCAGTTGAGGCCGAACTGGTTCGCCTTGCCGATATCGGAGGCTTCCGTGAGAACGTAGTACACGACCCCGTCGTCCGGCCCCCGGCCCTCGTAGAGTGGGAGCGTGACCTCGAGGGCGTCCTCGTCGATTTCGATCGCGCTCGGCAGTTCGGACGGGATGCCGGCGTGCTTCCTTTCTGTGGATGTGGCCCCTGCCGGTCGGCTCCCACCCAGCATGCCGAGGGCGGCGAGTCCGGTTCCGGTGCCGACCGCTCCGAGAAACGTTCGGCGGCTCGCCCCCTCGGAACGCTGTCTGGCGGTGTCGTTGCTTCTCGATTGTTCGGCTGGTTCTTGTTCCGTCATTGTTTTGGGGGTGTTCCCCGCCGGATAAGGACCGGAAACAATCATAGTTATTTTTCAAAGACTGTCTCACATACCCCCAAACTCATTCTAGAATTGCTCATCCCGGTCAGTCATTATCCCGCGACACTCGACAGCGGAAGCCGGTAATTTTGCGGTCGAGAACGGTTAATGGTCGTTGCGAAGTTCCAGGTGATGGGTGGTCGGATTGAGCCTCTAGAATTGGGCCATCATTTAGTCGGCTGCGACGAACATCTTAAAGACTTCCCCTACAAATATAAATGATACTATATTTAGTATTGCAATCTGGATCTAGCTCAGCACTCTATCGGACAGCAGAGTTAAGACTCTGAAAATCCTACGCGATTCAGCTATGTTCGAGGAAATACGACAAGTGAACCGAGGGACGCTCATCCAGTACGTTCTCATGTTTATTTTCGGGACGCTGTGTGTCGTCGTCGCATTCACACCACTCGAAGAACCGATCCGTATCACGGCCGTCGGAACTCTCTTCGGGTTCACTGCCGGCCTCTGGGTTTCGCATCTCATCCAAATACTCCAACGTGCTGCCGTCGCGAAAAACGCCGACATCGCAGGGTGACTCGCCGACAATCGAACCAAAACCAGACATGAACCAGCCAGAATCCACTGCCGAGACAGAATCTGGATCGACGTTCCTCGATAGTATTGAATTCTTGACGGGAGAAGATCCCAATCTCGGCTCGTTCCTCCTCGTCGTCGGGATGGTGACCGTCGTGTTCATCGCGCTGTTCCAGCTCACCCTCCCGACCCCTATCTCGTTTCTGCTCACCGCCGGAGTGTTATTCGTCACCGTCCTCAGTGCCATCTTTGCCGTGCTTCTCGACAGCCTTGGCTACTTTGAACAGGGTACCACGACTAGTCCATCCGACGAGCCCAGGACAGACGCAAAGCCGTGGGTTCCCGTAGATAAGGTTTCCGCACCTCTTCCGCCGCTAATCAACTTCGACGCCGAACTCAGAGCATACGCCGACATGTACAACGGCGACCTCCCAGCAGAGTTCGACCCGTTCATCGAGGACTATCTCCGATTGAAGACCAACACGCGGAACCGAACCACAATCGCCAGCGACCTGCGCGCCGACCTCAACCCCATCGGCGCGCTCTTTGAGGACGGCTCGGAGGGGGACAGAATCTACGAAGACATGTCTGAACGACTCTTCCGGTACATCGGCGACAAGAGCAGTCACATCACTGTAGACCGTGTCACGTTCTACGACGAGGACGGCAACAAAACCGACGTCGAGACCATCGAAGACCAGCTCGGACACATTGAACTTGGCATCACCAACGAAGGAGAAGCAGCTAATGTCGAAGCGCTCGTCGCATTATACGACGAAGACGGGACAACCATCTCCAGTCACAGCTACACTGCAGGGCTCGTCAGTCCAGGCGCTACGCGAGATCTCAACGCCGACATCTTTGTCCCCTCGGATGCCGCACGCGCCAGCACGACCATCCGTACGACGGACCCCGGACGGACCGACGTAGGTGTCTGAGCCTGGTGAACTACCCTCCCCTACTCGCTCACGGCTGACGCCGTTCGCTCGGTGAGGCTATGACACTGACGTGTTTCGACAGCGACTACTCAGGAAGGTGCCGACTGTTCAGGGCGCTTATCCATTCCAAGTTGATTGAGTTCCCAGGGAAGGTAGTCGCGCAATCCCTCCTCAAGCGGCCGGAACTCGATATCGAGTTCACGCTTGGATTTCGTGTTGTCGACGGACCACTGTCTCCCGGACAAGAAGTCGAGTCCCTCACTCTCGAATCCCTCTGGCGGTATCGTAACCCGTTCCACGTTCCGCATGATGGTGGCCAGCGTGCTGAACACCACGTCCGGAACAGGTCGTGGAGCCGGGGTCCCCGTGATCTCCTCGGCATAGGCGAACACCTCGGGCAGCGTTCGTGCCTGGCTGGCGACGATGTACTCCTCGCCCAGCGTCCCACTCTCCATGGCATTCAGATGTGCGTGTGCAATATCTTCAGCGTGGTCAAAGGGCATCGCCCAGTTACGGGGAATGATCGGGAGATCACTCGTCAGGTAGTCCCGAATCATGTCCGTAGACGTCTCCCCATGAGGGCCGTAAACGATGCCTGGCTGAACGATGACAAGCGGGAGGCCATCCTCTATCATCGGTCTGGCAACCTCGAAGTGGGCCTGCCACTTCGTGCGCACATACTCGGCATAGGTCGGACAGTCGGGGTCGATAGATTCGTCGAGCTTTTCTCCACTAGTTCCCGGGTAGACGCCTATTGTGCTGGTATAGACGCCCTTTGGGATGTCAAGATCGTCCATCAGTTCGAGGACGTTACGAGTGCCCCCGACGTTGATGCGTTCAGCCTTCTCAGCCTCCCAGGGTCCCGGCCCGAAATACAACCACGCAGCGATATGAAAGACACCATCGACGCCAGCCATTGACTCACGCATACTCTCCTTATGTGTGATGTCGCCCTCAACAATTGTCACCTCCTCGGGTAGATGCTTCGCATTCGACCGTGATCGGGTCAGTCCGACGACATCGTGTCCCCTGTCAACTAATAGTTCCACCACATGGGTTCCGATGAGGCCAGTCGCTCCAGTAACGAAATACTCCATAGTATGTTTATTGTTATCTATTCACAAGACACTTGTTGCCGGTGCTGATTACTGCCATCATCAATTCACAAGGAATCGTCGTACGAGAGTGCGAGCTGGGTGGGGGCAGTGCTGTGGGCACCGCGCGAGAGAAGAACAGGTACCAACCCCAGTTCCCGAGGCCCAGCCGGTCAAATGAGGCGAGCGCAGTGATAGCAGGCGTGCTGGCCGCTGGCGCCTGCGTCGTCACGATGTCGACTGTCACCGATGAGGTCGACAGTCACGTCTGCCGGCAGGTCGTCGACTGCGCCACAGGCATGGTGGAGGTGATCATGCAGGGCATCGAACACTGTTGTGTCTGTCTCGTCGGTCTGATCGAGTTCGTCGTCGCCACGACGCAGTTCCATGACGTAGGTACAGCCGGCGTGCGTTGCCCGCGCGATATCTTCGAGCCACCGGACGTTGCGGTAACGTCGGCCGAAATCCCGTGCTGATTCCTGTGTATAGAAGTTTAATCTAACTATCTATACGAGCAACCTTTATACGGCTAGTGAGGTTAGATGTCCGTACGACACCGATTGGAGTGACGGACGACCACAGCGAGTCCGGAACGGTACTCTCTTTCCCCTCTGCGTGTAGTTTCGTGTTCTGCGTGCAATCGACGGCTGGCTGGTGTGAGTGTCTCCTGTTGCTTCCACCGGCCCCATGGGTCAGTGGTGGAGCGTCGACGAGAACAACAGCACCGATTATGATATCACTCGCGACCGGGGGTGTCTCGGGGTGGTGAGCGTCGGTTTCAGTCGCCACCCAATGTCCCGGCGGCTGCTGACACCCGTCGAGTGATGTCACCTTTTTCTTTTCTAGATACTTCTCTAGACTCACCGGGAAATCACTTCACTGGTTAGCAGTGCTCGCGTTAAAATGCAACCTGAGGGATATCAACAAATAGTCTGTTTAGATTATAGTTTGGATCGAGCAACACTCTTATGGGCGGCAGGGACTAATTGAGTATACGTAATGGCCGCCACAACCGCTAAGAAGCCGGCTGACTGCTCATATGGTTCTTGTGCGAGCGTCGCCGTGATTGAAGCGCTCGAACAATACAATGGCATCGACCCGCACGACAGCGAGTTCCGACTCTACGATCTGATCGACCCCGACGCACTCGATACGCTCTTCAGCCGCCAGCAAACCACCGGTCTCTCTATCGAGTTCGACATCGACGACGTCACTGTCTCCATCTCGCAGGCCAACGACGACATTCAGGTCCGAGTCATCGACCCCCTCAAATAGACGTCACCATCTGGCGTTCACACCAACGAATCCAGTCGAATCCTTACTTTCTGACTCTGTCCAGAGAAACATCTGTTTAGAAGCCGCTCATCGGTGCCCGTTCGATGCGCTCTGAGACTCATCGATGAGACTGCGTTCTATTGATATCTAGCACGACGACGAGATTCACGTCAAAATGGAGCCGTGAACCAGCCAAAATTCCGAGTTGCGAGGTCGATTTTACTGAGTGAATCCATCTTCGAACCGCCGGCAGGTTCTCCACCTCTTCCACCAGAAAATCAGCGAGAGGGTCCCGGCCTAAAGGCTGGGAGAATTTTCGCGCGAATCGTATCGAATCGCTCGCTGCCTGCAGTGTGGCGAAACTACGTGCCAGCGAGTGAATAAATGCGCCGACAGTTACAGCAGTGGTGAGCTATCGAATCTCGTGCTGATGTGCTTGGAAGCGACCTAACCATTCTGTTTAGTATATTTTATAACATACGGAAATATAAATAGCACTCCAACAATAATAATTATTATCGATGTACTTTTGTATGGCTATTAACTTTTCTCACACAAATGACGACCCAAAGCGACTCATCTCCAGCCACAAGCGAGAATTTGCAAGAGGTTATCACAGCGTCCCCGCTTGATGTGACGGACACCGAATCCTGCCACACGAATCTTCTAACAATCACCGCGGGACTACTGACAACTGACGAAACCGGTCGCATCGTCTTCGCAAATCCGAGTATCGAACCTCTCCTTGGATACAAACCGACAGACATTATCGGTAAGTCTCTTCGAACCCTCCTCCCAGCACATCACCAGAACGGCGACACCCCCTCATCGTTCGTTCCCGCCGACAAACACATCATCAACGAGGACCGCACCGAGCTCCCGATTCCTACTTCAGACGCCAGTGACCATCACGTTTCTCTCCAATTTCAAAAACACACATACAAGGACCGCTGTTTCTTTGTCGGAACACCGCATGGCCGTGTCTGCCAGCACGACAACGAGCGTGGACGCGAGCAACAGTTTCACGACCTGGTAGCGCAGATCGAAGAGTATGCAATATTTCGACTCAATCCCGACGGATACGTCGAAACGTGGAACGAAGGCGCAGCATCACTGAAGGGCTATCGCAGTGACGAAATCATCGACACTCATTTTTCTATTTTCTATCCAGACGATGATGTCGACGCCAACGTCCCTCGACACGCATTAGAAGCAGCGGAGCGTCAAGGGACATTCACAGACGAAGGATGGCGAGTGAGAAAGGATGGGACACGATTCTGGGCAGACGTGACGATTACTGCTCTCCGAAATGACGATGGTTCGCTACGAGGATTCGCAAAAATCACTCGTGATTTGACTGAGGAGAAAACGTCGAAACAGGAACGCCAGGTTCTCCACGACGTTAGTCGGACCCTCATCACGGCCGAGACGGTGACCGACGGCCTCCACTCGACGCTCGAGACCCTCTGTGAATCGACGGAATGGTCGTATGGCGAGGCATGGCGGCCCAACGACGAGAGCGACCACCTCGAATACGTCACCTCGTACGCCACAACGGATGCTATCGATTCATTCGCAACGGCCAGCGAAACACGGACGTTTTCCCCGCAAGAAGGACTGCCTGGTCGTGTCTGGGCATCGGGTACTCCGGAGTGGATTCGCGATATCTCGACTGCTTCCTCGACCCGCTATCTCCGCGCCGACCGTGCGGAAAAGGCCGATATCAACACCGCGCTTGGTGTTCCAATCATGGGGGATGAGCATGTCGAAGCTGTTCTCATCTTTTATTTCACGGAAGGACAGACCATCAACGAGCGACTCCAGGAGCTTGTCACGAACGTCGCAGCGAATCTCGGCAATCTCATCGCCCGCAAGCAAGCCGAAGCCGGCCTCAAAGATGAGCGAGCGTTCCTCAACCAGCTAATAGCGGCAGCTCCAGTCGGGCTCGGCGTCGTGAATCAAGATGGAACGGTTACACACGTAAACGACCGCGCCCAGCAACTGCTCGGTCTCGACGAATCCGAACTCCGCGGTCACGATTATACAGAGCTGCCGATCACGGTCTACGATGACCGGGGCGAGATAATACCGGAGAAGGGCTGGCCAATCAAACAGACGTTCCACGAGAATACCGCCGTTTCTAACCAGAAAATCGAATTGGAACGCCCTGATGGCTCACGTCGATGGCTGTCATTTAGCACTACCCCGATTCGAACCTCGGACGACGACATCGACCGGGTCGTTACGACGTTCAAGGATATCACTCCCCAGCGAGAACGAGAAGAGGAGCTCCGTGCGTTTCGACAAGCAGTCGAACATGCCGGCCACTCGGTATACATAACTAACACTGACGGTACTATCGAATACGCCAATCCGGCGTTCGAGTCCCTTACCGGCTATAGTGAAGAGGAAATAATCGGGGAGACCCCACGAATTCTCAGCTCGGGCGAACACGACGAAGCGTTCTATGAAGACTTCTGGACTACTATCCTAGCAGGCGATATCTGGCAAGGCGAGGTCGTCAACGAACGGAAATCCGGGATCCAGTATACAGTTAATCAGACGGTCGCACCGATTACGGACGACCGTGGAGATATTACGCGATTCGTTGCGGTGAACGCGGATATAACGGAGCAAAAAAAGCGGGAGCGAACACTCGAACAACAGCGAAACTCTCTCAAGCGTGTCCAACAAGTCATCGAAAGTCTCCGTCCGCTCAATCAATCACTGTCGAAGGCATCGACGCAAGAAGAAATCAAGCAGCTGACTTGCGAGCAGTTAGCGCTCTCCGATAGCTACGTTTTCGCGTGGTATGGCGACTACGATCCCGCAACCGAGCAGATCATTCCCCGCGAATGGGCCGGTGTCGAAGAAGGATATTTAGATGAGATTACGATGACCACTGACCAATCTGCTACCGGCCAAGGCCCGACTGGCCGGGCCGTTCGGACCGGCGATGTCCAGGCTGCGCGCAACATCCTGACAGATCCAACGTTTGAACCTTGGCGCGACGCGGCTCTCAAACGCGGTTTCCAAGCGTCAGCAGCCATACCCGTTGTCTTCGGCGACAGGCTCTACGGCGTCCTAGGCGTGTACACGGGCCGTCCAAATGCGTTCGACGAGTACGAACGAGGACTGCTCCAGGAACTTGGTGAGCGTGTCGGCCATGCGATGCACGCCGCGCAAAACAAACGGCTCCTCCATACTGACACAGCAACAGAGTTAGAATTACAGGCGACCGAATCGAGTTCGTTACTGGCAACGGTGACAGAACGGCTTGACTGTCGATTGACGCTCAACACTGTCGTTCCAACGATGAACAGTAAATGCCATTGCTACATCGCTTTTGAAGAAGCGTCATCGGAAGACGTTGCCGCCGTTCTTTCGGAGCTACCACTGGTTAAATCGCATCGCATCATCAGTTCAAAGGGAAGCACGGGAACGGTCGAATGTACCGTCGTCGATTCGATGATAACGACACTCGTTGATTACGGCGCAACTATTCGGTCAGGCCAGGGTAATGGAGGAACGGGGTCGGTCATCGCGGAAGTCGCTTCTGACACAGATACCGAAACAATCGTCGCTGGTCTCCAGGCTGCACATGCAGACGTCGCCCTCGTCGCCAAACGGTCGACCAACCATCGGGAAGGGGACGCTGACGTGTCGCCGGTTGCCCTTGACGATGTGCTGACAGACCGTCAGCTCGAAGCTCTCAAAGTAGCGTACTATGGCGGATTCTTTGAATCACCGCGTCATTCATCGGGTGAGGAGCTCGCTACTAAACTCGGTATTTCGTCTCCAACATTTTATCAGCACGTCCGGAAGGCAACCCAGAAAATCCTCACCCATCTCGACGACGCGGATCTCTTCATCTGATACACGCCACTAGTAGTCTAGACCCTCTCCATACTATAGAATTTCTGCCACTAGTAGACTAGGTGGTGGCTATACCTCGACCGGATCAGAACCATCGATTGATGTCGAAGTGCCCCAGGCGCCATGAAACGGAAGCAACGGAGGGCGATACCACGAAGCAAGATATCGCATTCAAGCTACTGAGCGACCATCTTCGTCACCAGATACTTCTGTCTCTCAACACTCACGAAGAACCAACCCTGTCCGAACTCGCTACCGCTCTCCAAGAATCAGAGCGAATTCCGGAGACAGACCTTGAACGAATCAAAATACAACTATACCACAACCATCTTCCGAAACTCGAAGACGCCGAACTCATCGACTATGACTCCTCACAGCGAACAATCACCCGTCGTCAGCTACCGGCGCCAATCAAGAAAACACTTAAAATCAGTTCGAATTGCGATGAGTCGCCAGCAGACGTGTAATTGTGATATCACCCGCGACCAGGGATGTTTCGAGGTGGTGAGCGCCAGTTTCAGTGGACATCTGGTGTCGGGAAGCGTGGTGACACCCGGCGAGTGATATCACTCGCGTCGGCCTGCCGTCACGTCCGATGCAGCACCGAGCGTTCCATTACGAAGTGCGTCACTGACGGATAGCGACCGGCACCGACGGACAAGAGCCAGTCTCAGCAATGAGACTGCCGCCCGCGTTAGTGAGCCAATTGACGGCTCTGCTTTGATGTCTCGCTCGACACCACACCGAACGCGATAGTCTGGTTGACGCGGGAAATCTCGACCATGACGCGGCGAAAACCAGTGTCACGATTCTAGACCAGCGTGCATTCGTGCTATGTATGGAGCGTAAATCTATCATAGCCGTGCGTGATGACGGGGAAGTCTACGATCCGCCGGGTCATGTTAGCGCGTACAACGACCCGTTGAGGGTGCCGACGTAGAGCGTCTCGCCGACGGCAACTGGCGACCCCGTCGGTTCGGTCGCCGCCTCGAATCGCCACTGCTCCTCGCCACTCGTCGTGTCCACTGCGTACACATTCATGTCGTGACCCCCGATGTAGACGGTCTCACCACCGACCGCCCGAACGAATATTTCACTGGTTGCACCCTCGAACAGCCACCGCGGGTCACCGGTCGAGGCATCGAGTGCGTAAAGGTTCGTATCTGAGTTATTGACGTAGACAGTGTCGTCGTCTACGACTGGAACCCGGAAGGGAGTGAGTGGTTCGTTGAACCGCCACTGTTCCTCGCCACTCGCCGCGTCCACCGCGTATACATTACTGTCATCACTGCCGACATAGACGGTGTCGTGGGTCACGACGGGGGTGTTCGGCGCACCCACCGCCGCCTCAAACCGCCACTGTTCCTCGCCGCTCTCGGCGTCGATCGCGTACACGGTTGAGTCACTGGTGAACGGTCCGACATACACTCTGTCGTCGGCCACGGCCACAGTCTCCGCTGGGCCAGTCGCCGCCTCGAACCGCCACTGTTCTTCGCCGTTCTCAGCGTCGATCGCATAGACGGTGAAGCGACCACCAAACTCCGTGACGTAGACCATACCGTCGACAACTTTCGGAAACGTCGTGGGGGCGTTGGCGGTGAACGTCCATCGTAACTCCTTGGTCTCGACATCTAGCGCGTTGACATTGTTGTCGTTGCCCCCGATGTAAATGGTGCCGTCAACTATGGCTGGGACCCCCATGCCAGGTTCCGACGGAACAAACACCCATTGGTTTGTGCCCCGGTCGACCGAAAACGCTCGGAGGTCGCCGTCCGTGGTCTGGTCAAAAAATCCAGTCCCAACGTAGGCGGTGTCGCCGACCACCGCGGGTGGCCAGACGCTACCGGGGAGGTCTGAGACGTGCCACTTCACCTCTGCCGGCGGTTCTGGACCTGTTGCATCCGGGTTGACACCGGTGTGTGCCGGGTCATGGCCGAACATTGGCCACGCGTCGTCGGTTGACTGGACGGTGGCCGTCAGAGGACCGGCGTCAAGCCATGTCGACTCTCCGACTTGGCCGAGTGGGACCACGATTGCAAAGCGTTTCAGGAACGTACGGCGGTCGCTTCCTGGGTGTTCATTGTCTCTCCAGCCAACAACGGAGTATGGCATATGTTAACATTTATTGGGTCTCCAGCACCCTCTATAAGATTACCGGCTGAACAGCGTTCACAGCGTGAATTGGCCCACGGACCGCAACAACACGGCTTTAAATCGCTGTCCATCCTCGGCACGTCGATATGCGCCGACGTGTGCCGGGCGACCACTGCTGGTGGCGGTCGGCAGTTGCTCGCGGGCTGGAAAACAACCGTTTGGAATCGTGAATTTCGCTGCAAGCCCAAACACCTTTTATGATTCCGCTAGTTCGTAACTTGAGAGGAAGTGTGGTGCCCCTCGTGTTCTTGGCGTGTCCTCCTGTAGGGTCCACCGCGCGATTTCGTCCACATCATGAATCAAGATCGCTGGGTTGTGCTTGCTGTCGTCGCTAGTACGTTCTTCGTTGGATTCGGTGGTGGAGTAGTATTTCCGATTCTGCCGAATCTGGGTACTATTCTCGGTATCTCACCGGCACTTGTCGGGCTTATTTTGAGTGCAAATCGGTTCGCTCGTATCGTTGCGAACGCTCCGGCCGGTTCACTCGTCGATCGTATTGGCACTCGTCTTCCACTCATCGCTGGACTGTTCATCGAGGCCGTTGCAACGCTTGGGTACGTCGTTGCGCTCGACGCCTCGCTTCCTGAAGTATGGTTTCTCAGCGCTCGCGTGATCTGGGGCGTTGGCAGCGCATTAGTGTTTGCCACGGCGTACACAATCGCAGCGGACGTTAGTGATGGCGGCTCACGTGGGACGAGCATGGGTGTTGTCCGCGGCGGAATCACGTTGGGCTTCCCGGCTGGGCTCGTTCTTGGCGGTATCGTCAGTGATCTTTACAACGTTTCAACTGCCTTCATCGTCGCTGCCGGATTCGCACTTGTAGCCGGTATCATCGCCTACCTGATGGTGCCTGAGACGCACGTTTCAGACCATCGGACTACTGTCCGTCCGTGGGAGATCGATACGACGATCTCGACGCTGTCTGTCGGATTTGTGAACTTCGGACTGTTTTTCGTGTATCTCGGTGCGTTGTTCGCCACGCTTGTCCTGTTCGTTGAGACCCACGATATCGCCATCTGGGGCTACGGACCGCAGGGAATGTCCGGACTGCTGATGGCGATTACGGTCTTGGCGGCCTCCGGGTTTATGTTGGCCGGTGGCAAGGTAAGTGACATCCAACAGTCCCGGATTCCGATCCTCTTCGTCTTTCTCGCTGTGTCATTTGCTGGATTTCTACTGTTGGCAGTGGCCGAATCACTCGTGCTGCTGGTAACTGCCTGTGTTTTGATCGGTGCCGGTCAGGGTGGTACAAGTGGGCCGCTCATGGCGCTGTTAGCTGACCTCACCCCAGACGAACGCACAGGCCGCGCGATGGGGACGAACAATATTCTCGGCGATCTTGGTGGCGGCCTCGGTCCGATAGTAACACTTCCGCTCATTAACAACATTGGCTTCACACCAATCTATGCTGCCTGTGCAGTCATTCCGCTCCTTGCTGGTATCGTCCTCCTTGGCGGTCTCTACATGCAAACAGGAACAATCCGCCCCCAAACGAGTCTTCGATGAGCGACTGAATCTACTCACCAAGACATCAGCAAGTCTAGCCTCTCTTTTGGCGTCGTTTCTTCGACAGGAGACTGGCGAAACTACGACCTCGCTGTTAGGATCCAAGAGCTCGACGGAATTATGTGCTTCCAAGGACGGCTCCGCAGCTCAGAGTCCAGCACCACATCTACTGCCGCTCCACCGAACGATAACTGTTAACACACTCCCGTTTTCCACTGTTCAGGTCGCCAGCTGACACAATCTAGACCGTAACAAGGAGCATAGGTCACTGGTACAGAACCCCACCCATAGTGTTTAATGTAAATTAACCATACTCGGTTATGTGCCACAGATCACCGAGAGCGACCGACACAGACTTCGAGCAGAATTCGACCGGCATCTCGACGTGGGCCTGCATCACGGCGCTCAACTGGCTGTCTACGTTGACGGCGACCTCGTCGTGAATTTCGCGGGCGGCACGACTGGGCCAGACGGCGACGAGACGACCTCGGACACACGCCATCTCCTCTTCTCGTGTACAAAACCGTACGCAGGAGTAGGGTTACACCAACTTATCGAGCAAGGCAAAGCCGACTACGATGATCCCGTCGTTGATCACTGGCCCGAGTTCGCCGACGCCGGTACGCAAAAAGCCGAGATCACAATTCGTCAGGTGCTCAGCCACACGGCCGGCATCCCGTTCGGCGAGTTGGACGATCAAGCCGATAAGTGGGGTGACTGGGACGCGGTCGTCCAGGCGATGGAGGAAATCAAGCCGATCTTCGAACCGAGTAAGCAGCCGGCCTATCACACCTTCAACTATGGCTGGGTCGTCGGCGAACTCATCCACCGTATCAGCGGACAGCACGTCGACGAGTACGTTGACGAGAACGTATTCGCCCCTCTAGACATGGATCGGTCGTCGATTGGACTCGGAGAGGAAGAAGAGGACGACGTTGCTACACTGGCCGGATTCGAGATGTTTGACCGCTGTCGCGACCCCGGCGAAGGGCTTGCTATTCCGGCCGAAGAGTCTGCCGAGGCGTTTAACGATGAGGCTGTTCACCGCGCGGTCATTCCGGCAGCGAACGGTATCGGGACGGCCCAGTAGATGGCGCGGTTCTACGCCTGCATAGCTAATGGCGGCGAATTTGATGGCACGCGCCTCCTTGAGGAGGAGACGGTCGCCGAAGCGACTCGAACCCAGGCGGAGACGGAGTCCGACGGGACGCTGTCGCGCCCGGCGCGATACGCCCTTGGATTCTGGACCGGTGGCCTGGCGGACGACCTCTTCGGGTCATTCAGTCGGGAGCGAATGTTTGGTCACGCCGGGCTCGGAAGCATCTTCAGCTGGGGTGATCCTCAGTTGAACGTCGGCTTTGCCTACGTCACCAACGGGATTCGAGAAGAATCGTGGGAGCACGCGGCCAGGGTGAGCGGGATGTCCGACGCTGTCCGATTGGCCTTATTGGAGTAACGATACTACGCTAGTAGTCACGCTGTCTCGATGGTTATAACGACGGTCAGAATCTCGCTGAGGCACTCTGCTGGAGAGCCGTCGGCCGTCATCCGTCATCTTCTGAGTTGCCGGGGGCTGACACCTTCGCTTCTTCATCTTCGGTCGTTGCATGCCACCCACCGATAGCTTCCGGTAGCTATCGTCAGCGCCTTCCCCCTGTGTTAATCATCAGCCGGTGTTGGTTCTGTGTCCGCTTGCGCAGCCCAGAGATTGGCGTATTCGCCATTTGTCTCGAGCAGATCGTCGTGGCCGCCTTGCTCGACGATCCGTCCCTCGTCCATCACGACGATCTCGTCGGCATCCTTGAGTGTCGACAAACGATGGGCGATAACGAACGCGGTCCGCTGTTCGACCAGTCGGTCGAGACTCTCTTGGATTAATTCCTCTGTCTCCGTGTCCACGTCTGAGGTGGCCTCGTCGAAGACGATAATCGCCGGGTCGTTCAGCAGTGCACGGGCGATGGCGAGTCGCTGGCGCTGGCCGCCGGACAGTTTCACGCCGCGCTCGCCGACGCGGGTGTCGTACCCGTCTGGAAGGTCGGCGATGAACTTGTGGGCCTCTGCTGCCTTTGCGACCTCACGGATGCGCTCGCGCGCGGTCTCGCTGTCCGTGGTCTCCGTTTCCGCGTCGCCACTGTTATCGCCGTACCACTCGGCTACGAGCGCATCGCGGTCGCCGTAGGCGATGTTCTCCGCGACTGTTCCCGAGAACAGATACGGATTCTGCTCGACGATAGCGATCTCGTCCCGAAGCGCCTGCAGATCGTACCCCCGAACATCGACACCGTCGACGCGAACCACGCCCGCATCGACGTCGTGGAATCGAGCGATCAGCTTCAGCAGCGTCGACTTGCCAGCTCCAGTCGCCCCCGCTAATCCGATTGTTGCGCCAGCAGACACGTCGAGTGAGACGTCGTGGAGGACCGGATCGCGGTCGCCGTACGCGAACGTGACGTCCTCGAACGCTACGTCGCCTTCGACGTGCTTCGGGTAGTAGGGGTCCGCTGGCGAGGTGATTGTCGGCTCTTGGCCGAGCAGTCCGAACACTCGTTCGGCGCTGGATTTGGCGAGCTGGTACTTGTTGGCGGATTTGCCGACGCGACGCATTGGCGAGTAGAGCCGGCGCAAGAGGAGGAAGAACAATGCGAAGCCGCCGGTCGACAGTGCGATTCCGCCGGCCGTCTTGACACCGATGATGGCTCGTCCGCCGACGTAGAGCGCGACCACGAAGACGATGCCGGTGAGCAATCGGAGGCTGGCGAAGAAGCCGCGACGGATACGGAGCGCCGCCACCTTCTCGTCGTGGTAGCGTTCGCTCTGCTCGGCGACGCGGTCCCGCTCGAAGTCATAGCGGTCGAACGCCTTGATGACGGCTGCGCCGCCGAGGTTGTTCTCTAGACGTGTGTTCAGCCGTGCGACTGTCTCGCGGATAGATTTGTATCGCGGCTCAATCCAGGTGAGAAAGTACCCGCTCGCCACGCCGATGATCGGGACGGGTGCGAGGGCGATAAGCGCCAGTTTCGGCGAGTAGAACCAGAGGATTGCCGCGATACCGCCGACAGTAGCGACGACGCGGATAAATTGGCGGAATTCAGTGTTGAGGAACTGTTCGAGACGGTTAATGTCGCTGTTGAGGATAGACATCATCCCGCCAGTCTGATGATCGACGAAAAAGTCCATCGAGAGATGCTGCAGGTGGTCGTACGTATCGTCCCGGAGATCGCGCTGAATCTTCTGGGCGGTCGCCTGAAGTAGATACCGGGAGACGAACCGGGCAACTGACCGAACCACGTACGCAAGGATCGCGATGACAACGAGTTGCTTGAGCAGCGCAAGTCGGGCTGCTTGCCCGGTGATTTCACCCGCCGGGAGCACGCCAACCTGTGTTAGCAGCCCCGTTTCGCCAGACGTGCGGATAACGCGGTCGATAGCAGCTGCGACAACGACCGGCGGCACCAACCGGGCGAATCGCGTCAGGAACGATGCGAGCACGCCGAGTGACAGCCGAAACCAGTAGTTCCGGGCGTACGCCAATAGACTTACCATTGGGTGCCCCACGACGTTATCACGAACGTCTTCGAACCCCCCGTGGCCGTCCGTCATTACCTCTCCTTGTTGCGGGGTAGGAAAGTATTCTACGTCCACATTCTCTATTTACGATGAAAATCTGGGCGGTTGATGAGGTCGGCAGTCACGTCCGCCGGCAGGTCGTCGACCGCCGCAAGGACGTCGTGGAGGTAGTCATGCAGGGCATCGAATGCCGTTGTCTCTTCGCAGTCGTCCTGATCGAGTTCGTAGTTGTCGTGGCGTAGTTCCACGACATTGGTGCGGCCGGCGTACTTTGCCCGCGCGATGTCGTCGAGCCAGCGGCCGAGGTCATGCCGCCAGTCATCTCGCAATTCGTCGTCGGTGGCACCAGTACGCATCGTCGAGCCGGTCGATGAGGTCGGCAGAGACTGCCGTCACACGACTCCTATTTCGTTCGGAATCGTCTTCAGCTCTTCCTTTCCCTACACGCCATAGGTAGTAGTGACATGATAATTAAATAGTTGATTACTGTTGGTGCACTCCATGGCCTCACCGGGGATAGTCCGATTGATGGCCGATCTGTGGAAGGACGAAGTGGATGGAATTCATCCGATTGTCGATATCGATACTGGCGAGGTCACATATCCTGAAGCGAACGCTCGCCTTGACGAACGCGATGATTCTGCCTTTGAGGTGCTCGAAACGCTCGCAGAACAGAACCGGCTTCATCGCGAGTTCCAAGAGAAACAGTACATCTGTCCTCAGTGTACCGCAAAAGGAATGCAGTATACGTCTGCCTGCCCATCATGTGGCTCTCCGGAGACCACTCGAACGGAGCGATATCGTCATACAGCCTGTGGTCATGAAGGACTGCACGACCAGTTCGTCGACGACGAAGAGGTTGTTTGCCAGGAATGTGAAATCAGTCTCAACTCGCTCGAACAGCTGGAATCAGATACCGCACACGTATGTAACAATTGCGATGTAATTTTTCAAACGCCAGATCACCGACTCCGGTGTCGCGACTGCCACCTCGTCACCCATCCGATGCAGTCGACCGAACGAATCCTCTACCAATACTATCTCACCCCACAGGGAGAAGAATGGATCGAAGAACAGTTGACCGCACGGCAGGCAGTCGCCGAAACCCTCCAAAATAGAACGCTGCAAACAGACATAGATACAACAGTGACCAACGGTTCAGATAACGACATTCCAGTACATATCTCAGCCTACGACGAACTATTAAACGACCACATCATCGCTGCAGTCCATGAACAGCCGGACGAGAGTGCAATTACAAACCTTCTGAGGACTGCGGCGGACGTGGATGCACAAGCAATACTAGCCACGACCTCTGGAACAGTTGTCGGAGAGGACGTTGACCAACTCGTCACTAACGACCGTCTAACAATTCTTCAGGTAACGGCAGGCGGTACGCTCAACCATGATTATGAAGTCGTTGCTGATCCGACCACACACAACTCATTTGTTGGGCGTATTGCTAGTATCTTCGAACCTCAGAATGGATAGTTCATTGAAAGGTATCAGTCTTCAGTGGGTGTCTGTGAGTGGCCTCGTTGCGTGAAGTCCTGGCTGGCTTCGATTTCGGTTGGTTCTGATTCTGTTAAAAGGACCGGTGTGCGTCGTTCGAGTGTGAGAACGAGCCCAACCATGCAGACGACGCACATGAGGGCAGTGAGGAACCCGACGAGAACAACAACTGCGATGATTGTGATATCACTCGCGACCGGGGTGTCTCCGGGTAGTGAGCGTCGAGTTCACTGGACACTCGGTGTCCCGAAGACTGCTAACACTCGGCGAGTGATATCACTCGCGTCGGCCTGCCGTCACGTCCGATGCAGCACCGAGCGTTCCATTACTGGAAGAGCGGGACGAATTTGAATAACAGGTACGCGGAGACTGTTGCAATGCCTGGAACAACGTTCTGCATGGCGATAACGCGGGCGGTAGTCCATGGTTCATACAGTGCATCAACGTCGGGGTATGAGTTGGTATTCGCGTCACTGTTCGATGACTGGTTCGTGTCTGTATTGGTGGCTGTGTCGATCGTCGGTGTGTCTGCAGAGTCTACGGCAAGTGCGCCACCAGAGATTCCTGGTGGGCCTTCCTCGATCATTTGCGAGCGGTTCGTGTGCTCTTGGACGCGTGTGGCGCGGCCCCATCCAAGACCGACGATGCTCATTGTTGACACAATGACGATACTAGCTGGGATGCCGAGCTCCGAGAGAATAGTGATCAGTGTGGAACTTACGACGGCGACGATCAACGCTGCAAGCAGAGGCATGTCGGTGAGTTCGTTCCCCATCGTATCGATCGTCCGTTGCGCAATAGTAAATGCGCCTACTGCAATGGCACTTCCTGTGAGCAGAATACCAGAGTTCATGTCAATCGCGCCGCTGCCGACTAGTGGCGCAATCGCGTTCGCCATATTCGATGCTCCAGCCGAAAATGCGGTATAACAGGCAACTGCGATGACCAACAGGGTGCCAATAAATTCTCGCAGGGTTGTGTTCGGGCCAAGCGCTGGCCGGACAATCCATCCTGAGCGATCCATGTGCACCAGTGCACCTTCGCTTTGTGTGATTGCAAACCAGTCGAGAAGGGTCGGGTACCAGTAGCGGCCAATAATCGCACTCACCCAAAAGGCGATTACTGGAGAGACGAGCCACCATGAGATAATCTGCCTCATCACTCCCCAGTTCAGTGCATCAGTTGCGAGGCCAAGGCCAGCAATCGTGCCGACGCCCGTCATCGACGTTGAGGCGGGGACACCGACAATATTCGAGAGGAATAACGCGAGTCCGATGAAAAAGAGCACTGCGATACTCGCTTCAAGAGTGAAAAATCGACTCGGAACGATTCTCCCACCCATCGTATTGATAACATTACGACCAACAGTCCATCCACCAACCAGCGCACAGATACTCATGAGGGCTGCAGCCCCAACCTTTGAGATAGTTTGACTTCCAACTGCTGGACCGAACGCAACGCCAGTATTCGAACCGCCGACATTGAACCCCACGAAAATAGCGACAGCAACCCCGACGAGAAAGAGCAACTCAACCATATCTAACCCAAGTGAGAACGTTTGTTAAGTTCTTTGTCAACGCTTATTCAGTAGTTTCTCCGATCAAGTAGTCGCTGGCACAGATCTCCACAAATCAATTCGAGAGAGGACTGCTGGCCTCGAATGGTTCAGGAGAAGCATGGAATCTTGCTCGAATTACGGGAAATCGAGGAGAAAGCCCCGTGCTGTAGCGCGGGGATGAATCCGACAACAGGGACGCCACCCACGAACTATTAAGTTACCCGACAGCATATTCAGTAGCAAGCACATCGGACGAAAATTGGAGTTGGGTTGGGGTC
>NZ_JBPBWC010000028.1:0-42788 GCF_050954125.1 Halomicrococcus pelagicus | reverse complement strand
TGGCCACGTTGGGTCAGCGTGTAAAAGTTCGTCCGGTTATCTATCTCACCCTTCTCGACAAGGCCTTTGTCGACGAGCGTATCGAGGTTGGGATACAACCGCCCGTGATGGATTTCCTTTTCGTAGTAGTCTTCGAGTTCGTCTTTGATGGCGAGACCGTGTGGTTCGTCTAAGCTGTTGATGACGTACAGCAGGTCACGTTGAAAGCCGGTGAGATTGTGCATTGGTACTCGACTATATAATATAACCTATATATTAAATTAATTTTTGTATATTGAAGTTCACACGAATTGATGACTTATGAGTGCATGAGATGCGGTGGCTGGCATTACGTTCCGTTGATCGTATCGATCAGTGTCGAGAGCGTTGGTGACTCGACATAGGAGTGAGTGATAGCGGCGAAATACTGACTGCTCCGTCAATGAGCGCTCGCCGATCACTGGCTTCGGGATATCGGTCTTGGTATTGGTCTGCCTCGTGGAGTGGATTCTCGTAGCCATCGACATGCGGCCAGGTTTTATCGACTAACTCGATCGTAGTTCCATCCAAATCATGTTGACTCGCATCTCGATCAGGAATCGATGTATGAGAGCCGTCGTTCACTGACGACTTGTCTCTCTCGTACTCAACACGCTGTGCGTAATCAGCGACGAGGCGAGTGAGCCGAAGTGGGGGCGATGTACAGTTAACAGGTGCATTGATATTCAAAAACCCGAGATCTGTAGACAGATTTGCCGAAGTAAGTTGCTCAAGAAGTTGCCGTGTGATGGCGGCTGGCTGATTGAATTCATATTGATCAGGGGGATAGCAGTGGTAATCCTGTGAATGATATGCGGACACTGCAATACTTGGAACGTCGAGGAAGGCGGCTTCGACGCAGGCACCGACGGTCTCTGATCGGCCGATGACATAGTTGCCAATATTCGGACCATCATTGACACCTGCGAGGACAAAATCAAACTCGGTCTCGACGCCCCCACCAAGGCCAAATGCGACACAATCGGCGGGTGTCCCTGTCAATTGGTAGCCCCAGGGATGATCGGCGAGTGTCACTGTGCCGTTGCGGGTCCGGCCAACACCGCTTTGATTGTCAGCAGGCGCGATCACAGTGACGTCTGCAATTGCTGTTAATTCTTCATACAGTGAGGCGAGGCCGGGGGCATCAATTCCGTCATCATTGGTCAGGAGAACATTTGGCTGGGTCATTGGATTCAACAGACGAATCCCGGCTACTAAGGATGTGGTGGATTCCGACCTACGGAGAGCGCACTTTCCGTAACGATTCTACGAGCTTGACATCAGGAATGGCAAGAACATGACCGGGAACTACGAGGCGGCAGGCAACGCGAAACGTGGCTGCCGGCCGAGGTCGAGACAATGACCAATCGCTACGTCCAGCAGACCGATTTTCGCGACGATGACCCCCTGTTGGGCGGTCGAAACGTACTGTCCAGTACTGGGTTGAGCAGGCCGCCGACCAAGCAGCCGAAGAAATAGGCGACGACGACTATCGGCGCGTGTCTACGCATGACTTACGTCGCTGCTGGGCGAATCACTTACTCGTTGAGGAGAACGTCTCGCCGCGGATCGTGATGGCGCTCGGTGGGTGGTCGAGCTATGATGCGATTGAGCCGTATCTGGCCGCACCCACGGAAGCGAATATCATCACGTCGATGAGCGAAGTTGAGCTTTGACTATCGATGAGAAGTAGTGATTCACTACTAGTCAAGATTATCAATGCACGTGGATTCGCTGGGTCGACGCCCTCAGGAAAGCTGGAACCCCGTCCCCGCCAGCGTGAGGCCCGCAATTCGCGACTCTGGTGGTTGCTGGGACTTCCTCTATCCGTCCTCTGAGGTAGCAGATGGTACTAGCTGTAGACACGCTCTTCTTCCGGTATCTGACTTCGAGAACGTCCTTACTAGTGCTTCAAAGAAAGGATAGTAGACTGACACTGGGGTAGAACAACCGCAGTAGAACAAAGTACTGATCAGGTAATATTCGGCTATGCAGTGGTGGTGGGTGTGATTTCTGGGGGAATGAGGATGATGAGCAGGCTAGCCAGTCCACTTGTGCGGATAACAGAGTCGCTGTCTCATGGCTAGTTCTGACCTCTCGCAAGATGATCTGTTCGAGGTGCTCAAGAGCACTCGCCGTCGATACGTACTCTACTACCTCCGTCGCGATGGCCCCACCGCTGAGCTGTCTATTCTGGCTACACACGTCGCCGCATGGGAACAGGATAGTACACCGGAGGAGCTGACACCCCAGCAACGGAAACGCGGCTACATTTCGCTCTATCAAACCCATCTCCCGCGACTTGAGGACGCTGACTTGCTCGAATTTGATGCTGACGCCGGGACAGTCCAGCTTTCCGACCACGCTTATCTGCTTGACGACTATCTTAGTGCGAACTCTCCGTCGACGAAGCCCTGGTATCGATACTATCTCTCGCTCTCGCTCGTGAGTTTCGTGTTGCTAGGTGGTGTTTGGGGGGAAATTAGTCCATTCGTGATGCTCTCCCAGTCCACGGCTATCCCGGTGATTCTCAGTCTTTACGCACTGTTGGCACTCGGCCAGTATCTCTACCATCATCGTCATGCTATACGTGGGTTGCCGCCTGGCCAATAGTCTAGTAACCCCGTTGCTTGCGGCGTTTTTGGATCATGTCTTTGCCACCACGAACTACATCCGCTCGATGTCAGTTCGTAGAATTCTATTCGATCTGAAGACGGGGTAAGCCAGCCAAAGTCACTTGTTCACTCGCCCCAAAAGAATGCCGTGTCGAGTGCATGAGCACCTACCCTCTCCGCACTCGACTCACAGATTCCACATGGAACGTGTTCCACCCCACGTTCCAGTTATTCACAAGACAGTCCTACCCGCCGCACTGCCTTCCACTTTGAATTGTGGGAGAATTGTTCCAATCGAAATGAGTCGCACGCCCGTCAGACGCATAGTCAGTAGCAGGCGAATATTCTAAGAAGAGAGGTAGTATAGAGGCTCTAACTTCGTTATCATAACATACTAACTCAGGATAGCCTTTACCGATACTCGTTTGTTAGCGTAAGGTATGACCGAGAGTGCGACGATCATCGCGCGGATTGTCGAGTACAACACGGGCGGAAAGAATCGCGAGACGATAGCTCGCGAGCAGGTAGGGACGATTGCCCAGCATCATAGTCGGTTCAACAGCGACCTCGGCACTGCAATCACCGAGGCCATCGAAAATGGCTATCTCGAGGAACAGAACGGTGAGCTTGTGGCCACCGAGCGCGTAGACGAGTTAATTCGTGGTCGGCACTACTCGATGGGATAGAGAAGAATTGCGAAGAACATCAAATCATCAGTCAATAACTTCTCTTGCCTATTTCAGTTGAATACGATATATACAAAGAACTTATCCTAGTAGCCGTTCTACGTGGATTTATACAATAGCGAGGTGTAGCATGCATCGACACGGCCATCTTGGACTAGCGTTACTCGTCCTTGCACCCATCGTGTACGTGCTTGCGAGTAGCGGCCAGCCCGCGCTCGCCCTCCTGGTCGCGGTCGGCGTGATCACGGTCGAACCACGCCCCGACAACGACCACTGGATACCAGGTCTCTCCCACCGAGGCGTCAGCCATTCACTCACCGCCGCCGGCATCATTGGCGTCATTTGCGCCGGCTTCGGATGGCTACTCGGTCGCTATGTCACGGTCCCGCTTGCCGAGTGGTTGGCAGCAACGACCGCCGGGATCGACACCACAAGCATCACCGTTGTGATCGACCAGTTGGCAGCGCTCGATCCAGCGACGCTCACGTTCGCTGGGTTCGCGGTTGGCGTCGGCGGGATCTGCGTGCATTTGGCCGGCGATATCATCACGACGAGCGGCATCAAGCCGTTTCTGCCGTTCTCTCGTCGGCGAGTGTCTCTGTCGGGGCTTCACGCCGACAGCACGCTCGCGAACAGCGTGCTGTTTCTCGCTGGCACCGTCGCGATGGCCACCGTCGGCTACATGCTTTCACTGCAGTGGCAATGTTGGTGGCTAGTATTTTGAGGCTAGAAGACTGAACTAATCCTAGAGACGACCGCAGGTATGGTGCGATCTCTGCCCGTTTTCGACTTTGTCCTCCTGGTTGTGCTTGTCGGTTGTCTCGGTGGATTCGGACTTGACGGCAGTCAAACCACTACAACAACCACGGCGACCACACCCCAAACACTCACTACCGAATCAGCAACTTCGACGATCACGACGGCCAGGATGACCTAGACGATTTTGGCCGGAATAATGGGGTTGTATTGCAGTTAGGGGACGATTTCAGGGAGGGCGAGGTGGTGTTGGGATGCACCTGCTCTCCCATACCGCAACCTATTTAAATTGTAGTTGTCCATTGAAATCCGGCATGGCACGTGAGATGGAGAACAACGAGTCGTTACTTAATCGACGCTCGTATCTTAGGACGGCGGGAGCAATTGCTACGGCTGCTGGGTCAGCAGGATTCGCTGCCGGTTCATACACAGTCTCACAAACAAACAGTGAACAGAAGTCCGCGGTGACAGATGGAACACCACTTGAGAAGATAACGTGGGAAATGGATCGGACGTGGCGTGATGTCCTCCCTAAGGAGTTTGGACTGGAGGAAACGCCAGCAGTACCATTGTACCGGTGGTCGATGGCCGCCCAGCCATTTAGGAGCGCGGAAGAAGGGGCAGGCAACATGATCGAAAAGCACCAGCTCAAGAGGACCGGTGTCGAGCAAACTATCGAGGCGGGGACGATGACGGTCTCGAAGAGTTCAGGAAACTTCGGAGCAATGGGCTATGAGCCCCGATGTCACCCCGTTGCGCCGTTTTTCAGCGGAATGCTCCGCGTTGAGGAGTCCAGCGGGACTCCTGGAACGCAAGGTAGCGTATCGAACGCTGGAATCGGGCTTATTCAAGACGATAACAACTATCTCTGGATTGGGAGTAATGTGGCTGACAACCAACTCCAATTATTCGAAAAATTAACTGACGAGACTGGCACAACCCATACAAACACAGAAGCGTTCGACACTGACTATTCTCTACCGTCAGCTCCATTTGATTTGTACGTTATTTTCCAGGGCGATCATATCTCCTGCTTAGCACGTGAAGGGAATGGCGAAAAAGACTGGAAATACTACGGAGACGCCCGTATTGGGTATGCCGGGACGACCCAGCCGGTGTACGACTTCTTCGATAGACCGACATGGGAGAGTTTCAATCCATACGTCCACACAGCGTGCAGCGGCGGTGAGAGTGTAACACTCAGCGATTTTGAGCTGTTCCACTCATACCAAATCGGTGTTCGGGGCCCCGTCCCTGTCACCCACAAGAACGGAGCGCCACTCATCAAGGACGAAAAGCTCTACTGTGCGCTCACACCAGGGGCGGTAAACCATCGCGGCTACCAAACGATTGCAACCATTGATCTCGAGACGTTCCAAATCGAAATGGAGGCTGTTCTCTTCGCGGAAGCCAAGACTGACTACATTTCGAACTATGTCGCATCACACGTTATCTACGACGATATGAACGACAAATTCACGATTATGTGGAGTGGATTCGGAAATGGCCCGAACGACCCAAAACAGGATGACGGGTTTCAGCGGATATGGGTAACGCACACTGAAGAAAACATCCTCAACGGTACACATTACTTGGAAGCGATTGACTCAAACTTGCCGCGGAGCAACACTGTAGGGAACGGGGGATACCACGATTTCAACGGTATCTATGACGAGAATGCTGAGAAATGGCGTGCAGTCTATAACTCCGGTGGGATAGATGAGGTGTCGATCGCCGAGACAACTGACGAATCATTAACGAGTGGGTGGACGGTACTCGATTCATACCGTGATTCGACGAATCAGATCGAGGGAGGCCGGATTGTCAAGGTCAACGGCGAATACGAGGTGCTATACGCTGATCCCTCGATGGCAGGCCAGATGGTGAGTTGTGAGTATCCGACGGTCTCGACAAATCGGACTGGTTTTGATTTGGAGGTGAACACCAATGATGAGGCTCCGCATCCGTCGGTTGTTCCCGTTCCATATGACGGCGGGACGAAGTACAAACTTATCACGATGGACGAAACGAAGATCTACGATAAGGCGGAAACATCGCACGGAGCATTGTGGATGTACGAGGCCAAGACACAAGCTGACGGATACGAGTTCCCAAAGTGGACAACAACGGCGTTTGAGAATTAACGACGAGTCAACAACCCCCTCCTACTTCGCTCACCCTGACGAGTTCGCTCGTTGAGGGTGGGGCTTGTCGGTGGACTCTGCCTCTGCCTCCGTAGTGGAGTACGAGACAAATCCTCGATTCGACGTCACAGTCCCCGACTTCAGGGCGAGGTGACTGTCGGCCGTCCGCCGCGAGTCATATCGTCGTCGTCTCTATAGTTGCTGAAAAAGCGGCTGTCGTTCAAAAAGTATAGAATGAGGATAGCTGTCCTGTAATAACGATGAACGCCATTCCAAGCATTCCGAATACAACCAGGCCAATTGCGTAGAAGAAAAATTTGATGTCAGATTCCAGTGTCGTTGGAGTCTGATTTTCGTCGGCTGGGCCAACGGTTGTACCTGTCACTCCTGTTGGGTCTTCATTCGCCACAACAGCAGCCCCCGTTCGAACGTCCCCAGACCCATTCAGCGAGTACACGACAAGTAAAACCCCAATCAGAACAGGACTAAAGAGAAGCGCCCACGAGCGGACGGTCGTTGCAGCGGCGACAACAATGGCAACGGTGACGCTACCATATCCAAGGCTATAGCGGAGGCCACACCGACGAATGAGCGACCAATCTACCATAATAACAAAACATATTAGTCAACAATAGATCTGGCTGTGGACGGGGTGGAGTCTATACATAGAACTGCAACGGCAACCAGCTACAGCGGGGATCGACGCTCACAATGGGGCGACGCAGACGACTGACGCGTTCTATCGAGAGACGACTGCTGAAATCAATTACTATACCGCAGATGACGTCCTGACCATAGAGATGAAAATTGCAAGCCTCTTCACGATTACTCAGTATCGAGACATTATACCTGGTGCTATTTCACTCCTTTTCTCGCCTGGCCCGGGCTTCCTTTGCGCTAGCCATGTCCGATCCCCGTCGCAAGTATGTCTGTTGGACTATTGTGAGAACAGACAGATAGTGAGGAGTCATATCGACGTCTCATTCACGACCGTCGACATAGCTGGTGCTCGAAATTCAGGCTTCGAAAGGAAACATCGCGAGGATCGTCCGTCGTATCTATCCCTTGTCGCCAGAACCACTTAAAGAGAAGTCCGAGATTCAAGAGCAGTAGTCAACGCCGACCGGAGCAGCACGGGGCGGTCGTCGGAGAAAAAGTGCGCCAGGTGTTCCGTCACGCCGATTCAGGTCCGTTTGTGAGGAGTGGGGAATAGGCTCTGTTGAGACCCTCAATGGCTGACAATACCCGCGTGCAAGATACAGAGGATGTAAGCAGCAGACGACTATCGTTCGTTTCAACCCGTCAGAGACGAAATAGCTGTTCTGTAAGTGTGCGGACATCACACTTGTCCCGTGACGGACGACTCGCCGTCGGAGATTGTCAGTCTAGTCGGACTCACAGACAGGTGTGCGGACGCACGAGCAGCCGCGTTTATACTGGAAGTTCGGTGGGTGCAATCCCCTTCTCCTCAAACCAGCCAGCGACGTGGGGTACGCGGTCGGTGAGTGCCTCCGGAGTGTGCGAGTCAGTTCCGACGGTAACGGAGACGTTGTACTCCTGAAGGATGTCCAGAAACGAGGGGGATGGGTGGTACTCCCCGTAGTTGTCGAGGATGCGCCCGGCGTTCAGTTCGGTGATCGTCTGCGAGCGTTTGAGGGCCTCGGCGACCTGCCGATAGTGTGATTCGGTCGCGAATCCTCGGAGGGCGGAGTTGCGCTCGATAAGGTCGAGATGGGCCGCGATCTCGAACAACTCCGAATCGACCAATGCGACGACTTTCTCGAAGTACTTATCGACCTCCGTATGGGGTCGATGCGTGGGTTGTGTGGGAGATGTCGGCTTCACGCCCGCCGGAAACGGGGCTCTCCTCGCAGACAGATAGTCCCAAACAGAAGGTGAACGAATTAGTCGTACTATATTGATCCATATTGACGATCTTAATGAGTACTCCTTTGTCGGCTCTTAAAAACATCTCCAGGCGAACCAAGCCGAGCGTCTCGAGGTCAGGCTCCGCGGATCACCATGCTATTATTTAGCGAACACTTATGAGAGAGGAAGTTGTTGTTGCCACCAATCCTAACAAATATAAACATGAAGCAGATTGGGCTAATGCCAGCACACACCCCCACTAGCGTGATTGATCAGAGATTGACCAGTTTGCACTTCGTTGCTCTCCATCAGGCAGGGAGAATTGTCCTAACCGGAGAAGAAAAACACAAACAGAACCATTCGGAGGCGAGCTATGGTACGCACGCCATGAGAGATACCTCTAAGACAACAAAGACAGTCGCTATCCAGAATCCATCGACATCGGGAAGCAATAACGACTGGCTCAGTCGCCGGAAAGACACATCATTCCCTCGCGTAACTACACATATGACGGAGAAGGGTGCGTATGACTATTGAACTAATCGACGTCGCCCTGCAGGTCCCGATCCTCGATATGGAGTACGGGCATTTCATTGTATTAGTGCTCGCTGCCGCAGCGGGCGGCGCGTTCGGAGCGTCAGTCGGAGCACTCCCATCGTTCGTGTTTACCGGATTTGTTGTTCTGCTAGGTGAAGGTTTGAACGCCCTCAGCGGTACAGGCACAGAGTTCACTGGGCTCGCCGGTGCCGACTTGGCGTCCGGAGTGACTGGTACGATCGGGTTCGGACCAGTCACGGGGCCACACGTCGCTTTCGCTGGCGGCGTTGCGGCCGCTGCCTACGCAGGCCAGCGATACGGAGAGATGGAACCGGAGGGATGGGACTACCACTTCGGAAAAGACATCCTCTATGCCTTCGGTACGAAACCAGACATCCTCGCAGTTGGTGCCATTTTTGGCATCCTCGGCATGCTGATCGCTCGCATTAGCGGCGCGTTTGCGCTTCCCTACGATGGGATCGCATTAGCCGTATTCGCAACTGCGGTCATCGCCCGCATAGCCTTTAATTACCCGATCGTCGGGAGTCCGGCTGGTAGTGGCTATTTCGATATGGGGCCGTTCGAACGGGACGAGACGCGGAGTGACAGCAGTGGCCGGCTCGCCGTCGAACCGTGGCTTCCCCACCAGTACACGTGGTCCGGCGTCACGGCGATCGGATTGGTCGGTGGTGCGTTGGGCGGCTGGACTTGGATTATGACCGGGAGTATCTTCATGGCATACGGTATCTCGGCCGCAAGTCTGTTGTTTCTCAACCTCGGCGTTGAGAAGTTCCCGGTTACTCACCATATCACGCTTGGCGGTTCCACATTCGCGGTCGTCGCTGCGGGAATGACAGGAAGTGAACTGGTAGTGATGATTGTTGCTATCGCTGGTGGCGTCGTTGGAGCGTTGCTTGGCGAAGTCACCCAACGAATCTTCTACGCCCACTCTGGGACGCACGTCGACCCGCCCGCGATGTCGATCACCATCTACACTTTCGTAATTGGCGTGCTCTATCTGGCTGGCCTATTGCCCAATTCCGGATACCTTGGTCTTTAACTCTTTTTCAGACGGTGAACTACACATCTACTCGCGCACGGCTGACGCCGTTCGATTCGACCAATGACTCGTTCAAGATAACCGGAAGGACGTAGGACTGGCGAGTAAAGCAACATTCTCGCGGACCAAGACATGCCTTGAAGATCATGGGCTGATTGATACAGAGAAGGTTCCGATCGAGGGTGGGCGGCCACGCCTTCGGTTGCTGTTAGAGCCGGACGACCTGGAGGATGTCGATGCGCTCGCCGAACAAGCGACTGCAGCATAGCTCCTAGTAGCGACAGCTGCGTCACCCTCTCGATGAAAACTTGATTCAGGGAGGTTTCTGAGCGCGATAAAGGTATGCTGCAGTAGATTTTCACAGCGATTGCACCGGAGTCTGGCAGCCTTGATCGAAGGATGTCTCCCTTCAGTATCCAATTCTGAAACGTGAGTCCGTGAAACGGTACATTTGAACCTTCTATATCTCGATTCTCGTGGCAGAACTCGGCTGTGAGAAATTCGTACTGTCTGATGGCCTCAATTGCGTTATCGCTTCTTCAATTGGCGAGTTACTATAGAGAGACGGCTCGTGAGTAGTGAGTGGCCGTTCGTGGAGAGCGGCCAGAAGTGATCTGGAGCGTCTTGTCTCGGCACCCACGATCCCTCTGGAATCGGAGCGGGGACTCCACATCCAGAGGGATTCTATCTATCGATAAGAGACAATCATTCTGTCCACTCCAGTCGTGAGCACTCCCTTAGGAGAGCATTTGCTGTAAATGAGACCTGGCTGAAATCCCGTCTTACGGGGATCAGCGGATGACTAGGTGAGCAGTGGGTTTCATGCCTCTCTGGCGATACTATAATCATCATCGGCACCATTATCTTCCTCTACGATATCGTCGTGAAACGGTTCACGCTCAGCACCGTCTCCAAACCTACCGACACACCCGCTTGCGGCATGATCCCAGAACGCGTGATGAGCGACGACGACTACTTCACCTACCTTTCAACAGCGAGAGGGTCCCGCCGTTCACGGCAGGCGTGAATCGCGTAAGCTCGGTTAATGTACCGCCACCTTACTGCTGATCCTGAGTCTCCAACGATTCAAGACCAGCCTCTAACACTTCTACATAGGCTTCCGAGAGGTCCACATTGTTCGCTTCTGCATAGTCTTTGAGCCGTCCGTGCAAACCGTGCGAAATGTCGATTGCTGGCCTCATTGGTATTTCCCGTATTTCTCGTAAGAGTTCTCGGCGTGGTGAGGGGTCTCGTCCTCACATTCCGGGCAGACGAACAGGTAACTTTCTGGTTCCTTGTCGTGCTTTTCTTTGAAGCGTTCACGGGCTGCCTCTTGGTCCTCGAACAACCCAATCATGTCAACTGCCATCCAGTCGTCGCTGGTCCGTCCACAGATGTAGCAGGTTAGTGGCGTTTCAGTCGTCATGTCTTACAAGACTTATTTGACGGAAAGACGGGTAAACGGTTGTGGTATGAAGCGTACCAACACGTTCGCTGTGCGACCGCTCTCTGACGATGGAGAGCAACTGCTACGGGACCTGTTGGACGCTTCCGCCGCTCTCTGGAACGAAGTCAATTACCAGCGCCTCATGCGGTACAACGGCGAGGACGGCTTCGAAGGCGAGGACGTGTGGGACGCCGATACAGGCCGACTCGAAGGCAAATACAAAGGCGTGCTTGGCGCGTCCACTGCCCAACAGGTGATACGGAAGAACAGCGAAGCGTGGCGCGGGTTCTTCCGTCTGAAAGACCAATATCACGACGAGTCGAACACGTCGATTACGAACCACCCGGAACCGCCGGGATTCCGTGGCAACGAGGACGAGGGACGCCAACTCAAAACCGTCATTCGCAACACGTCGTACACCGTCGAATGGGGCGAGTGGGCCCGCCTTGAGATACTGGTCGGGAGCGAGTTGAAAGACCAATACGACCACACCGGGCGTCTCAGACTCGAAATCGCTGGCGGCCCGACTTGGTCCGACTACGACAAACAGGGCCGGTTGGGCCTGTGGTACGACGAGACAGACAGCACCTTCCGAGCTTCGCAACCCGTGACTGTTTCTGACGATACACGGAACACTCCACTGGCCGATGAAAAGGCCGCTCTGGACATTGGTGCGAACAATCTCGTTGCCTGTACCACCACGACCGGTGAGCAATATCTGTACGAAGGGCGCGAGTTGTTCCAGCGATTCCGTGACACGACACGAGAAATCGCCCGGTTACAGTCGAAACTCGAAGAAGGCCGATACAGTAGCGAGCGTATCCGGCGGCTGTACCAGAAACGGACTCGTCGCCGCGACCACGCTCAAGAAGCGTTGTGTCGTGACCTGTTGGACCGACTGTACGAGGACGGGGTTGATACCGTGTATATCGGTGGTCTTACCGACGTGCTGGAAACGCACTGGTCGGTCAAAACCAATGCCAAGACTCACAACTTCTGGTCGTTCAAGAAGTTTACCGAACGATTAGCATGTACCGCCGAGGAATACAGTATCTCGGTCGAAGTTCGGTCGGAAGCGTGGACCAGCCAAGAGTGTCTCCAGTGCGGGGGGACAGACCGAACGACACGGCATCGGGACACGCTCACCTGCCCGTGTGGGTTCGAGGGGCACGCCGACCTCACGGCGTCGGAAACGTTCCTGAAGCGGCACACAGAACAGGCAGTCAGGCCGATGGCACGGCCCGTGCGGTTCGAGTGGGACGACCACGACTGGTCGGAGTCACCGCGCTCTCACCGTCCCAAAGAACAGCGCACAGACCCGAGTACCGTCTACCGGGACGGGAATGTTGCTTCCGGGGAGTCGTAGACCGGCTGAGACTCCCACGGAGGAAACCCCGGCGTGAACGCCGGGGAGGATGTCATACTCGGTGCCATCGCCGGTATGGGTCGCAGCGTCTTCGTCGGCGGTTAGCAGCAGTGCTTGAGTGTGCGTGTGTTGGTCGTCTCAGTCCTGCAGTGTTCGCACTGCCAGTAGCGGCGATCGACGTTGCCGTACGTGTCCTGGCCGACGTGCGGACCAGTTATGCGCGGCCCATCATTCTCGTCATCGTCGCCAGTGGGGAAGGCGTCGAGGGAGCCGTCGGTGGTCGCGTCTTCGACGGCGGCCATGTGTTTGCAGTGGGCGTTGCGGTGGACGTGGTGTGGGCAGGTGCGCCAGTAGGTCGCCGGTCACGTCGTCAAGCGAGACAACGTATTGATGGTCAGCGGGGTCGTTGTGGCTCTCATTAGTCACTTCGACCTGGCCAGGGATTTCCATGTCGATACCGCGACGAGTGCGAGCAACAAGAAGAAAGGTGCCGAGTTCGTCGTCGTCGCAGTCCCAGTGGGACCATGCAGATATCTACTGACGAGACCTATTCTCTCATATGCCGTTTCAAACTCGTCGAACCGTCTCTTATCTTGCATTGGTTATTGTAACGACCCTAATACTCACCGGCATCTATAATGCCGGTATGGCCATCTGGGAGCATCGTCCGCAACCCTTCTATCGATCTCTTCAAGTCGTCGTTCAGAGTTTCACTACCACAGGATATGGAGAAGATGCGCCATGGCGCACCCCCCAAATGAATTTCCTAGCGATCGGAATGCAATTCGCCGGGATCGCGCTTATCCTCACTGCAGTCGATGTATTCGCTGTCCCCTGGCTTCGTGGCGCGCTTACACCGACCGCTCCCAAGGCAGTCACCGGACTCCGAGACCACGTCATCGTCTGCGAACACACCCCTCGCACCGAGGCATTCATTATGGAACTCGACGCTCGGGGCCGCGACTACGTTCTAATCGAATCCAATTCTGAGATAGCACATGAACTCCACGAAGCAGGATACAGGGTCGTCTACGGCGATCCACAATCCACAACCTCACTACGAAACACGCAGATTGAGTCGGCGACTGCCGTCGTCGCCGACGCTGCCGACGATGCAAATGCGAGTATCGTCCTTGCAGTGCGCGATATCACTCCAGACGTTCGTATAATCACCCTCGTCGAAGACGCAGAATTGACTCACTATCACCAAGTGGCCGGTGCTGACGAAGTTCTCTCGCCCCGCCAGTTACTGGGCAAGAGTTTAGCTCTGGAACTGCCCACAGCCGTAACGACAGATGACAAAGAAGGGGCAGTCATCGGTGATGATTTTGAGCTCCTTGAACTCTCGGTTGCAGAGAACAGCGAGCTCTGTAACAAGACGTTCGCCGAGGCAGGACTGCGCGAGCAATTCGGCGTGAACGCAGTTGGTGCATGGTTCGACGGTGAATTTGTAACGCCAGTCGATCCGCACGCCGAATTGAATGCCGGGATTCGGTTGCTCGTGGCTGGGGAACCAGACCAGATAGACGCCTTGCGAGAAGCGACGGCTTCGTCCGTCCGCGAGTTTACTCCTCAGAAGATCATCCTGGCTGGCTACGGTGATGCCGGACAGGCAGCATACGAGACGCTGGCCCCGCTAAACTCCTGGCTGACGGTTCTTGACATCGATGCCAAAGAGAATGTCGATATCGCCGGTGATGCGCGTGATCCTGATGTATTGATAGAAGCGGAAATCAAAGAGGCTTCGTCCCTGATCCTTACTGTCGCAGACGATACAACAGCGATTTTTTCGACTCTGATTGCTCGTGATCTCAATCCGGAACTTTATATCGTGGTGCGAGCGAACGAAGATGAGAATGTTCAGAAATTGTATCGAGCAGGAGCTGACTACGTGCAGTCGCTAACGACGGTCAGCGGCCGTATGCTTGCTTCGACAGTGTTCGAAGACGAAGAGGTACTGGCGTACGATCAACGAGTAAGCATTGTTCGTCTTCCAGCCACGGGACTAGCCGGGACCACACTCGCCGATGCTGAGGTTCGGACAGAAACGGGGTGTACGGTGGTGGCAGTCATCAGAAACAGGACGACGATTACTGAGTTCGATCCATCGAGCTTTACCTTTGCCGCCGATGATGAAGTCATCATCGCTGGAATCGACGACTCTATCACAGCGTTTGAACGTAAATTCGGAGAGTGAGACCGGACACGTCCGGGTGGGAGGCCGTCCTCCCTTCTTCTCCCCCACTTAGAGCATGCCTGCAATCTTCTCGCACACAGACTGGAAGTAAGCACCTTAGACGCAGGAGTCGAAACAAGAGTGGCATCGCAATCTCGGTGCACTCCTGACGCATGCTATATCTGTTCACCGTGTGGCGCGCAATCTCCACCCACAGAGTTGCACCCATGATCTCGACATGGAGGGATGCAAACGACGCATGCCATTAGCTCCTGCTGACTGCCGAGCGTGTCTCTGACCAAAACGAGCGTACCGTCGGCGACTACCATCGAACTCGCGTCGAAGACCATCACGCCCCCAGGAGCATCAACGAGCTACGCTAGGCCGCTCAGCGGCGGTGGATGCCTACCCGTCCGTAGCGACAGCGCTCGAACATTCGGCAGCACCTAGAACCATTACGCTGATAATTAGGACGAATAGCACGGTCGTTCGGACTCAAGTTTTCTCAACACACTTTCATTCTTGATAACATCCTACTTGTGAACGCATACATACTTTTTATAATACTATGCGCACGACTGTGGCACGCGGCATCACGCTCCATAGTGGCCGTGATTCGCCTGCCCATCAACGGGGCTGGCTTCCCCATCGAGAGCGCTGTGACCTGCCCGGTTCGCAGTGTCACTCTCTCCCCTTCAATTCCATCCTTCGCTTGGTAGAAATTGAGACGCCGCAGCCAGCGAAGGACGCGAATCCGGCGGTGTTCGAGGGTGTGCCGTCATCCCGGCAGGGCCGCCAGTTGCTCCAGATTTGGCTATGCCCGCGTCACAGACAGTGAGTTCAGCAAGCGCCCGTTATTCATGCAGAAGATGCAGACGGCGCGACAGAACGGCTACGGCGTGTGGAAAGCGAATCAGACGGCGTAATTGAAGTGAAGACGGAGGGTCGACAGCGCCAGCGGCCGTCAGTCGTCGGCAGTGTCGGCCAGGAAGGCCGTGAGCCACTCGTCGGGGCGTGAGGCGAGGGGTCGCCGAATTCGATCAGTGGCGATTCCGACGCGATTTCATGTCCGCACGGATGCACCACCATCGTTGAGGGACCCCGGACAGTCGTTGTCGCGACCGCCGCCTTGCAGTGCGGACAGCGGTCGGCGGTCATTGGCTAGGCCCCTTCTCGACATCCAGGTTTCCACCGCGTCACCGCACTGGTAGTCTTCGGGATTACACACGGTCTTCGAGCGGGGATAGCGCCCGATACGCTCACCGCAGTCTACGCAGATCAGTCACCAGTTGGGCGAGGTGAATCGCTCGCAATGCTGGTCAATGTCCAACGGGTCGGTCTAGCGGGCGAACGTCTCACTGTGGTCGGCGTCGTCAAACTGCCAGTACTGCCAGGCGTGGACGAGTTCGTGCCGCACCGTCTTGCTGAACTGCTCCCAGCCAAACTCTTGGTAGGCGTCCCAGGTGAGCCGGATCGTGACCGATTCAGTATCTGGGGTCGTATTCGGTGACGCCGGCCTGTCGCTGCGCCCACTCAGAGATCTCCCAGTCGATCGCTTCAACGGGGAACTCAGGGAAATGCTCGCGAGCGACGTCGACGGCGTGCGTTCGTGCTCGGTCGAGCAGCGCCGCCTGCGTTTTTGGCACGCTATCGGAGGTATCACAGTCGTCGATACTGTCGGTGAGCGTGCGCTGGTCGGCGACGTCGGGAAGCGTCTGTTGACGAGTCATAAAACAGGAAGAAGGGAGGTTAGCAGCAGGCATCGAGCGCGCGTTTGTCCGTGGTCTCAGCCCCGCAGTGCTCGCAGCGCCAGTAGCGGTGATCGACATTGTCGTACGTGCCCTGGCCGATGTGCGGGCCAACTACGCGCGTCACAGCACTGTCCTGGCCCCACACGCGCTGAGAGAAAGTGAACGTACGATACGATCAGGAAATCGGAAAAGACTGGTCTGCCAAGCTAGTCTTGAGGAGCCGACTGAGCCGGTTGTTCCATCGCAGGGGCAGGAGGCTCGTGGGTCCCAAACTCGGGGTGGGTTTCCTCCATCCAGAGAAACACAATTGCTCCAGAGACGAACATCAGAGCGGCGGTCATGTAGAACGCAGCTTCGGCGTTCACGAACTCCATCGAGAGCCCGATCAGGATTGCGCCAACGCCGTAGCCGGCGTCGCGCCACATCCGATAGACACCCATCCCGGTTGCACGCCACGTCGGATGGGCGGCGTCGCCGGGAACGGTCATCAGATTCGGGTAGAGTAACGCCATTCCAAGGCCAGACACACCGGCGAGAACGGCCCACGGGAGATAGCCATCGACGAGTACCATTCCGAGGATTCCCGCGCCGGCGAGGAACATCCCAGCGACGACAGGCGGACGACGACCGATGCGATCGGCAAGGCCACCAGTTGCGATCTGGACGAAGTACATCGCGCTATGGACGCCGACGACGAATCCGGCCGCTGCGATTCCGAGGCCCTGACTCGTGAGATACAGCGGAACGGCAAGCCAGAACAGTGTATCGACGAACTTCTCAATGTGGCCCGCTTGTGCAGCAGCAAACAGTGTTTTGTCGCCGTAGGTCGCCCGCTTCAGTACTTCGTTGAACGGGAGGTTCGCATCGTGGTGGTCGTCGTCATCGACTTCGACTTCTGCGTACTGGACGGTCTCTTTGATTAGGACGATCGAGGTGAGGAACGCCAGCACGACGACGGCGGCGAGGAAGTAGAACGGCTCGGGCCGGAGACTCGTTCGGGCGGCGATGACGCCCGTAATCCAGGCACCGACGGCGACGCCGCTGTACCCGAACGCCTCGTCGATGCCGACGGCGAGCCCGCGCTGGTCGGGGCCTGCGAGGTCGATCTTGGCGTTGATCGCCATGCTCCATGTCAGCCCTTGGTTGATCCCCAACAGGATGTTCCCGACGGTAATCCAGCCCCAGCTCGGAGCGAAGATGAGAATGATTGGAAGCGGCAATGCGGTTGCCCAGCCGAGGATAAGCACTGGCTTTCGACCGTACTCTTCCCCCCACTTGCCGGCGTAGAGGTTGAGCAATCCTTTGACGAAGCCGAACGAGACGACGAACGACCCGATGACGAGTAGTGATTCGACGCCGAGCACGTCCCGTCCTAACACGGGGACGACTGCGCGTTCGGACCCGATGGTCAACCCCGTAGCGAACACTAACAGGACGTGCAGCGAGAACTGGCCGAGATGTTCACGGATACCTTGTTTGAGGTCAGTCTCCGTACTCATGGATTAGTCGGCTGCGCAGTTGTTAGGGCCTAGTTCCAGGTCGGCTAGCTCGTTGTCAGGAACTGATTCCTGTCCCACGTTCGTCCGCTTGACGCGCTCGAAGTTCGGCGGATGATCTGGGATATCCGATGCGAGTTCCGCGACGAAATCCTCGCGGTCACGGTCGAGATCTTCGTTTCGATCTTTGACGTCACCGAGCGTCGCGGTCACCGGTGGTTCAGGTGAGCCAGGATCGTGCGCCGGCAGCACGAGTGTGTCGTCCGGTCGCTCCAGCAACCGCTGGAGGCTCTCGTAGAGCGTCTCGGCATTCTGTTCGACGTCGGAATCTTCGATTCCTGATTCGACGCCGAGTTCGACACGGCCGACGCTCTCGTGGAAGAGCGTGTCGCCAGTAACCAGTGCTGCATCCTCGATATCGAACGAGACACTTCCCTCACTGTGGCCGGGCGTGTGGATGACCTCGATGTCGAGACTGCCGATAGTCAGAGTCTGGCCATCTTCGAGGGGCGTTGCGTCGAGAGCGAGCGCGTCCTTCGGGTGAAGGTAGTAGGAGACATCGTGTTGGTCAGCGAGGTCTGCAGCGCCGGAGACGTGGTCGGCGTGGGCGTGGGTGTCGATGACGCTGACGAGGTCGGCGTCGTAGTCGTCAAGAATCGTCTCGTACTCGTCGAGGTAGTGAGACGGGTCGAAGACGGCGGCTTCCCCGTCTGCGATGAGGACGTGCGAGAGACAGCCTTTCCCCGGGCGTGCGACCTGAACGAGTATGCCATCGAAGTCCACGGGGATGGGTGCATGGCCGTGGACGCGACTCCAGCCGTTCATGCCGTCCGTGAGCGTCTTCGCGTCGTACTCGAGATCCGTAAGGACCTCCGTTGCGGTCTGTGAGACGACGCCCGCGGTACAGACGGTAACGATCTCCTTCTCGTCGGGGAGGTCTGCAAGCGTGTCTTTCGCCGCGTCGGGATTGTCACGCAGTTCGTCGTAGACATCGACGTTGGTACTGTCCGGGATGTGCCAGTCGTAGTACTCCTCCTCGTGGCGAATATCGAGTACGAGCAGGTCGGCGTTAGCATGTAGTCGTTCGCCGAGTGCTTCGGGACTCATCTCCGACATTGATGTTTGCCTATAGGGGAATGGTTAGAATATAGGTGGTGCCGGACATAGGCGGCACTGTTAATTGATTCGAACTCGAAGATATTTCTATGAGTCTCTACGAGGCCTCGTTCCGGGTCAAATACGAGTGTCCGTATCGGGAGATCTCGGAGCGCCACCCGGATCTCACTCGCAGTGGTGCGAGCGGAATCCCACGACTTTAGTCGTGGGTAGCTCAAACGGAGCAGTATCGGGATGGGGAGTCGTGGGAGTGTCGGTGGGATAGGCATCCCAACAGTCACAACGAACGGGAGCATTTTCATCCGCCGCCGGATGCGGCGACGCCTGGTGAGGATATGGTGTTCGCGAGTGATTGGCGGGAGGTGATCTCGCGTGTGGTGTCGGAGTTGAGTGAGCGTATCCAGTCGTTTTGGGAGTAGACAAGAGGCTGTTCTTATCCCGGTGTAAGAGGCTAGTACGGCTAGTACGTGTAGTACTAGTGATGTCAGTGGGTGGTGGAGTGAGGTGATGAGTACCGCGTGGACCCGTGAGATGCTGGCGGGGTACGATTGGTCGGACGTCTCGCACGTGTGTGACGTGGGCGGTGGGCACGGCCATCTGCTCTGTTCACTGCTCGACGAACACCCGCATCTCGAAGGTATAGTCCTCGAACGTCCCGACGTCCTCGAGGAGGAGAACCGATTGTGGGCGCTCGAGATGGGTGTGGAGGATCGGTGTTCCTACGTTACCGGGGACTTCTTCGAGGCGGTGCCGGCGGCAGACGTTTACCACCAAACGTATGAATAGGGGGTCACTGAAAATAACTCGCTCGGGATGCCTCTTCGAGGTATCGACTCCTGGTTCACGGAATCCGACGCGCATCCTGAGATTATCGATACCGTATCCAAATCGTGCTGCAAATACTCATCCGTTAGTACTTTTAAACAGGAGATACGTATTGCGTACTGGTTAAAGAATATGGAGCCGCAAACCGTACTCATACCGGTCGAGTTTCCCGACCCCGACCCGCTCCCGTCTACGTTCATCGACTGTCTCACCTCGTGTCGGGTGCTGTTACTCGGGGTGTACGAGATACCATCGAACGTGGATGCGGACGAGCGACAGCGCCGAGAGGTCGAAGCCTACGATATCCTGTACACGCTGGCGAACCAGTTCGCTCAGAGCGGCGAGACGGCGGACGTCGAACTGGTCATGGACGAGGACGTGAGCGACGTCCCCACGACGGTCGCCGAAGACCGCGACGTCGACGCGCTGCTCGTCCCGAATCCCATCACGACCCTTGGCAGGGTACTGGTTCCCCTTCGAGAGGCGAAGTTCCAGGAGCCCGTCACCGACCTCGTGAGCACGCTCGACGAGGACGTCCTCCTGCACACGACGCTGTTCCACGTCGCCGACAGCGACGACGACGTGGAGGCAGGGCGCGAGATGCTGTCGACGGTCCGCGACCACCTCGTCGACGAGGGATTCCCGCGGACGCGCATCGACACGGAGGTGGTCGTCTCGGACGACCCGCCGTTTGCGATAAGTCAGGCAGCGCGCGACTACGAACTTCTGGTGATGGGCGAGACGCAGGAGTCGTCGCTCGAGCGCGTGTTCGGCAAGACCTACGAGTCGATTGCAGAGCAGACGGATCGACCGATAATCGTCGTCCGCGAGTGACGACCGTCTTCCCGGGGACGTGAATTACCGTACGCGCTAGTTCACGAAACCGGAGAGACGACGACGGAAATCGGTCGAGCAGTCCACTGTCGACGCGTCTCGAATCGCGTTGGTCTCTCTCGCTGCCAAGGAATCCTCGTTCGCGATACCGAGTCAGACTACTCCTCGACCGGGTCGGCGGTGAACCCCGTGAGCAGGTCTTTCGAGACGCCGCCGCGCGAGAACACGGTTATCACGTCGTCCGGCTGGACGCGCGTCTCCCCCTTCGGTGTGAGCATCGTATCGCCGCGTTCGATCGAGATGACGAGAAGCTCGGTTTCGATGAGTCCTTCTTTCCCGGCTTCTTCGAGCGTCCTCCCGGCTATCGACGCTCCCTCGTCGACGACGAATTCGACGACTTCAGCGTCACCGGAGAGGCTCATGAAGTCGGTGAGTTCGAGCCGACCTTGGCCTTCGTCTGGACCGAACGGATGGTACGGATGGGAAATCTCGTTCTGGATCAGACTTTCCTCGACGATCTGGAGCCCGTGATCCGTGAGCTCCCGGGAGATACGAGCGAGGTCGTTCGTATCGGTGCCGACGGCCTTGACCTGGAGGTTCCCCTGGCCGCTCATGAGTTCGCGGACGTTGACGACGCCGGAGATGTCGAAGATGCGTTTGGCGAGCGCTTCGCGGTCGGAAACATCCGCAGTACAGGTGTAGAGGTTCGTCAATCGTCCGTCGGTCCGTTCGAAGTCGATGGCGGCGTGGAAACCGGTGATGATGCCGTGGTCCTCCATCTGCTGGATGCGGTTGCGAATCGTCCCCGGTGAGACGCTGACTTCGTCCGCTATCTGTGGTGCCGACGTGTCACGCGCGTTTCTCATCAAGTGGTAGATGATTCTCCGGTCAATCTCGTCGAGCCGATAGCCCATACGTACACGTATCTGCACGGAACCAAACCATTTTCGTCCCTGTTCTTCGCGAAGCCGTCACTTGGTTTGCGAACGTCTACCTTCCGGCTTGACTATTGAACACTCGACTGGAACAGCGTTCCCGTGTGCGATACAAAAGGCCGAGCTTCGTTCAGCGTACGGGAAGAGAACGTTCGGTCTGTCGACGCATCCGGCGGGATCTGTGGGACACGGTCCTCCGGTGAAACGTGGCCGGCACGGCGGGCGAACACGCGACGTCGCCACCGCAGCGGCCATCGTTCACGAGAGCGAGCGAAGAGACCTGTTGCGGCAGGTTCGTCCAGATGTCGATGGACACCTTCGTCTGAGAGACACTGACCTTCGGAGCTGTGTCGGTTTGGGTCGTCGAGGATGTCAAGACTCCACGCGACCGAGAAACGACCAGTGAAGCGTCGGCTCATCGTCGGTCGGCGACGGCTCGACTCGCACGCGATAGAGGTACGGTCCGTGTGGGCAGTGTTCGCAACCGTCCGCACAGGACTGCTTCTTCGTCACCAACGTGTATCCATCGCGTTCGTCGATGTCGGCGATCTCCTCGTCGCCGTTCTCTTCGATGAGCGTCGCCATCGATAGCCGCTCGTTCAGGAGGTCCCGTGCATAACCGACGACTGCTCGTAACGCGTCGTCGTCGAGCGACGCCAGCTCGTCGGTGAGCGAGTCTGGAACGCCGGCAGCCACCCGTAGATTATCGGAACCTGAACTACTACCGCTCATAGTCAGTCTTCGAGCCCCCTGTTTAAATATCTAATTAGACAATCCTATATACCCTCGGCTAGCAGAAGCTACCAACAGATGTACGTCATCATCGTCGGCGCCGGAAGTATCGGAACACCGCTGATCGAACTGGCTACTCGACAACGGAACAACGTCGTCGTCATCGAGAACGATGCGGATGTCGCCGAGAAGGCAGCCACCAACTACGATTGTCTCGTCCTCAATGCCGACGCCACGGTCATGGAGAATCTGGAAGAGGCCGGAGCGGACGAGGCTGACGCCATCATCAGCACGACGGACCAAGATGCGGTCAACATCATGGTGATGTTGCTCGCCAAAGAACTCGAAGTTCCGTCGTTAGTTTCGGTCGTCCACAACCCCGAGCACATGCGAGTCTTTCGACAAATCGGCGTTAACGTCCTCGAAAATCCGCAGCATCTCATCGCCGAGTACCTTTTCCGAGCCGTTCAGCGTCCATCGGTCAAGGACTTCATGCACATCGGTGACGAGGCAGAAGTCTTCGAAATCACCGTGACGGAAGGAAGCCCGATTGCCGGCCAGACACTGCAAACGGCAGGAGAGATGGGTATTCTAGGCGACGACGTACTTGTCGTTGCTATCGAGCGCAATGAAACCGTTATTACGCCACGCGGTGACGTCGAAGTTCGAGTCGGAGATCTTCTGACTGTGTTCTCTAAACAAGGATTCACGCCGGACGTTATGGATATGTTTACAGGCTCAGAACGAATCGAGAGCCGTAAATGAATTCAAATATCTACAGCCGATAGTAATCCGCGTGAGCCGTTCTATACCGGCATCGTGTTTTGCAATCTCATGGTTTGATACTACATGTCCACCAAAGCGAGGACGACACCCTGCTCGGGCCGACCAGACAGCTCGGATACCGTTGACAACTAAACCATGGTAAAAGATCTAGAACGAGATCTGGGGTTGTACGCAACGATCACGATCAGTATCGGGGCGATGATCGGGAGCGGAATCTTCGTCCTCCCAGGTTTAGCGGCGAAAAAGACCGGTCCGAGCGTCATCCTCGCGTACCTTCTCGCCGGTCTCATCGTCCTCCCTGCCGCGCTCTCGAAAGCAGAGATGGCTACCGCCATGCCGGAGGCTGGAGGAACGTATCTTTACATCGACCGTGCAATGGGTCCGCTACTCGGAACTATCGCAGGGATTGGGGCATGGTTTTCCCTCGTGTTCAAGAGTGCGTTCGCGCTCGTGGGACTCGGAGCGTATGTCGTTCTTCTCGTATCCATCCCAAGCGGTTATCTGGTGTATCTTAGCCTCGGTCTGGGCGTCCTTCTCATCGTCGTGAACGTCGTCGGCGTGAAACAGAGCGGCCGGTTACAAGCGATTATCGTCAGTCTCGTCCTGCTCGCCCTGGCTGCGTTCGTGTTCGATGGAATCACCTACGTCGACAGCAGCCGATTCCGCCCGTTCACGACGCACGATAGTGGCGGCATCCTCGCCGCCACGGGGTTCGTGTTCGTCTCCTACGCAGGGGTCACGAAAATCGCCAGCGTCGCCGAGGAAGTCGAGAATCCGGGCCGGAACATTCCCTTCGCGATGATCTTCTCCGTCGTCGCGATGATGCTCGTCTACACGCTCACGGTGTTCGTTGTCGTCGGCGTTTCACCGTCTGACGGCCTGATGGCCGATGATATGCTCACTCCCATGGCGTACGCCGCTGGCCAGTTTGCGGGCCGATTCGGCGAACTCGCTCTCGCAACCGTCGCCATTTTCGCGCTGACGAGCATGGCGAACGCAGGAGTGCTCTCTTCCTCTCGTTTCCCGTTCGCTATGAGTCGAGACGCGTTGGCCCCCGAACGATTGAGCGAGGTCAGCGGGCGGTTCAAAACGCCGATCGTTTCGGTTGGACTAACGGGGGTGCTTTTGCTAGGTCTCATCGCTTTCGTGCCGGTCGTCGAACTCGCGAAACTTGCAAGCGCGTTCAAGATCCTTGTTTTCACGTTCGTCAATCTCGCGCTAATCGCCTTCCGGGAAAGTTCGCTCGAGTCGTACTCGCCGGAATTCACGTCGCCGGGGTATCCGTGGGTCCAGATTGCCGGGACTGGTGGTGGGTTGGTGCTGCTGACCCAGATGGGCATTGTCGCGATCGGAGGTGCAGTCGGCATCATCCTCATCGGAATCGTCTGGTATCTAGTGTATGGCCGCGAAAAGACCGAGCGAGAGGGAGCAGCTCTCGATGCGTTACGCCGGTCGGCTGATGCGCAATCGCTCAAGCAGGTGGAAGAAACCTTCGCAGATGGGGGCGGGACGGTGGTCGTTGCGATGGACGAAGACACGCCGCCCGATCGGGAGCAGACGCTACTCGGTGTGGCCGCGAGTGTCGCGGCACGGAACGGAGGACGTGTTCATGCCGTTCGATTCGAGGAAGTCCCGGAGCAACTGTCGCTCTCGTCGGCCACTGACATGGACGCGTCGGATCGGACGTTCGAAGCACAAACGGAGGAGATAGCAGCGGAGCTCCCTGCGGAGATTCTTCCCCGAGAAATCGTCTCACACGACCTGAAGCGAGCGGTCGTCAACTACGCGGACAGCGTCGATGCCGACTTTCTGCTGGGTGAATGGGAGCCCGACCGACTTCATGCAGAACTCCTCGGAAGTGACGTCGACTGGTTCATGAACGGCGCTCCCTGTGACACGATATTCCTCCGCCATCGGGGACTGGACTCGATCGACGATATCACGGTGATAACTCGACGGGGACCGTATCGTCCACTCAAGGTGCTCCTCGCTGATGCCATCGCCGTCCAGCACGATGCCCGGATTCGGTTCCTCACGGCAGTCGAAGAGGAGGCACCCGAAGAACAGGTTACGGCAACGACGACGTACCACGCCGAGCTCGAAAAGCTCTGCACTGCACCAACGGAGAGCGAGGTCGTCCGTACGTCTCACGTCATCGACGGCCTGGTTGCAGCTACCGGTGACACGGACGTTGCCGTCATCGGGACGGTGGCACATTCACGCATCCACGAGTTCGCCTTCGGCGATCCGGCAGTCGAACTTAGCGACCGAATAGACGCGACTGTTCTACTGGCTCATCCTCGCGAGCTGAAAAGCCGAAGTCTCGTACGTGGTCTCGTCGAGAAACTCGCATTCTGAAGGGGGAGGCAGCTAACGCCAGAGAGAAACGACTACACTTCGAGCCGCCGGACGATGGCTTCGCGAACCGACATCGGCGATTCCTCGGGTCCACGCGCCATCACGACGGTCCGATCGGTCTTCTCACCGACCGTCTCCGGAAGTGAGCCGAAGACGGCCTGTGACACCGTTCCCGACCGCGTCGCCCCGACGCAGATCGTGTCGTACTCCGACGCGGCGTCGAGAATCGCCTGTTCGACATCGTCAGCGACCTCGACGCGAGTGTCGTAGTCCATGTACTCGATTCCGGCACGTTCGGCCAGGTCCGCAATCACTGCCTCACCACGCTCTTGCGGGGAGAGACCGTCGTCATCCTCGGCGTCTGGTTCTTGCACGTGGAAGAGTGTGAGCGTAGCCTCCCCGTCCGTCGTAGCGACGAACTCCGCGGCACGCCGAGCAGCGACGGGTGCGTGAGGTCCTTCTCCGGCGAGGGTCATGATGTCACCTTCGCCTCGTCCGCCTTCGGGTCCGAGTTTTACGAGCGTCGCGTCACACGGTGCCCTTCCGATGACCGGGTCGATGGTCGACCCGAGAACGTGCTCTCGGCGGCTGCGAGTCCCTTGCCAGCCGAGGAGCACGTGGTCGGCGTTCTCCTCCTCGATTACGTCCAGGATGACCGACCCGGCGTTCCGACCGACGATCGACCGCGTTCGCAACCCGATATCCAGGTCGTCTGCGATGTCGCGAGCCGATGCTAGAAGTTGTTGCTGACCTTCGACGCGTTCCTCCTCGAAGGTGAGGTCCTGGGATAGTGACGTCTGTTGTGGCACCTCGATCACGTTCACTGCGATAACCTCGGCCTGCTCGTTTTCGTGCGCATGAGCGCTGGCAGCAGCCATCCGGAGGAGATCCCGTTCCGTCTCCGGGTTCGCGACCGGGACCACGACGCGGTACTTGCCCCGACCGTTGGCGAGCGCCGTGGGTTCCGGCGCAATCGCTTCACCGACGAGACTCTCACTCAGGGCGCGGTCACGGGCGTAGACGAAGTACCAGACGATTCCAAACACCATAATGACGGTGCCAATCGCCTGAACGATGAGATTCATCTGGAGCAAGATTGCCAGACAGGCCAGAAAGCCCAGAACCGGGGTAGCGGGATAAAGGATGCTTGGAATCCGGAACGACGGCTTGTACGCCTCCGGGTCAGCACGGCGCAGTACGATAACGGCGACGTGCACGAGCGCGTAGGTGATCAAGTACATGAAACTCGCCACCTCGGCAAGCGTGCCGACGCCGACACCGACGCCAATCAGAACGAGCGTGATGATTCCCGTCGCCGAAATCGCGCGATACGGCGTCCGGAAGTGGTCGTGAACCTCGTTGAGCCAGTTGACGAGGATTCGATCACGACCCATCGCGAAATTGACGCGCGCCGCCGAGAGAATACTCGCATTCGCGCTCGAAACCGTGGCTAAGACGGCTCCGACAATCATGAGCAACGAACCAATCGTCCCCATGAACTCGGCAGCGACGTCGGCGACCGGAATCCGGGAGTTCGCGAGGGCAGTAATCGAGAGCGTCCCGGTCGAGACGTACATTACACCGACGTACATCAACGTCGGCGTCACGACAGCCGCAATCATCGCCAGTGGGAGGTTCCGACTCGGATTTTTGATTTCCTCGGCACTGGTGGCAATCACCTCGAACCCGATGAACGACACGTAGACGGTACCAATCGTGGCCGCAACTGCAGGCCAACCGTTGGGATTGAACGTCTGAATCGTCGGCCCGTCGACGATGCCGAGTCCGAGGAATCCGACGATGAGGCCGAGGAGCGAGAGGACGATGACGTTCTGAAGTGCGCCGGTCTCCTTGACACCGTAGTAGTTCACAGCCGTCAGAAGAGCTGCCATCACGAGCGCCGCGACGGTGATTCCAATGTCACCCCATCCGGAGAGGAATGTCAGATACTGTCCGAGACCCGGGAGAAGATACTGCCCGAACCCGATCATATAGAATGCGCTCGCGAACGTCAGGCCGGCCCACATACCCCACCCGACGATACTCCCGAAAAACGGCCCGAGTGCCTGGTTCACGTAATAGTAACTGCCGCCGGCCTTCGGCATCCCGGTCGCTAACTCCGACAACGAGAGGGCAGCCAGCAGCGACACCATTCCACCCCCGAGGAATGAAATCATGCTCGCGGGACCGGCTTGATTAGCGGCGATGCTCGGGAGGACGAAGATTCCCGCCCCAATCATCGTTCCGAGACCGATCGTATAGGCCTCGAGGAAGCCGAGGTCCCGCGCCAGCTCCTGTTCTGATTCGCTCATTGTGTGTCCTCCTCGTCCGAGTGATCCGGAAGCACGATAATCGGGATATCGCTCTTGTTCACGAGCCCTGCGGTCACGTCACCGGTGAGAAGCTTGAGCCACTGGCTACTACCACGCGGAGTAATGACAATCGCACTCGCATCCAGGTCATGTGCAGCATCGATGATCGCCGCTGCAACGTCCGTGCCGTACAGATACTCGGTTTGTAACTCGACGTCCTCCAACCCGTCAGCGACTCTTTCGAACGCTTCATCAGCGAAGAGCTCGCGTTGTTCGACTGATGCCTTATCCGGAGCCCCGCCTGCTTTCTCGATGACGTGGACTGCGATGACCGTGCTGGTAGTCGCGTCTACATACGGTGTGAGTGCTGCTGTGGTTGCTTCCGCATCGTCTTTATTCGCAACCGGAACGATGATTCGTTGGAATAGTGTGGAAGACATACTGATCTATCTGTTTATTCGTATAGAGAGGATGCGACTGCATGCTGATAGCGCATTGCACATACGGACTTGGTGGGAACCCGATGTCTTAGTTCATTCGCCTGCAACCGGTGAGTGAGGTGGAGGAATGGGCGGCGTCTTGTGGATATCTTAGTAGAGGCGAAGCCACAGCCATCTCTCCGGCCAGCATTAAAGAATTGGATTCAGCATTCCGGAGAACGAATCAGTAGATTATATATCCCCAGGACGGTAGCCGCACATTATGGGGCGACGACTGAAGCCGCTGGCTCGCGATCTCGGACGGATTCTCGAAGCTCTCTCCGGAATGATATTTCTCTCCATTATCGTCGCCATCGTCTGGGGTGAATACTACGCGATTCCCGCGCTGGTCATCTCGGGGATGGTGCCGCTCGGACTCGGTCACCTCCTCACGACGCGATACCCCGACCCCGAGGACATCGGGAAGCTCCACGGCATGATGATCGCCGCGTCCGGCTGGTTCTTCGTCGGGGTGTTCGGAAGCCTCCCGTTCTACCTAATCGCCTGGACGGTCGCACTCGACCCGTACGGCGGGCCGCTGGCCGTCCCCGCGAACGTCGTCACTCCGACCCTCGCCGCGTTTCAGGACCCGCTAAACAGCTTCTTCGAGTCGATGTCTGGAATCACGGGGACGGGGCTGACGATGACCGACGACGAATCGGTGCTTCCGCGCACTCTCCAATGGTGGCGGACGTTCATCGAGTGGGTCGGTGGTGTCGGGGTTATCGTCCTCACGACGGCTATCCTCGCCCGACCCGGGTCGGGGTCGCTGACGCTGTACGAGAGCGAAGCCCGCTCCGAGAAGATTCATCCAAGCATCGTCTCGACCGTCCGAACAATCTGGTGGATCTTCATCCTCTTCACGTTCCTCTCGATCAGCCTCCTGTGGCTGGCCGGGATGCCGCCCTGGGACGCTATCAACCACGGGATGACGGGCCTCGCCACCGGAGGGTTCAGCGTCACCGACGGTAGTATCGGTGCGTACGACAGCCCTCTCATCGACTTCGCGATGATTCCCGTCATGGTCCTGGGGAGCATCGCCTTCCCGGTCCACTACCTGATATTCCAGGGCGACCTGCGGAACCTGTACACGGACATTCAGACGCGGTGGCTCTGGGGCTACTTCACGCTCGGGTCCGTCGCGCTAATCGGGATCCTATTGCTGAACGGCACCTTCGAGACTTCGCAGGTCGTCGTGACCAACGGTGTCGTGCTGACGGGGACCGCAGCGACGCTGTTCCAGACGATTCGATACGGGTTGTTCCAGTTCGTCTCGGCGGCCTCCTGTACCGGTTTCGGGACGACCGGCGTCGGCGACTGGTCACCACAAGCTCAGCTGACGATGTCGCTGGCGATGTTCGTCGGCGCAGCCGCCGGATCGACGGTGGGCGGTATCAAACTCATCCGTGCCATCACCCTGATTCGAGGGACCGCCTTCCGCATTCGAGGCATCTTCTATCCCGAGTCGGCGGTTCGCTACCTCAACCTCAACGGGCGTCATCTCTCTGAGATCGAACTCAGCCGTGAGTTCGAGGAAGCATCGATCATCGCGTTCCTCTGGATGCTGTTCCTCGGAATCGGGCTGGCGGTCCTGCTGTTGACCATCGACCCGTCGTTCACGCTGGAAAACGCTATCTTCGAGGTTGCCTCCGCCCAGGGCAACGTCGGCCTCTCGTCGGGCATCACCGGCCCTGACATGCCCGTCGCACCGAAGGTGATGTTCCTGTTCAATATGTGGATAGGGCGGCTCGAAATAATCCCGGTGCTGGTCCTGTTGCGGGGCCTGTTCGACACCTTCGACCTTTACCGATAACGATGAATCCGGAAAAGCTCCCCTTCGTCGGTGCGGTGTTTCGATTCGGTGCGCGCGACCGCGTACTCGATACTATCCTGCTCCTCGGCCCGGTCGTCATCCTTGCATTCGTCATCCTCGGGCGAAATCTCCTCACGAAGACCGTCACAGGACTGTACATCCTCTCGTTCATCGGATACGTGCTCTATAATGGTATTCGTTGACGGTCGGTGTACGTGAATAGTTCTGGGCTCTTAGCCGAGCGCGTTCAGAATCGTGGATTTCTGGCTGCAGATCGCTCACGGATTCGTCGTAGTGCGCGTATGGCGGATGAACTGTATCACGGCGGCGAGAAGGATGAGACAGATAACGATCATCGTGCCCTGTGAGACGGCCGCGATAGTTGATTCGACTGCTTCACCAGTTAGCAACGCGATTATGTCTGGGACTCCACGCGCTGATCCCAGCGCTCCGAGCACTGCCAGCAGGCCGATTCCGTAGGCAGCCAGTTGTTGCCGATCCGTCTGTTGGTATCCCACCACTCCCAAGATGGCGATGAGAACGCCGAAGACGGCTGGAATGAGCGCCGTGATACTCGCAAAGTCGGAAAGCACGTAGGCACCGACGCCCAAAACGACGAGTGCGACTCCGAGTATGATGCCCAGCATGAATGCGGATGTCCTTGAGCTCGTCATATACGGAACCTTGTGTGGGGCAGAGGTATAGGTTTCTATCTCTCTACGAGGAGAGAATCCCGCCGTAAACGGCGGGAGTGAATCCGACATCTCTCACACTGCTTTGGGGAAAACTGATTGCAGAAATATGGTGTAATATATAAAATAAGTCTAAGTGATTAACGGACAACGAGTTAGATATGGTAACGCCGGCAGTTATCGATACTGGGTTCGGGGTTGCTGGACTCCTCACGCTACTCGTAGCTGGATATTGGGGAGTTGCGCGACATGACCACCGACGAGCACTTCGAACCGGTGCGTTCGTCGTGCTCTGGCTTGCGGGGATACTGCTCAACGGCTGGCAGAATATGATGATTATGGCTGTTGCAATGGCAACACTTTCATTCGTATGGTTCCTGACTCGCCCTACTGTTCGATCTCAGATACGGTAACATCGAGCCAGGTTCGGCCGGCTATCTGCCAATTAGTCTTCGAGGTCTGTAGGCTGTGACTCGTCCTCTTTTTCGAGAAACCCGTGGTACGGACAGACGTATTCATCTCGGATGATCCGTTCGTCGACGATATCGAGACCGAGTTCGTCGAGTTCGCCAGCGATTCGGTTGAGATCATCGTGACTCTGTCCAATGGCGTTCACATACACGTTACATTTACCGGTCATGATTTCGCGGACAGCTGTGACACCGTGCACCTCTCGGGCTTTGTTCGCAAGCGTGTCTCGATTGGTGACCGGTGCCGTACAGATGATTTTGGTGTACAGGGGATAGCCAGCCAGATCGTAGTCGATATCGAGGTGATAGCCGCGAATGATACCGCTTTCTTCGAGCTTTTGGATCCGCGTTCGAACAGTGCTTGAAGATAGATCGAGTTTCTCTGCGATGTCGTTCGAGGATGTCCGTCGAGCGTCTTGCTGGAGGTAATAGAGGATGGATCTATCGACCGAATCAAGTTCGCCGTCTTTCATGTATTGGGTGATTCGTTGTCCGGAGTATTATTCTTGTTTGCTTGTTTCGATGACTGGTAACTCGGGACTTAGCTGAACCAGACAGTATCGTCGTTCAACAACTGCGAATTCGTAGTCCAATGTAAACGTCAATTGATTCGTCGAATCTAAAGACGGTTCGACGAAATACGGGCAATATTTTGACGCTCCGTCAATTAAGTCGACTCATTTATAGTGTTCCGTGTGTTAGTAGCAGTGTCGACCACAGTTCGGTATCACAGAAACATGCCAGCAATCACCGACAGAATCATGAGTATAAAACAGACCCGACTAGCGGATGAGAAACTGTCCAACGGGGGAATCGAGGCTGAGTATTTTGTTCTCGGTGGCGCACACCTGGGCACATCGATAGCACGGCGCCTCCACGCCGAAGGTCACCCCGTCAGCATTGTCGACGAAACACACGATTCAACAGAGTTACCAGGACTGCATGGGAATCCAGAAAACATCCAGGTGCTGGAGGAGGCCGGCGTTTCCGAGACGTCGACGGTCATCGTGGCGACATCGCGGGACAGCCGGAATCTACTCATCGCGCAACTCGTACGCGTCCACTTTGATGTCTCCGAAATCCTCGTACTGGTGAACACTCCCGACAGATACGATCTTGTTGCCGAGGTCGGTCACGAGCCGATCTGTGCGACGACTGTACTATCCGACACAGTCCTCGACAGCCTGGAAAATATGGAACTCAAGCTTGGGTATACTGCATGAAGGAACTCGAACGAGACCTCGGCCTGCCGTCTGTCCTCGCGATAAGCATCGGTGCGATGATCGGCAGTGGAATCTTCATTCTCCCCGCACTCGCCCTCGAAATCGCTGGACCTGCCGTAATTCTCGCGTATTTAATCGCTGGCCTACTCGTTGTCCCCGCTGCGCTCTCGAAGTCAGAGATGGCCACTGCGATGCCGGAAGCTGGGGGAACGTACATCTACATCGAGCGAGGAATGGGGCCCTTACTTGGGACTATTGCCGGCGTCGGAACGTGGTTCTCCCTCTCGTTCAAGGGTGCACTTGCGCTCGTTGGCGGTGTTCCTTATCTATTACTCCTGTTTGACCTCCCGCTGAAGCCGGTTGCCCTAGGACTGGCAACAGTTTTAATTCTGGTGAACCTCATCGGGGCGAAACAGACGGGGCGACTCCAACTGGGTATCGTCGTCGTCATGCTGGCGGCACTTGGCTGGTTCGCCGCCGGAAGCGCACCTGGTGTTCAGTCAGCTAACTACATCAACTTCTTCGATGCAGGCATCGGCGGTCTGCTGGCCGCCACCGGGCTGGTGTTCGTCTCGTACGCTGGCGTCACGAAGGTCGCGAGTATCGCCGAGGAGGTCGAGAACCCAGGTCGAAATATTCCGCTCGGCATTCTTGGATCACTCGCGTTCACGACGGTCCTCTACGTAGCAATCGTCGCAATCCTGGTCGGAATAACGGATCCTGGAAGCGTCGCCGGGTCTCTGACACCGGTCGCCGTCGCCGCCGAAGTGACGCTCGGACAGGCCGGCGTCGTCGCTGTCATCATCGCAGCTATTCTCGCGCTTATTTCGACCGCCAACGCTGGAGTCCTCTCCTCGTCGCGCTACCCGTTCGCAATGAGCCGAGACAGGTTGGCTCCGCCGTCGCTCTCGACGGTCAGCGACCGGTTCGGGACCCCGGTGATCTCGATTACCTTGACGGGTGCAGTGTTACTGATACTCATCGCGTTCGTCCCGATTCTCGAGATTGCAAAGCTCGCCAGCGCCTTTCAGATCATGGTCTTCGCGCTGATCAACCTCACCGTCGTCGCCTTCCGAACGGGGAATGTGGAGTATGACCCCGAGTTCACATCGCCACTGTATCCCTGGATGCAGATCTTCGGTACCATCACCGGAGTGTTGCTCCTCACGCAGATGGGAGCTGTCGCCCTTGTGGGAGCTCTCGTCATCGTACTCGGTAGCATCGGCTGGTATCTCCTCTACGTTCGACCGCGGGTCAGCCGTGAGGGTGCAGCCACCGACGCACTCCGGCGGCAGGTCGGAAGGGACGCTCTTACGGATGTCGAATCCACCATGGCAGAGCACACCCACGAGGTTCTCGTCGCACTCACGAAAGACGGGGACGACGACCGCGAACGCGCACTCGTCGCGTTGGCTGCCGATCTCGTTCGCCAAGACGACGGGCGTGTAGTCGTCGGCCGGTTCGAAGAGATACCCGATCAGGCGCCGCTCACCGAGCAGGCAACGGTCCAGTCGGCGTCGGATATCTCGTTCGAAACACGGATGGAATCACTCTCGACGGAGTTCGACGTTAGTATCGAAGCCGACGAAATCGTCAGCCACGATACGAAACACGCAATCGTTAATTTCGCAGAGGAACGCGGTGTGGACACGATCGTGGCCGAACACGAACCACTGCGGCTGCGGTCGCGGCTGTTCGGCGACCCGATTGACTGGGTCGTGCGGCACGCACCGTGTGACGTGCTCCTCGTGGACAACCTCGGCTATGATCGTCCGGAACGGATCGTCCTCTCCGGGGAGAACGGACCGTACCCGCCTTTGGCAGTGAACGTCGCAGAGACTGTCGCCGCAGCAAATGAGGGAGGTATTTTCCTCTGGTATCCCACAAACCATGGGAGTACCGATCAGCACAGGCGCACGATCGACGAGTACCGGTCGGAGTTGGCTGCGATGCTCTCCATGCCGGTCTACGGTGAGCCCCTCTGGACTGACGGTGGGCAACCATCTCGACCTGACTTGTTGGTCCGTCGCGGGGCCGATGACAGGCTTCGAGATGCGCTGTTCAACGACCGGCCGGTGTTCCCGAGTCCGGGCTGTACGACGGTCACTGTCTATCCCCACGAATCGCGCAGACCAAGTCTCGTGCGTCGGCTACTTGAACGAATTACGTTCTAACTAGACGCTGGTTCCAACGCAGGGGTTGCTCCCCTCGTTGCAGCATAAGCGCTGATATTGATGGCTGTGTTTCATCACCAGAGTCCCCAGAAGAACGCACTACTGGCCGTCGTGACGATGGTCGACGCTGGACGGTCGACGGATGATGTTGCAGTCTCGAGTGTCGATTCGTAGGCGATCAGGCCAGCCTCACGTGCGCGGCTTGCCATTGACTCTTCGTCGACGATGGCGACAGACTGGTTCTGTGCCGCTAGTCGGCTCACGAGCGTGAGACCGATTGGTCCGCCCCCGAGTACGAATGTTTCTTGGGTTATGTGGTATGGCCCCGAACCACTCCTCTGAGGGCGACGTTCGGTGGTTGCCCTTCGATAATCTTCTGTATAGTATAAAATTTCTAAAAACGCTATCTATTCAAGTTTTCATATGGAAATCTTCCAGAATCGCAAAATTCGATTAGGATTATACAATAGGTAGGTTCCACCGTAATCTGAAAAGTGAGTCTCTCCCATTCGGATGGCTGCAATCCGGCGATGAGTTCCATTGGCGATCTAGATTGCGAGCTACGATCTCAGTGGACCATATCGAGGAGGAAGATGAGGAGAAAGCCGGCGAAAAACAGCGTCGTTGACGTCGGCGTCTCCGGAACTGTCTGTGCTTTCACGAGCAACTCCTCGGTCACGAGATATAGGAGAGCGGCGGAACCGAAGGAGAGCACGACTGCGATTGCTACCCCGGTCACGCCGTCGAATACCAGTACTCCAGTAATTACTCCGGTGAGGAGAAGGCCGCTAAATCCGACAGGTACCGCGAGTTTCTTAAGTGCTGCCATCCCCGACGGTAACGCGATGACGCCGGCAACGCCGAGAAATAGGATTTCGATGGCGAGTGCCACCGCGATAAGAATTCCTGTGGCCGCTTCCGTGAGAAACGTCACACCGATCAGGACGCCGTCGATGAGCATGTCGATACTCACGGTGATGAGAAGGCTTGACGCTCCCGCGACCTTCCCGCCAATACCCCGCTTTTCGATGTACTTGCTGAGCTGATGAATCCCGAGCATGGTGGCAACGCCGATTGTGAACCCGACTACTACCACGCTCGGAGCACGGCTGTGGATATCTGGGAGTAGTTCGGCGGCGACGGCGGCAAATACAACGCCCGCCGCGAAGTGCTGGACATTACTCTCCATCTGCGGCCCCGGCGGGCGGTAGATGGCGATCAACCCACCAGCAAGTGCCGCCACGACGGCCAGCATCGAGTACAAGAGTGCTTGCACGAGTGTCTCGGACATTCGTTGGCTTTTTGTCTTCCACGCAGTTGAGGGCTATCACCAGTCTTCCCGAGGACAAGCCATACCCCTGTTCGAGTTCATCGTCTTTTCTGCGCCAGTGGTCGAAGTCGTCGCTCGTCCAGAACATGTCCGTATTAGTGACGGCGAGGTTGTTCACGCCGAAGTCAACCCTGAGAACCGCTCCGTTCTCGGTCGCCAGCGGCGGTGTGGCGAGCCTCATTGATGGAGAAGCCGTCCTCGCCCAGTATGGAGTACGGGATATCGTTCTCGACTTAATGTTTAACACTGTTAGCGCCCTGGTCGTTGCTCTACTGAGAACGGCCTATCTGACGGACGTCGCCCAAGGCATGGCACGAACGCTTAGCACATGAAGCCATACGTCTGGCTGTTGGAAGACTTCTACTACGTGTCTAAGCCGTCGAGGACGTCATGGGAATGACGACGTACGGCTGTGATCAGGAGAATGTAAAGAGCGAGAGAATTTTAGTACGTGGACCCAGATAACTACAAGGTTTCTAGCACTATTCCGGCGTAATTCGGAGGTGTTTGAGAGGGTTTCAGAATGTGTGTTGATGAGATTCAGCCAATAGCGTCGCACTTACTAGTTCGTTTTAGTCAGACTGCCTCCTCTGTTCCATCTCGATTTTCATGACAGATAGTCAGAATGAATTGTACTGAGATACGGGCAAAGGACACATCCGTCTTGGAAAAGGACATGAGTAGTGATGACTAGCACCGACGGCTTCGTACGGCGGTCGGTTCTTCGCTCCGGGGGTACGGTCGCAATGACAGCTCTCACGGGCTGCATAGGCGAATTAGGAGATACGAAAACCACTCAGAAAGATACGAGGAGTGGTCAGTCTGACACCTACCGAAATCCCGTGTATAACCACGTGTTTGCAGATCCTACTGTCACCAGCACTGATGGATCATATTTCGCCTATGGAACGTACCAGGATTGGGGACGTCCCGGCCAACGACCACTCATCCCCATTCTACGATCGCAAAACCTCGTCGACTGGCAATTCGTCGGTGAAGCATTCCAGCAAAAACCGAAATGGCGTGACCAAGGGGGATTATGGGCCCCCGATATAGCACGAGTACAGGGACGATACGTACTATACTATTCGTATGCATCCTTCCAGGCAGGTAATCCAGGCATCGGCGTCGCGACCGCTGCCACGCCAACCGGCCCATTCGACGACCATGGTCCGTTATTCAGAAGCAACGAAATCGGTGTCTCTCACTCAATCGATCCGTGCCTTCTCGTTCATCATGGAACACCCTACCTTTTCTGGGGAAGCCATGCCGGAATTTATGGAATTCGTCTCTCTTCGGACGGACTACGCACGACCGGCGAGAAATTCCAGATCGTTGGCGAAGGTGTTGAGGCTGCGTATCTCATTAAACGTGGCGACTATATCTACTTTTTCGGCTCTCGCGGAAGTTGCTGTGAGGGAGCGAAAAGCACCTATCACGTCGTCGTCGGTCGCTCCCGGAAACTACGCGGTCCGTATCAGAACAAGAACGGCGAGAATCTTCTATCAGCAACTGGAACGACGATTCTTCACGGAAGCAATCAGTTCGCTGGGCCAGGCCACTGTGCAGTTCTACGGGGACCGAATGGCGATTATTGGATTCTCTATCACGCCTATGTGCGGTCGAACCCCTGGGTCGGCCCAATGCCTCGACGCGTGCTGATGCTTGATCGACTCGTCTGGAACGACAGATGGCCAGTCGTTCCGAACAAAAAACCGAGTGTGAAACATGCAACGCCACCGACTAACCGATGACCACTACAATAGGGTAAAACTCTCCTACTAGAGGGGACGTTCGGTCAATGGGTTTCAAAGCCGGAGGTAAGGGCCGTGAGCGTGACTGGCGTGGCGCCCGGCCACTACATGACGGCAGAACGTGAGTTAACCGACAAACCTTGCGCTTTGGGGGTAAAGAAGGTGACGAATTATACATAATACTAGTTACTTTTGCGGTGGATAATATGGGAACCGAATATTTACTATGTTTTCGCTTGTGAGTCTCAAGTGTGATTGTAGCAGCTTCTGAGAGTATCGTTTTTGCTTCTGGTCTAATTCCAGATATTGTTGATAATGTCTATGCTGCAGTTGATACTGCAACCGGATGGCCCGGACTCGCGATTATTTTCGTCTACTCGTTCTTGATAGCATTCATACTACCCGGTCCAAGTGAGGTTGTACTTGCTGCACCGCTTGAACTCGGAATCCCGCTCTGGGTACATTTCGGAATTATAATGGGAGTAAGCGCAACGGGAAAGGCCGTCGGGAGTGTCCTTGCGTTCTATCTCGGGCAAGAGGCAAAACAATCTGGTCCAGTCATTCGGTGGCTTCGTCAGTCTCGATTTGATATCATTGAATGGTCGGAGAAACGAACAGTGAAACTCGCCCGCCGATATGGATATAGTGGATTAGCGATTGCACTGTGTGTTCCCTTCTTTCCAGATACACTCTCGATCTATGCATTTGCCATACTCGAAAAAGATTATTTGAAATTCGCAGCCGCAACGTTCATTGGAAGTCTCGGACGTCTTGTTGTAACGATTTTTATCTTTGAAGGAACAGCTACGATTCTTTAACCGATCTCGATGCGATATGCCTCCCAGTCACATATGGAGCTAAAACGCACAAATCACCGATCTGCTGCAGCCCTGTTAGATTTCACGGAGTGAAATCGAGAATATATTGGCTCGTCTGCTAATCAGTGGCTCAAACCGACGATATCTGAACGAGACATTCATCTGAGTACTCTGTTTGAAGTTCACTAACTTTTATTGTTTGTAATTATCTAGCAAACCACTGTATGGTGGATCCATTTAACCGAAGAACATATTTGAAAGGAGTCGCAGGTGGCGTTACCAGCATCGGCATCGCTAATTCAGTGTCGGCACAAAACGCAGAATCGAAATCAATGGAAGAAACGTCAGAAGCATCTTCCTCGAAGACCGTAGAACCTTCCCCCTACACTCCCGTTGTCGAACAAGCAGCCGTCACAGGAGGGGCTACAGCAGAGAATCTCTTTCGGACAGGGGTTGAAGTCGAATATAAAGAGGGTTCAGAAGCCGCTGTGGTAACAGACGCTGATCGTGCTGCTCAGGCTACAGCAATTGATACCCTCAAACGAGCCTATCCAGATGCGCCCATTGTCGGGGAGGAAAAAGTGGGTGAGGCTACCAAAAAAGTACCTAGTTCCGGACTTGCATTTACTGTCGATCCTATTGACGGGTCGTATAACTACACTCGCGGCAATTCGTTGTGGTGTACCAGTGTCGCAGCTATAGAGGATGCAGAAGCTGTTGCAGCTGCAACTGCCGTTCCGGAACGTGATGATATCTATACGGGCAGTCCTGCCGGAGTACAACGAAACAGCGACCCCGTATCGGTCAGTGACCGGACAGATCCAACCGGGTTCATGGTTGCACCAACCTACTGGTGGGGAATGGACAGTCGAGACCAGTTCGCAACCGCGACGAGCGAAGTCGTCAGACGGTTCAACGATCTTCGACGCTACGGCTCAACCCAACTCGCTCTTGCGGCGGTTGCCGCAGGCGAGACCGAAGCTGCCATCACCAACCTCGACGATCTAAATCCGTGGGATACGATTGCAGGTGCTGCGCTGGTCGAGTGGGCTGGTGGGACAGTCACTGACTTACAAGGTAATGATTGGTGTCATGACAGCCACGGCCTCGTCGCGTCAAATAGCGGAGCACACGAGGAAGTTATCGAAGCAACACAGCAAATCGAAGCAGCCGCAGAATAGTGTGATTAGGAGGGCTCATAGAGCTCTTCACGTACTGTCTTGCTGAACTGCTCCCAACCGAATTCTTGATAGGCGCCCTAGGTGAGACGGATCGTGACCAACTCAGAATCTGGATCGTATTTGGTGACGCCAGCCTGTCGCTGGGGCCGCTTGGAACCCTCCCAGTCGATCGAGTCAACGGGGAACGTGGGAAAGAATTCAGCAGCGACGTCAACGGCATGCGTTCGTGCTCGGTCAAGCAGGGCCGCCTGCGTCTCCGGTACGCTATTGGAAGGCGTTGCAAGCGGCGGTCGTCTCGTCGATACTTTCGGTAAGCGTGCGCTGTTCAGTGACGTCCTTGTAAGGAGTCAGTCGAGAGTTCAAATCTCTTCCAAGGCTTCTACCTAGACACCATAACAGGCTCTCGCACCAGCTATGATCGAGAGTCCTCGGGCGACTGTCATCACACCTACCGTGCTGTAGTGCGAGTAGCAACTGACAATCATTGGCCGGGGCCTCTTCGACGCGGAGATTTCCACTACAGTCGCTACACTGGTAGTCCTCGGAAGTGCAGACTGTCTTCGAGCGACGATACCGCCCGATACGCTGGCCACAATCCACGCAAATCAGCCACCAGTTGGACGAGGTGAACCGCTCGCAGTGCTGGGCGATATCGAGGCGGTCAATCCAGCAGGTGAACGATCACAGACGACCGGAAAGATGGTGGGGCGGTCATCGTTGATCTGGCTGGGGTTGAAACGCTCGAGGCAGTCAAAAATGCGTATCTGGCGGCGATTAATCCAGCTGAAAGCGTCTTCGTCCACGAACTTTCGTTATCCGGTCGTTAGCTCGAACGTGTAGAGCCCAGTAAATGTATCACTTCCGACGATCAGTTTGCGGTCACGCGAGTCGTCGTACACCGCCTGCCACGCCATCGGCGGTTCGCCGAGCAGCGAAACCTTGTCGTTCGGCGCGTTCGCCTGCGTCCCGTCGTCGGTTGGATACCGATCGACCGGATGCGGGTTCGTCGGGTCGGTGATGTCGTACACCACCACCCCGTCGTGCCAGTCGGCGGCGACGACGAACGTCGCGTCTCCCCACGGAACGATATTGAAGTGGTGGCCGGTCCAGTCGAAGCGTTCAGCGAACTCGTCGCCCATCCGACGAGCGTTCGGCGAGACAGTGAAGCCGATGGGAATTGGATTGGCCAGCGATCCGTTCTTCCATCCGACGTCGAAAATGTGCTTGCCGCCAGGAACTCCAGATCCCCGCTCGTCTCCAATAACGAGCAAGTCGCGTCGTGGATCGAAATGCCCGTGGTGCGCACTCCCGAAGGCTTCCTCGCCCACCTTCGCCTGATCGTACGGTTTTCGCTTCCGGTAGTCGAAGCGGCCGATCTTTGTCGGGTTTCGCGGGTCGCTCACATCGTAGAGAACGAGTCCGATGAATTTCCCAGACTGGTACGCACAGCAGAGCACCTCGCGCTCCGAGTCAACGTTGATATCGTGACCCGCTCCCTGGGGACCGTACTCGCCGAGTTTCTGTGGGGACGATGGATCGGCGACATCGTACACGTCGAACCCATTCGTCCTCAGTTTGTAGTTCATCGTGTAGAGAACCGGCTTCGTCGGGTGCGGTTCCACGTTGTGCGACTTGCCGTCCGAGACGGTGCCGATGACCGTCGGTTCCGTCGGCTTTCCGGTTGAGTATCCGTAGTCGACGACTTCGAAGTTGCCGGGCCACGTTCGCTCTATCGCCCGATAGTACAGGCCGTTCCGGTGGTCGAACTTGACGTCGATGGTCGGTGCGTCGTTCTTGTTGGGCAGGTAGTGGACCTGTTTCAGCGAAGACGGATCGGCGATGTCAAAGAGATAACTGCCGTCGACGCCCCACTTGGTTCCGAGAACAGCGTAATGGCCATCGTCACGTACGTCCGTCTCCGAATACCCACCACTGGGCTTCGGCGAACTCGACGGGGGCTGGGCCGAGGGGTACAGTTGGTCGAGTTTCTTCAGCGATACGCGACTCGGATTGATCGATTGTCTCTCGGTAGTAGTCGTCGTTGTGCTGTCTTCGCCGTCTTTAGGCTGTGAATTAGAACAGCCAGCCAGGGTCGACCCGGCGAGAAGTGCCCCGGAGACTTTCAGTATGCGACGGCGTTTCTGTTTCTCGCGAGTCATCGGTGATTATGTGTTGGTAAGTTCTTGACGGTGATTTTCAAGAGACAAGACAGATAGATGTTACCGAAATGGTCTCTTTCCCGCCGTCTCCGCGCGTTCAAACAGAGGAGGCGTCGCAGGAAATCTGTTCGACTCTGTCTCGTGTGAGCCAGATCATCAATTTTCTCAGTCGAGGTTCCATCGTCGTCCATCAGAGGACGTAGAGGGAGCGGCCGTTCTTCGTTATACGCCTCTTGACTCAGAAAAAGCGGAGTGGTCGAAACGATCGACGCATCTGACAGGGCCTACTGACCGGTCAGCGCCAGTCTGTCATTGGGCCCGCTCAGAGACCTCTCAGTCGATCGACTCGACGGGGCACGTGGGGAAGTGTTCGGCAGCGACATCGGCCGCATGTGTTCGTGCTCGGCCGAGCAGCGCCGCCTGCGTTGTCGGCGCGCTATCGGAGGCGTCACAGTCGTCGGTCGGCTCGTCGATGCTGTCGGTGAGCGTACGCTGTTCGGCGACTTCGGGACGCGTCTGCTGGCGAGTCATAAAACGGGAAGAAGGAAGGTGAGCAGCAGGTGTCGAGTGCACGTTTGTCGGTCGTCTCAGCCCCGCAGTGTTTACCCGCCAGTAGCGGTGATCGACGTTGCTGTACGTGTCCTGGCCGACGCGTGGACCTGTAACGTGCGTCTCGTTGTCGTTCTCGCTATTCTCCTTATCGTTAGCGGGGAAGGTCTCCAGTGAGGCGGTCGAATTCAGGCATAGAGCACCGTGACTCTCAACCGCTTTATCCTTATCTGAACACTGCCACTGCATGGGTCGCGTTTAGTTAAGGCTGAAGGATGAGGCGGAGCGAATTTCGGCTGGTCAATGGCTGAAATCGCCCGCCTCACT